>NZ_CP020028.1:1327500-1649375 GCF_002240415.1 Paenibacillus kribbensis
CCGTAACTATAACGGTCCTAAGGTAGCGAAATTCCTTGTCAGGTAAATTCTGACCCGCACGAATGGCGTAACGACTTGGGCGCTGTCTCAACGAGAGATCCGGTGAAATTTTAATACCTGTGAAGATGCAGGTTACCCGCGACAAGACGGAAAGACCCCATGGAGCTTTACTGCAGCTTGATATTGAATTTGGGTACGATCTGTACAGGATAGGTGGGAGCCGTCGAGCCTTGAGCGCCAGCTTGAGGGGAGGCATCCTTGGGATACCACCCTGATCGTATCTAGGTTCTAACTTGGTACCGTAAGCCGGTACGAGGACAGTGTCAGGTGGGCAGTTTGACTGGGGCGGTCGCCTCCTAAAGAGTAACGGAGGCGCCCCAAGGTTCCCTCAGAATGGTTGGAAATCATTCGAAGAGTGCAAAGGCAGAAGGGAGCTTGACTGCGAGACCTACAAGTCGAGCAGGGACGAAAGTCGGGCTTAGTGATCCGGTGGTACCGCATGGAAGGGCCATCGCTCAACGGATAAAAGCTACCCTGGGGATAACAGGCTTATCTCCCCCAAGAGTCCACATCGACGGGGAGGTTTGGCACCTCGATGTCGGCTCATCGCATCCTGGGGCTGAAGTAGGTCCCAAGGGTTGGGCTGTTCGCCCATTAAAGCGGTACGCGAGCTGGGTTCAGAACGTCGTGAGACAGTTCGGTCCCTATCTGTCGTGGGCGTAGGAAATTTGAGAGGAGCTGTCCTTAGTACGAGAGGACCGGGATGGACGTACCGCTGGTGTACCAGTTGTTTCGCCAGAAGCACAGCTGGGTAGCTATGTACGGAAGGGATAAGCGCTGAAAGCATCTAAGCGTGAAGCCCCCCTCAAGATGAGATTTCCCAATTAGTAAGACCCCTTGAAGACGACGAGGTAGATAGGTTGGGGGTGGAAGTGCAGCAATGCATGGAGCTGACCAATACTAATCGGTCGAGGGCTTATCCTAAAGATAGGACGCAATGGAGTTTCGGATCCAGTTTTCAGGGTGTAAGTTTGATATAGCGTAAGCTCAAGTGGCTTAGGCTGGACAAGCGAACACACAGCATTTGGCGATGCTGCTTCCTGAAAAAGAATTTGCGAGGCAAATTCATGTTTGGTGGCGATAGCGGAGGGGTTCCACACGTACCCATCCCGAACACGACCGTTAAGCCCTCCAGCGCCGATGGTACTTGGACCGCAGGGTCCTGGGAGAGTAGGACGCCGCCAAGCAAGCTTTATGATTATTATTCCCTGATAGCTCAGTTGGTAGAGCACTCGACTGTTAATCGAGTTGTCACAGGTTCGAGTCCTGTTCGGGGAGCCATATGGAGAGGTGTCCGAGTTGGCCGAAGGAGCACGATTGGAAATCGTGTAGGCGCCAAAAGCGTCTCGAGGGTTCGAATCCCTCTCTCTCCGCCAGAATTATTTTGTTGCATGGCCCGTTGGTCAAGGGGTTAAGACACCTCCCTTTCACGGAGGTAACAGGGGTTCGAATCCCCTACGGGTCATAAGTAGTACGGAGGCTTAGCTCAGCTGGGAGAGCATCTGCCTTACAAGCAGAGGGTCGGGGGTTCGATCCCCTCAGCCTCCACCATAAATAATTAAAAAGAATTCCCTTCTACTTTCGCGGGGTGGAGCAGTTCGGTAGCTCGTCGGGCTCATAACCCGAAGGCCGCAGGTTCAAATCCTGCCCCCGCAACCAATTAACTTTATTATGGAACTGTGGTGTAGAGGCCTAACATGCCTGCCTGTCACGCAGGAGATCGCGGGTTCGAATCCCGTCAGTTCCGCCATTTTTATAAAGTTGCATGACCCTGTTGGGAGCCATTAGCTCAGTTGGTAGAGCACCTGACTTTTAATCAGGGTGTCGAAGGTTCGAGTCCTTCATGGCTCACCATTTTTTGAAATTATATGTTATAATATAATTGTATTGCGGACGTGGCTCAGCGGTAGAGCATCGCCTTGCCAAGGCGAGGGTCGCGGGTTCGATTCCCGTCGTCCGCTCCATATTTGCGCCCTTAGCTCAGCTGGATAGAGCGTTTGACTACGAATCAAAAGGCCGGGAGTTCGAATCTCTCAGGGCGCGCCATTAACTTCATAAGCCGGTGTGGCGGAATTGGCAGACGCGCGCGACTCAAAATCGTGAGGGAAACCGTGGAGGTTCGAGTCCTCTCACCGGCATGTATTTCGGGATGTAGCTCAGCTTGGTAGAGCACCTGGTTTGGGACCAGGGGGTCGCATGTTCAAATCGTGTCATCCCGATTCAAAGGGAAAGTCGCTGGAAGCAGCGGCTTTTTTTATTGTCTTTATTATCTTTTTGTATAATTCAGTAATCTCCAGGTCACACTAACACAAAAAGTGGGACGGAAGGGATTACTGTGAAGCGATTAAGCTGGAAAAAACAAATGAAACGGCGCTGGAAACAGGGAAGAAGAACAGTATGGGCCTGCACCATTTTTGGAGTAGCTTGTTTGCTGGCTGGGTTGGGTATTCTGTTTTCAAGACATATGCAGGCTATGCTGTCACAGCCACTCGCTACTGCCGTTATGGCAGAGGTTGATATGGAGGAATCCTCACACACAACACCGGCTGAAGATCACTCCTCACAGATGCAGGTTTTGCAAAGCATACGTGCTTCCGGTATAAGCAGGAAAACTCACCTGTTAACTACCTATGTATGTGGTACGGAAACACTTTCCTTGGGAACGCTAAGCTCGCAGCAGCTGGAAAATTTACTGAAACAGCATCCCGACTGGAAGGGACGGCTTAATACTAAGGGAGAGGTATGGTTCGAGCGAAGGGTGGAAGACCTGTCAGAATCGTGTAAAGAGCACGGCTACATGGGCTTGAGCGCTGACGGACAACTCACTTTGTTTGAAGGGCCACCTAAAAAGGAGAAGGTGATACGGACTTTTTTCCAACTGGATGTAGACTCCATGGAAACGGCTTTGCCGGAAGGGGTGTATGAACAGCTGCAACAGGGAATCCGTGTACAGGATATAAACGAGTACAACAGTGTAATCTCTACTTTTAGTGACTTTGCGGTGGAACGAACACAGAGGGTATTAAAACAGCAATATTGATTAGAAGCAAGAGACGTCAGGCTTTTACCGATCAGGTGATGCTTGTGGCGTCTCTTTTTATGTTTTCACTGAGAGTTAAATTTTTTCCTCTATTAGATGCAAAGTTTTGTTATAATGAAATGAACGACACATATGTTCGCTTTGTATGGAATTTAGCCATAAATGTATTCAGGATAGAGTTGGCTGATGTTAGTTAACGCCATGGTTTAGCGATAAGGGAGAGATTTTTTTGCGTTTTCTAGGAATTGATCCGGGTATTGCTATTGTGGGCTTCGGATTTGTGGACAAGATTGGCAGTAAGGTGGTTCCTGTGCAGTACGGCTGCATTCAGACAGAAGCCCATACACCGGAAGAAGATAGGCTGCTTCATGTGTATGAAGGCATGCTGCAATTGATTGATAAATATAAGCCTGATGCGGTAGCGCTGGAGAAGCTTTTTTTTAATCGCAACGTTACGACTGCTATGTCTGTAAGTCAGGCGCGTGGTGTGCTGGTGCTGGCTGCAAGGCAACGTAATCTCCCTATTGGGGAATACACGCCGATGCAGATAAAGCAGGCTATTGTAGGGTATGGCAAGGCGGAGAAGAAGCAGGTGCAGGAGATGGTTAGAATGTTTCTAAAGCTCCAGGCTGTGCCTAAACCGGATGATGTAGCGGATGCTTTGGCGGTGGCTATTTGTCATGCGCATTCCTATGGACTAAATTCAAAATTAAATGAGGTATTGCGAAAATGATAGATTTCTTGCGTGGTTCTGTGGCTCACTTGGAAAATGAATATGTCGTTTTGGATGTGCAGGGGGTGGGATATCGGGTGTTCTGTCCGAATCCTTACGCCTTCGCCAAAACGGAAGGACCGGTGGTTATTTACATTCACCATCATGTGAGGGAAGATGCTATTTTACTGTTTGGGTTTGCAACCCGTGAGGAACAGCAATTATTTCGTAAACTGATTGATGTATCTGGTATTGGACCACGTGTGGCACTTGGGATTTTGGGAGGCGGTACGCCTGCTCATGTGGTGACGGCGATTTATCAGGAAAATATCACATTTCTCACCAAGTTGCCGGGAATCGGTAAAAAGACGGCGCAGCGCATGATTCTGGATTTGAAAGACAAGCTGGACGGTATTGGTTCGCTGGGGATGGTGACCGGACTGTTTGCAGAGCCTGTCGTGGAAGAGGGCGAGGGTTCGTATTGGGGCGAGGCACGTGAGGCGCTCAAGGCACTCGGTTACACAGATGCAGAGTTGGATAAGGTATGGAGCAGAATGAAGAAGGATGCGAAACCTGATGAATCTGCCGATATTTTGATGAAACGGGCTTTGCAACTGTTGTTTGCCGGATAGGACGCTGGTGTCCGTTGACAGAAGTCTGGTGAAAGAGGAGCGATGGAAAATGGATGATCGGATTATTTCCGCCAATTTGATGATGGAAGACCAGACGGCGGAGCTAAGCCTTCGCCCCCGTTATCTTAATGAATATATCGGGCAAAATCAGGTTAAGGAAAATTTGAAAGTTTACATTGAAGCGGCCAAAATGCGTAAAGAAGCGCTGGATCATGTACTGTTGTACGGTCCTCCCGGATTGGGTAAAACGACTCTCGCCAACATTATTGCGAATGAACTAGGGGTTAATTTGCGTACCACCTCAGGGCCTGCGATTGAAAGACCTGGAGACCTGGCAGCGCTGCTGACCAATCTTCAAGAAGGCGATGTTTTATTCATTGATGAAATTCATCGCCTCCATCGTACGGTGGAAGAAGTCATGTACCCGGCGATGGAGGATTTTGCGCTGGACATTATGATTGGTAAAGGCCCGAGTGCGCGTTCAGTTCGCCTGGATTTGCCGCCCTTTACCCTTATAGGGGCTACTACACGCGCTGGGCTGCTTTCTGCGCCGTTGCGCGACCGGTTTGGTGTTATCAGTCGATTGGAGTTCTATACGACGGACGAGCTGGCCTACATCGTATCCAGAAACGCGGATATTATGGAAGTTGAGATCGTTGGGGATGCAGCCGAAGAAATTGCATTGCGTTCACGGGGGACACCACGGATTGCGAATCGACTGTTAAAAAGGGTGCGTGATTTTGCCCAAGTTGCCGGAGACGGTATGATCCATTCAGAATTGGCCGCAGAGGCGCTGAAAAGACTTCAAATTGATCCGCTCGGACTGGATGAAATTGATCATAAAATGCTTAAGGCCATGATTCATTCATTTCGGGGTGGACCTGTGGGATTGGATACCATTGCTGCAACCATCGGTGAAGAGAGCCAGACGATTGAGGACGTGTATGAGCCTTATTTGCTGCAAATTGGACTTTTACAAAGAACACCTCGGGGACGTACGGTGACTCCAGCGGCATATGCTCACCTTGGAATCCCTATGCCAACGGATCCACGGTGACTAGAAATGGTGGGCTTTTGGCTTTTATTGCAAGAGCACAGCCCAAAGTACGGTTTTAAAGAGAAAGTAATTGAGATTAATTTACAGCGTAGCTACGCAATTATGGTAAGTGCGAAAGGGGAAGTACGATATAGTAAGTACGATATTGGTGGAATAGGATCGTTAGGGGAAAAGACCATTTGAGCAAGAATTGAGCGTGTTCAAATTTCGGTTTATTCCGCCGATGTATTTAAAGGGACAGGCGATGGTCGAGATCCCGCCAAATCATGCTTTATGCATGCTAGGATAGCCAGAATGGGGGGATTCAGAAATGAATGGAAAAGCATTGAACCGAAAAACAATTTTCAGTACATGGACGGGTCGGGCCAAACGAGCAGCAGCGATTATGGTATTAGCTACAGTTTGCATTCCCTGGTCTTCGTGTGTTCAGGCTGCTGCCGCCCAAGAAGATATTCGTGTAGTGATCTTTGCGGATCTAGGCAGTAAATATAAAGCAATAGTTCCCGCGGTAACCTTGAAATCATCAGAAGGTCTGAGTGTCGGACAGAACAGTGGAGGCAGTTATCAGGCTTGGATGGGACTACCGGACAGCACCGCTCGTTTTAGTGTAGACAGCTATCGGGTGAAGGTACTTGAAGGAAATGAAGCAGCAGCAATTAAAGCGGCTCAAATCCTGCAAAAGACGAATGATAAACCTACGGTTTTTATCGGTTCTAAAAACGGTAGCTCTGTCTATCAGGTGTACGCGGGAATTTATGCAAGTGAACAGTCCGCACAGGCTGCTGTACAGCGGATTTCTTCGGCAACCGGAACGCAGGCTGAAGTTAAGGGCAATAAGCACTGGTCTACAGGAAACTATGGAACCGAGCAGGAGGCAAATCTCGTTCGAGCGACAATTGCTGCGGCAGGCTTTGATGCTTTTACTGTGATTCAATCAAGAGGTCAGTATGCTGTGTGGGTTGGAGAAGAGAGTAACGACAGCAAGCTATCGACTTTAAAGACAGAGCTGGAGAGCAAGCAGCCCAAACTTACGTTATCTAAAGTTAGTGCTACTCAAACCGGACTCATGATAAGACAAGAAGCAGGAGTAACGACAGGCTCGCAAGCGATGTCACATTATATGCTGAGTGGCTCTAATAACAGCAAGGTCATTGTCAACGGCGGTAATAATGGGATTCAAGTGGTTGAAAGATCACAGCGTACATATCGCGGCGACATGGAGATTAGCATGACCTCAGGACAACTGGCGCTTGTTAATGACGTACCGCTCGAGCAGTATTTATATTCCGTGGTAGGAGCGGAGGTCTACTCCTCATGGCCTGCTGAAGCCCTCAAGGCTCAAGCGGTAGCGGCCCGCAGCTATGCCCTTGCCCAAGGCAATCGGTTTCAGATCGGGAACGTGGTGGATGGCACATTAAGTCAGGCTTACAATGGTAAAGGTTCGGAACATGCGAATGTCAATGAGGCTGTAGATGCCACGGCTGGTGAAGTGATTAAAAGCGGCGGCAAAGTGGTCGAAGCTGTATTTTCATCTAATGCGGGCGGTGTAACAGCAGATGCTTCCGAGGTATGGAACAGTGGTGGTGAAGCATTCGCCAGCGTAGACAGTTCGGGAGATACAACAGCGCAAAAAGGAGCACAGGAGTGGTATCATGTCCTTCTCTCCAGTGGCCAAACAGGTTATATACGTGAGGATAATGCCAAGGAGCTGGAGGGAGTCACAGAAGCAGGGTTAGACAAAATTACCGTTACTGCTGAAAATACCAATGTGCGCCCTATCCCCCAAATTCAGTCGGCAGTTGCACCAGTAGCCAAGGCGCAACCGGGTGAAGAGATGATTGTTTTGGAGAAGGTGCCTCAATCCGGAGACTATGCATGGGTGCGTGGACCTTTTACATCAGCGCAAATTGCTAAATCACTACAAGGGAAAGTAACGGGTACAGTACCAGCCTCAATTAATCATCTGGATGTTACCAAACGCGGTCCGTCAGGGCGTGTGCTGGAGGTTGAAGCCAACGGGTCACCTTTGGCGGTAAAATACCCCGATATGTATCGTTCAGCGATGGGGGGATTGCCTAGCACTCTGTTTGATATTGCGAGTACCGGCAGTTATACTGTATTAGGCGCAGATGGGGCTACTTCTCATATAAGTGGCACGCAAGGAACTCAAATTCTGTCAGCATCCGGGAGCAGCACTTCAAGCGGTAACGGGGTGATCGTCATGAATGAAGACCGTCATGCACGAGTCATTGACAAAACACAAAGCTTTATTTTTACAGGTAAAGGAAATGGCCATGGGTTGGGCTTGTCGCAATGGGGAGCCAACGGTTTGGCCGAGCAGGGGTATGATTACAAGAAAATTTTGCAACACTATTACAAAAATGTGGATATAGTTAAGGAATGACCAATATATGAACGTAAACGACTATGATTTTGAATTACCTGAAGCATTAATTGCTCAGACGCCTTTGCTGGAGCGGAGCGCTTCCAGATTGCTGACGCTGAACAAGAATAACGGCGAAGTGGAGCATCATACATTTTCGGATATTGTCCAGTATCTCAGTCCGGGGGATACGCTGGTATTGAACGATACGCGAGTGATTCCTGCACGTTTGTTCGGCATCAAGGAAGATACCGGAGCTAAGGCCGAGGTGTTGCTGCTTAAGCAACTGGAGGGAGACCGGTGGGAAGCATTGGTAAAACCCGGTAAGAAGCTGAAAAAGGGAGCTGTTATCGTTTTCGGTGATGAGTTGAAGGCAGTTATTGAGGAAGAAGGAGATATGGGGGGAAGGGTGCTTTCCTTTTCTTATGAAGGTATTTTTCAAGAGATATTGGACCGCCTTGGACAAATGCCGCTTCCGCCCTATATCAAGGAGCAACTGGATGATCGCGAGCGCTATCAGACGGTTTATGCTCGGCACGAAGGTTCTGCTGCGGCTCCTACGGCAGGACTGCATTTTACAGAACAATTGCTGGACCAAATTAGGGAGAAGGGTGTTTCCATTGCTTTTGTCACACTTCATGTTGGCTTAGGGACGTTCAGACCGATGTCGGTGGATACGATTGAAGAGCATGTCATGCACGAAGAATATTACTCATTGTCACAGGAAACGGCGGATATACTCAATGCAACCAAGGCGCGCGGTGGAAGAGTCGTGGCAGTGGGGACAACCAGTTGCCGAACGCTGGAGACGGTGGGCAATACATTTGCAGATGGAGTATTGCAGGCTAGCAGCGGCTGGACACAGATTTTTATTTACCCAGGCTATGAATTCCGTGTGGTGGATGCAATGATTACGAATTTCCATTTGCCTAAATCCACCCTGGTTATGCTGGTCAGCGCACTGGCGGGCAGGGAGAATATTATGCATGCTTACCAGGAGGCGATTGACCGCGAATATCGGTTTTTTAGCTTCGGGGACGCAATGTTCATTTATTAATTAAGGATGGTAGAGAAAATATGGCACCAGCAATAAGATACGAACATATTAAAACCTGCAAGCAATCAGGAGCTCGCCTCGGGCGTGTGCATACACCTCACGGAGTTATTGAGACACCAACCTTTATGCCTGTGGGGACGCAAGCTACAGTCAAGACGATGAGTCCTGAGGAATTGAAGGAGATGGATGCTCAAATTATTTTGAGTAACACGTACCATCTGTTTCTTCGTCCCGGTCATGATATTATTCGTGAAGCGGGTGGACTGCACAAGTTTATGAATTGGGACCGTCCTATTTTAACGGATAGTGGCGGATTCCAGGTGTTTTCCTTAAGTGAAATGCGTAAGATCTCAGAGGAGGGTGTTCATTTTCGCTCTCATTTAAATGGAGATAAGAAGTTTCTTTCGCCGGAAGTGGCAATGGAAATTCAAAACTCGCTTGGCTCGGATATTATGATGGCCTTCGATGAATGTCCACCGTTCCCGGCTGAGTATGAATACGTGAAAAAGTCATTGGAACGCACCAGCCGTTGGGCTGAGCGTTGTTTGGAGGCACATGCGCGTCCTCATGATCAAGGGCTGTTCGCCATTGTACAAGGAGGTATGCATGAAGATCTACGCAAGCAAAGTGCGGCAGATTTGACTTCCATGGATTTCCCGGGGTATGCTATTGGTGGACTGAGTGTGGGGGAACCAAAGCATTTGATGTATGAAGTGCTCGATTATACTGTTCCGCTGCTTCCTACCAACAAGCCACGTTATTTGATGGGCGTAGGTTCGCCGGATGCCTTGATTGAAGGTTCTATCCGTGGTGTGGATATGTTCGATTGTGTACTTCCAACCCGGATTGCCCGCAACGGGACAACGATGACAAGTCAAGGTCGTCTTGTCGTTCGTAATGCCAATTTTGCAAGCGATTTTGGCCCGCTTGATCCGGCTTGTGATTGCTACACTTGTCGCAATTATTCACGCGCGTACTTGCGACATTTAATTAAAGCAGATGAAACCTTCGGGCTCCGACTGACAACGTATCATAACTTGCATTTCCTAATACAATTGATGCGCAATGTCAGACAAGCGATTATGGATGACAGACTGCTTGATTTCCGCGATGAATTTTTTGAGCAGTACGGTCTTCATGATAATGATAAAGGCTTTTAAGTTTTAGGGGAGATTTGAAAGGGGGATTTAACGTGTTTCAATTTGCTACAGCTGCGGCTGCACCCGGTGGAGCTGGGGGACTTTTTCAAATGATCTGGCCACTGGCTCTGATGTTTGTAATCTTTTATTTCTTGCTGATTCGTCCGAATCAGAAAAAACAAAAGCAGCGTCAATCGATGCTTCAAGCTTTGAAAAAGGGAGATAAGGTGATAACAATCGGAGGTCTTCACGGTACAATTGTGGAGATTACGGACGATGTGGTTGTTTTGCGTGTGAATGATGTGACGAAGCTGACCTTTGACCGCAGTGCAATCAGTAATGCGATTGCAAAAGATACTGCAGCTGAGGAAGCTGTTTCTAAGTCGTAGAATCTGCCGATTGTCATGTGAAAACCGAGCCTTTGAGGAGGCTCGGTTTTTTTGTGTTGCTTCGTTACACGGGCTGGTACACTTTTTTTGAAATTTGATTATTTACTAAGGTTAATCCCGAACATCCCGCCTCCCGCGCCTATGACAAAGGCAATTCCTAAGTGCAATAGGTCCTTAGCGTTCATGCCCGCATCCAGTGCCAGAAAACCGACCAGAAGAACGATAAGGCCATACAGGATGCCTGTAATGCCGCCTTGATACCAGCCTTTGTTGGTTGATCTTTTACCTGCGACGAAACCGCCTGATAGCATAGCGAATGCGTGAACGATGTACGTATACAAGGATAAGTCCTGTTCCTGCATTTGTGTCAGCCACAACAGTAGTGAAAGAATCAATGCGCCAAGCAGCATCCATGCAAAAGCATAAAACAAGCCGGATAAAATGGGATGGGCCAGACGAAACGAACACCAGCGGCGAATGAGCTCCATTGATAATTCCTCCTGTACCAAGGTTTGAACTATTATCATTCTATGGTCAAGCCTTCAGGCTTAGTACCAAGTCGCAAGCAGTCTTTCTCTTTATTTCAATAATTTAGCCTTTTGTTTTTTGTATGAGTCAAGTGGGGAACGGCCAGAATACATGTACAATGAACCATTAATGTCTTGTCGCAAAGTACAGGGGAGGAGGCGAACATATTGAGTCACGATATTTTTGCTCATATTTTTCGGACGCTGCTCATGTATTTTATTGTATATCTGGTGATGCGCTTGATGGGTAAAAGGGAGATCGGAAAATTGTCTGTATTCGACCTCGTCATATCCATTATGATTGCGGAAATTGCTGTATTCAGCCTGGAGGATATAAAACGTCCACTTTATGAAGGGTTGATTCCTTTAGGAGTACTCTTGGTTTTGCAAATTGGGATTTCCTATTTCAGTCTTAAAAGCCGACGTCTGCGCCTGCTATTCGATGGCCGGCCCAGTGTATTGTACTCCAATGGACAACTAAACAAGGATGAAATGGCTAAGCAACGCTACAATTTAGATGATTTGTTGTTACAGCTTCGTGAACAAAATTTTGAAAGTCTGGATGAAGTCGAATGTGTTATTTTGGAAACCACAGGCAAGCTCACGGTGGTAGCTAAGGATGAGAAAGATGGAGATGCAGAGTTAGACAAAATGAGACAGGATTTAAGTCAAAGGAATTTGACGAACATTGAGCAACAGGTGGAAAAAGTTCATCCTACTCCTCAAATCGGCGGGAAGTTTAGATATGAAGGCCTGCCGGTTCCATTAATTATGGATGGCAAGGTGCTGGACCGAAATTTGGAGCGGATGGATATGAACCGATTTTGGCTTAAAAATCAGATTCAAGCGAAGGGTCACAAAGATTTTAAAGATGTTTTCTTATGCACTGTGAATCATAGAGGTCATGTATATGTTACGCCACCGGCCTTTGGGGAATCTTCGGATTAGATTTCTTTGGCTTTAAACCATCTTCTCAGAATGGGAATGCGGGTAAGGTTGTCCCAGTCAATCATTTTGATTGAGGTCATCAGGAAAAGGTACAGGATAATCCCCACTCCTGCGGCAAAAATAAATTGAAGCCACATTTGGTTGAACACTGCCAGATGTCTGTAAACATATAATACCGCAGCTGCCATAATGATCATCCCTGCCCCGGTTTTCCAGAAATCAAGCAAACGCACGCGGAAGCGAAGTAGTCTGCTGACACTGAAGCCATGCAGAAGGGTGACAATGGCATTGTTAATGCAGATGGCGATGACCGCTCCGTAGATACCATACTGAGGCTGAGAAGCAAGCCATACGATAAGCACAATTTTGATAACGGCTCCGACAAAGGTGTTAAATAAAGCACTCCCGGGACGATCCAGGGCTTGAAGTGCCGCCTGAAGCGGAGCCTGGATGTACATAAACAGGGCAAAGGGCGCCATGAGTTTAAGCATGCCTGCTATATCGCCATTATTGTAGAGTAACAGACACAGAGGCTCTGCCAGCACGTACATGATAACGGCGAATGGGGCTCCTGCAACCAAAGCAAGCCGAAGCGACTGATGCAAACGTTTGTGAATGGCGGTAATGTGTCCTTTGGCAGCTGCTTCAGATAAGGAAGGGACGAGTGAAACAGCCAGTGAACTGGTGAGGACACCTGGCAGTAATAATACAGGAATGACCATGCCCTGCATGGCCCCATACTGTGCGGTTGCAATACCAGTTGCAATGCCTGCTGCGGCGAGGCTGCGCATGCATAAAATGGATTCGAGCAAATAGGACAAGGAGCCGACGAGCCTCCCAGCCGTAACGGGAACAGATATAGACATAAGACGTGACAAAACGGATGATTCCTCAGGACGAGCCTCAGAGGACAAAGATGTCTTCGTTTGAGGGGGAGAACCATCGCTTCGCTGGTTCATGACGTATTGCCATAGCAGCACAACCATACCAACCAGTTCGCCCGCCAATGCACCGAGCATGGCTCCTGCAGCAGCGTAGGCAACACCGTAAGGAAGAAGCAAGTATGCAAACCAAATGACGCAAAAAATGCGCATAACAGTTTCGGCAATCGAGGAGCTGGCGGACGGAATCATATTTTGTTTTCCCTGAAAATAGCCCCTGTAGGCAGAGGATACAGCAACGATAACAATCATTGGACTCATGCTAATAAATGTATAATACACACGGCTGTCGGTCAGGATGTGGTTTGTGATCCAAGAGGCGAATACAAGACATAGTACCATAGCGAGCAGGCTGAGCGTAATGGTAAAGCGCAGGCTGGTGTGTAAAATACGCCTTGACATTTCGGGTTGTCCCGCAGTTTCAGCTTCGGCCACAAGTTTGGCTACTGCAAGTGGGATTCCCCCGGTAATAAGAGTCACCAGCACGATAAAAAAGGGATACCCCTGTTGGTATAAGCCGACTCCTTCGGGTCCGATAATACGCGGGAGCGCGATTCGCGGAATGAAGCCCAGTAGCCGATTGATGATTCCCGCTGCCAATAAAATAATTGCTCCATGGATGAATGTCTGCTTTTTCAATCGCAACTCCCTCTTCCCCCAAATGTAATTCTCCATCTATGCGTTACTTTAGAAGATATGCCAGACCTGTCCATGTTCATGACAAGCTTTTCGGATTAAAAGCAGAACAATCCAGGCAAGCAGAGGGAAGGTGGTGAATTCTGCTATTGACGAGCGAAATGAATGCATATATTGTTGATTTACGGCTATTTTCGACAAAAAGAAGGATTTTCCAAGATCAGGATAGAATTGTTATATAAAGCAGTCAATGATCCCGCTAATTGCTGATTTGCGGAAACGGAGTCGCTGGGAGGAGGAACGACCATCGTGGGTATGGAAGAGCTGGATGAGCAGGATTGGGATGACGCCATAGAGATGCTGTGTCAAAGCAAGGCAGACGAGTTGGTTCTCGTAGGCTATGAGCATGTCACAAGTAAGGACGTATGGAATTGTGTTAGCCATAAATATGAAAAGGAGGGGATTCCTCCGCTGCACAAGCTCGTTAACGATATACTTTCCCTTAAAGCGACGAGCTTTATGAACTATTTGACGATGTCCGCATTACGGGGCTCCACTTTCGAATAGAAGGGAGTCTTTTTTTGCGTTCAAATTGACTGCTTTTTGAGGGGTAGCTATAATAGGAATATTGAGAATGAAAGGGGAACATGGGACGGAATGAAAAGAATTCTAAGTTTCATCGTGGTCGTGCTCATAACAACTGGTGTTATGGTCGGGACAAGCCCGGGCCTACTGAACAGTTTAAAACTAGGCCTCGATTTAAAGGGAGGCTTTGAAATTTTATATGAAGCCCAGCCTTTGGAAGCAGGGCAGCGTGTCACCAGCCAGTCTCTTATACAAACAGCTCAAAGTCTGGAGAGACGGATTAACGCGCTTGGTACGACTGAGCCGGAAGTAACAACAGAGGGCAGCAACCGTATTCGCGTGCGGCTTGCTGGTGTCTCTAATGAAGCAGAAGTTCGCTCCATGCTGAAAAAGCCTGCCGAGCTGACATTCCGCAGCGCAACGGCAGCGGATGCTAAAAAGCCGGGTCAATACAGCAAAATTGAGCTCCGCGGTAATGATTTTGTGGAGAATGGTGCTGTTGTTGGCTATAACCAGCTGAACCAGCCTGAAATTAGCATCAAAGTGAAGGACAAAGCCAAATTTGCAGAGATCACAAAGCGGCTTCTTAACAAAGAGTTAGCTATTTTCTTGGATAATGATTTACTATCTGCACCGACAGTACGTGGAGAATTGACGGATGGCAGTGCCTCGATTACAGGTAATTACACTCGTGAAGAAGCGAACAAGCTGGCAGATACGATAAACCTGGGAGCTCTTCCGCTTAAACTTACGGAAAAATATTCTCAGAGCGTAGGTGCTACATTGGGTCAGCTGTCACTGGATCAAACGATCCGTGCTGGCTTGATCGGCTCGATCATTATTCTGGTATTTATGATTGCGATGTTCCGTGTACCAGGAATAATTGCCAGCTTCTGTCTCATCGTTCATACCTGGTTGGTGCTTGCGATCTTCTATTTGGGTGGCTTCGTGCTTACGCTTCCGGGTATCGCAGCCTTCGTGCTCGGGATCGGGATGGCGGTCGATGCCAATATCATCACGTATGAACGGATTAAAGAAGAAATCAAGTCAGGCAAAACGATTCGTTCTTCTGTCATCGCAGGCAGTAAGGCCTCGTTCCGTACTGTTATGGATGCCAATATTACGACAATTATAGCAGCAGCAGTCATGTTTGGACTGGGAACAGGTTCCGTTCGTGGATTCGCTCTCGTACTCATCGTTGATATTGTCACCAGTATCTTGACAAATATCTTCTTCTCCCGCTTCTTGCTCAATCTGCTGGTTAAAGCGGATGCTGTGAAGAAGCCAAGTTATTTTGGTGTGAAGGAGAGTGATATCAGTGCGCTTTAATTGGGACTATAAATATGTCAAGATGAGCAAGTGGTTTTATACCTTTTCGATTATTATCACATTGCTCGGTATTTTGAGTTTGTCAATATTCGGTTTGAATTACGGGGTTGATTTCCGTTCCGGCTCCAACGTGGATGTCAATTTGACCAAGGTAGTTACGCAGGAGCAGATTCAAACTTTGCTGGACAAGAAGGGAATCGGCAAAGAGGTAGATTATACACCGGGTAAAGAGCGCTTCGGCATTCGTTTTTCACAGGTATTGACGGACCAGCAAGTGAATGATTTTAAAACCTCTTTCAATAAAGAGCTTGATCCAAAGGCTTCATTTGAGGTCAATACGGTAGATACGGAAATGGCCCAAGAACTGGAGCGAAATGCAATCTGGGCAATCTTGCTGGCCTCAGTGGCCATCGCTGTCTATATCTCGATCCGGTTTGAATGGCGTTTTGCCGTTGCAGCTATTGTTTCGTTGCTGCATGATGCGTTTCTTGTCATCAGTATTTTCTCCATTTTCCGCCTTGAGGTGGATTTGACCTTTATTACTGCAATTCTGACGATTGTCGGTTTCTCCATCAATGATACTGTCGTTATTTTTGACCGTATTCGGGAAAATCTGCGATTTGCGAAAAAGAAATCCAGAGCCGACTTGGAGCAGGTAGTCGATCATAGTATTGCCCAGACAATGACGCGTTCACTCGCAACCGTGTTTACTGTGTTTATTGCTTCCGTGTGCTTGTTCATTTTTGGGGGCGAGTCGATTCGGATGTTCTCGCTTGCGATGGTTATCGGCTTGCTGTTTGGTGCTTATTCTTCCATTTTCATTGCCAGCCCGCTGTGGGTAGCTTTGAAAGGGAAACAAAAAACGCCGACTGCTGGCGGTGGCACGGTCAAAACTGCAAAGTCTTAAGTTACGCAAATATCAGTAGTATAATTTTAAGAGAAAGCCGCGTCTGCTTGGGCGCGGTTTTCTAAGGTTTGGAGATTTACCTTGAGTAGATGCCCGGGAGCGGCCCATGTATCGTTTGTTTTGAGGGATTCGATTGATTTGGAATGGAGCTTACTGAGAAATGGTCAGTTCAGGATTGAGGGGGAAACGTTGTGAATAGCGAACGCAGCCGATCATTAGAAACTGCAGCGTGGAGCGGGATTGTTGGTAATCTCGCACTTGCTGTTCTCAAAGGGACTGTCGGTTATGCGGCAAACAGTAAAGCATTGTTGGGGGATGCACTGCACACGGCTGCGGATAGTGCTTTCCGTTTGCAGGACCTGTTTTCCAAAGGTGGTACAGGACACGGGGTGCTGGCACGGCTGCGAAATGGTGAAAAGGTTCGGACTGTCATTTCTGTGGTGCTGTCTATTTTAGTACTGATGAGTGGTCTCCAGCTAGCGATCTCGGCTGTCCGCTCATTGAGCAGCCCGGAACCACAGGCTCCCGATCTGTATGCATTAATTACTGCTTTTGTTGCTTTGGTGCTGAGAGAGGCGTTATTTCAGTTTCAGTATCGCTACTCGATTAAGCATGGTCATAAAGCGGAAGCAGATCTGTACGCTAATCATGAACGATACTCGCTGTATGCATCACTGATTGCATTGATCGGCATGATCGGTGCAATGACTGGTAAAGCGATGGAGTGGCCGGCATTGTTATATCTTGATCCAACCGCAGCTTTGCTGGTAGCTTGTATGGTATTGCGTAAGGGTTATCTGATGGTGATGAACACCGCTTATCAGGCACCGGCGAGGCCCTTGCGGGAGGAAGACTCCCGAGGTTTTATGGAGACGATTCAACGGGTGTATGGTATTGTAACGATTGAACATTTCCATGCCCAGGAAGCGGGCCATTTCATAACAGTGGATGTAACGATTAGTGTAAATCCTCGGATTACGGTGCAGGAAGCACAGCAAATTGCCGATCGGGCTAAAAATTTACTGCTGACCCGTTTTCCACAGGTGACCCATGTACAAATGCAGTTCATTCCCTATCAAGCCGGATATCCTTACAAATCCAATCATGAACTGCCGGATAATGATGTGTCGTCCTTGCTGCAATAATGCAAGGCGATGATGAAAGAAAGGTGAACAGGATTGCTTCATTCGCAGTACAGATGGAAGACCCCGGAAATTAATCTGGCGGCGGCTCAGTCGTTAACAGAAGAGCTGGGGATTTCACCATTGTTGTCCCGGCTTTTAGTGAACCGGGGCGTCACTACAGCCGGGGAAGCAAACCGCTTTTTGTACGGAAGTGTGGATGATATACACGACCCTTATCTGCTTCTTGGCATGAAAGAGGCCGTGCCTAGAATTCGCAAGGCTCTGGAGCACGGAGAGCATATATTAATCTATGGCGATTATGATGCAGACGGAGTATCCAGTACATCATTGATGATTCAGCTTATGCGTTTCCTAAAGGCCTCTTATGATATTTATATTCCCCACCGTTCCAATGAGGGATACGGCCTGCACAATCATGCCCTGGATTGGGCTCATCAGCAGGGAGTTACGCTGGTCATTACGGTAGATACTGGAATTAGTGCAGTTGAGCAAATTGATTATGCAACATCCTTGGGTATCGATGTTATTGTGACCGATCATCATGAGCCGCCTGCTGTGCTTCCAAAGGCGTATACCTTGATTAATCCGAAGCTGCCCGGTTGTCCATACCCATTTAAAGGCCTTGCAGGTGTTGGTGTTGCTCTTAAGCTGGCGCAGGCACTGCTGGATGAGGTGCCTGAGGAATGGTTTGAAATCGCTGCTATTGGTACGGTAGCGGATTTGATGCCGTTACATGGCGAGAACCGGGCGATGGTACGTAGAGGGATTCAATCGATGAAAAGCTCTGCGTTTCCTGGGATTCGGGCGTTGCTTGGTGTAGCAGGTGTGGATATGCCTACAGTAACTTCTGTCAACATCGCATTTGCCTTGGCACCGCGTATTAATGCCAGTGGACGTCTGGATCATGCGGGACGAGCGGTTTCCCTGCTGACGACAGAACAAGAAGAAGAAGCGGATCAACTAGCGCATGCGCTCGATCTGCTTAACCGTGAGCGTCAACAGGTGGTCGAACGAATTGTGGAGCAAGCTGAGCAGCAGCTGGCGGCCAAGCTGAATGGAGGCAAGCTCCCCTCAGTTATTGTTTTGGCCGGTGAAGGCTGGAACGTGGGGGTCGTCGGCATTGTGGCGTCCAAGCTATTGGAACGCCATTATCGTCCAACCATTATTCTTGGGATAGATGCCGAGACAGGTATGTGTAAAGGTTCTGCTCGTTCTATCCCTGCATTGGATATCTACAGTGCTCTTACCGACAGCCATGAGCTGATGGAGCATTTTGGTGGTCATCCTTCGGCTGCGGGTATGACGCTGAGCCGTGACAATCTGGAATTGTTCGAGGAGCGGCTTAACCGCTACGCCGGTTCAATTTTGATACCGGAAGACCTTATTCCGGTAGCTGAAGCAGATATGGTTTGTCGTCTGGACGAGGTATCTTTACAGGCGGTTGAAGAACTGGAATTGTTGCAACCTTTTGGTATGGGGAACCCTTCTCCACGATTCGTATTACAGGGTCTTCAATTACGCGAGGCTCGTAAAATGGGACGTGAGAAAAATCATGTGAAGCTTCTGCTGGAACAGAACGGACAATCGCTGGATGCGATTGCCTTTCAGCGTGGCGATTTGGCTGATTTTTTACAGCAGCAAACCGAGCTGGACCTGCTGGGTGAGCTGTCCATTAATGAGTGGAATGGCAAACGGTCTCTCCAACTGATGATGCAGGATATTCGTGTGCAGGCCCCGCAAATTTTTGATTATCGCGGAGTCTCGAATCCTATTGCCGAGTTGGAACGAGGCTTGAACATTTTTCATCCGCGTGTAGAGGAGAGAAAAAATGACGTTGCGGTGTTGGTACATCCGTCATCCACACTTCGTCCAACGGGTTCTGTGAACACTGAATTCATATGGTTATACGATAAGGATGGTACTGTTACTCCCAGCAATGGTCAAAGGGATGTGCAGCAATCTGTGAAGGCACTGTTCGTGCTGGAGCCACCGGAAACGCCGGAGCAGCTACAGGCAGTATGGTCTACCTTTGAAAATGTAGAAAATGTATTTCTCCTGCACTCGGTCAGTGAACGTGCTGGTCGGCTCGTAATCCCTGACAGGGAGCTGTTCAAGCGTATTTATGTTGTGCTTTCCCGCATGGGAACACAGCCTGTTGACGAAAAAGCAATGCTGCCTGCTCTTAGTCGGCAGTGCTCCTGTTCAGTACGTATGTTATCCAAAGTGCTGGACATCTTCGAGGAGCTTGAGTTTATGACGCGTGCAGAAGGGCAATTTTGTTTTGTGCCCAATCCGCCCAAGCGCGATTTAACGACTTCTCCGCGCTATCAGGAATTATATGATATGGCTGAGATGGAGCGTTATTTACTGGATTCGGATACAACACAGATGACGAATTGGATCATGTCGCTGATGAAGGGCGCGTCTTAGGGTATAGTCTCAAGCTTAAGTTGTAGAATGGATATACTAATTTAGAAGTTTACAGTAGGAGGAACTAAGTTGGACTACAAAGAATATATTCGAGTGATTCCCGATTTTCCACAACCAGGGATTAGTTTTAAGGACATTACGACCTTGATGAAAAACGGTGAGCTGTACCGCAAGGCAATCAACGATATGAAGGAACTGGTATCGGATTTGAAAATTGATTTGATTGCGGGTCCCGAGGCACGCGGATTTGTCGTAGGTGCGCCCCTGGCCTATGCTCTTGGCGTTGGTTTTATTCCTATTCGTAAAAGTGGAAAGCTGCCTGGGGAAACCATTGAAGAAGCATATGGTTTGGAATATGGCAAGGATATGCTTGCTATGCATAAGGATGCTATTGAGCCAGGGCAAAATGTATTGATTGCAGATGACCTGCTTGCTACAGGTGGAACCATTGCTACATCTGTGAACTTGGTGCGTCAGCTTGGTGGAAATGTGGTGGGAGCTGCTTTTCTTATAGAGCTGTCTGAACTCAACGGTCGGGCAAAACTGCCTGACGTAGATGTGTTCACCCTGATTAAATATTAGGACTTTGGAAATCCGGGGTTTTCCCGGGAAATATTTATGCATGGATCACCTAAATAGTCCGATGGAACATCTCTTTATCTAAAGAGTTGCTCCATCGGACTATTTTGTTTTGTGTAATACATTAGGTGGAGCAGCGCTTTGCTGCCATGAATCAGGATATCCAGCAGATAGTAGTAGAGGTACAGGAGGTTTCTTCAGCTTCAGAGGAAATGACAGCAAGTTCTGAGGTAGTTGCGGCATCCATTAGTTATCTTGCCGATATTGCTAAAGCTTCTTCTGAACGTGCTGGGCAAGCCGCTGACCGATCCCAACGTCAGTTGAATGCTTTGGAGGGTCTGGATAGCTCGGCCAAGTCGCTTACAGATGTTTCTGACACATTCAACCAGGTGTTATCCCGTTTTCGTGTGTGATTTTAATCTTAAATTATAAGATATGAATTAAAAAAACGCCGTCCACGCAGGTACGAACCAACACTCTTGGATGTTAGACAAGTGCGTGATGGACCCGTATCTCATAGAGTCGGCGTTTTCATGTAAAGGAACAGGTACTAATCCGGTGTTTTTTCCGTTAAAGGCTCCTGTGTTTTATCATTCGACCAGCCGAGCACGTCAATCAGCTTGAAGAACAGGCTGAGGACGATGCCGATGATTGTTGCCAGCGCCATACCTTTCAGGGTAACTGCGCCCCAAGTGAGTGTCGTACCGCTGATTCCGACAACAAGTACGATGGTAGCGAGCAGCATATTGGTCGGTTTGGCGAAATCCACCTTTTGCTCGACAAAGATTCTCAGACCAGAGGCAGCGATGACACCGAACAACAGCAAGGATACGCCGCCCATGACTGGAGCCGGGATGTTCGAAACAATTGCTGAGAAGGTGCCTGAGAAGGAGAGCAGGATGGCAATCACTGCGGCTCCGCCAATGACCCAAACAGAGTACACCTTCGTTAGTGCCATGACACCGATGTTTTCACCATAGGTTGTATTGGGCGTAGAGCCGACAAAGCCGGAAATCACAGTGGAAATACCGTTACCCAACAGTGAACGATGCAGGCCGGGATCTTTGGACAGCTCGCGTCCGACAATGTTGCTGGTTACGAGCAAATGACCAATATGCTCCACGATGACGACCAGTGCGACAGGAAGAATTGTCAGCATAGCCGAAGTATTAAATACTGGAGTGGTAATGACAGGATGTCCAAACAAGGGAGCATCCGCAATGGCCTGTGTATTGACCATACCCATAAAATAAGCAAGCACATAGCCGACCACAATACCGATCAAGATATGGATGATTTTGGCAAATCCACGGAACAGTACCGCACCCAGAATAGTGACTCCGAGTGTAACAAGGGAAAGGGTAATGGTTTTGGGATCTGGAGACCATGCTTTAGTAGGGTCCGAATTGATAATGCCTGCCATGCCTGCTGCAACCGGAACCAGCTCCAGTCCGATCAGAGCTACAATGGAGCCCATGACTGCGGGTGGGAATACCACGTCCAGCCAACGGGTTCCAGCATATTTGATCACCAGTGCGACCAGGCAAAAAATAACACCCGTTGCGATGAAAGCACCGAGGGCCATAGCGTAACCGTTAACGCCTGGATTGCTTTTAAGCACAAGACTAACGGGAGCGATAAAAGCGAAGCTGGAGCCGAGATAGGCGGGAATTTTGCCACGGCAGATCCATATGTACAGCAGTGTGCCAATACCGTTCATCAGCAAAATCATGCCGGGATCGACACCGAAAATATTCGGCACCAGCACGGTGCTGCCAAACATGGCAAACAAATGCTGTAGGCTGAGCAGGAACCCGGGTCCTGCCGGAAGCTTTTCATTAACTTGAATTTCGCGTTGCAACGCAGTTCACTCCTTAGTTCGTTCAATTATTCTTATATACATTAATTACTTTTCGTAATTTTTTCAATACAATTCGTCTTATTTCGTCAACATTCCTGATTTGCTGGTCTATTTGTGACGGAATAACACGACAATACCCAACCTGTAATAGTTGACGTGTGACGTAGTAACCGTCATAATTATAGGAAATCACTTTTAAAAGGGAACCTTTGCGCGACATTGATCGGCGGGTTCCATTTTGCATAGAAAGGACACGGAATAGAGCAGAATGGGGATAGAGCAATTACTTAAAAAGGCCGGGGCCTATACCAGAGAAGCAGATCTTATCCGCATCAGGGACGCCTATGATTTTGCCGAGCAGGCCCATTCGGGGCAGACGCGCAAGTCCGGTGAACCTTATATTCTGCATCCGCTTGCGGTTGCTGATATCGTCGTTAATATGCAGATGGATACCATCTCCATTATCGCCGCTCTTTTGCATGATGTTGTGGAGGATACGACGGTGTCTTTGGCGCAGATTCGCGAGCATTTTGGCGATACATGTGCGATGCTTGTCGATGGTTTGACGAAGCTGGAGCGTATCCAGTTCCGTTCCAAGGAAGAACAGCAGAACGAAAATTATCGAAAAATGTTTATTGCTATGGCACAGGACATTCGTGTCATTGTTATTAAGCTGGCGGACCGTTTGCATAATATGCGCACCTTGAAATATCAGTCGGAGGAAAGCCAGCGCCGAATTGCTTATGAAACGCTGGAGATTTTCTGCCCGATTGCGAACCGCTTGGGTATTTCAGCGATTAAATGGGAAATGGAAGATATTGCTCTTCGCTATCTGAATCCTCAGCAGTATTATCGCATCGCCAATTTGATGCATAAGAAACGGGCAGAGCGGGAGCAATTTATTGATAATGTTATTGTACGTATCAGGGAGAAACTGGAAGAAATGGGCATTCAGGCTGATCTTTCCGGGCGTCCCAAGCACATTTACAGTGTGTTTAAAAAAATGACAACGAAGAACAAGCAATTCAATGAAATATATGATTTGCTGGCGATTCGTATTATTGTGGATAATATTAAGGACTGTTATGCCACTCTGGGGATTATCCATACGTTGTGGAAGCCTATGCCTGGACGGTTTAAGGACTATATTGCCATGCCTAAGGCCAATATGTATCAGTCCCTTCATACAACAGTCGTGGGCCCCAACGGGGAACCTACCGAGGTGCAAATTCGCACGGTGGATATGCATCGCACAGCTGAATTCGGGATTGCGGCCCATTGGGCTTATAAAGAAGGCAACGGAGCCAATAACACGAACTTTGAGGATAAAATCACTTTTTTTCGAGAAATTCTGGAGCTGCAAAATGAGGCGAAGGACGCGTCGGAATTTGTGGAATCGCTCAAAATGGACTTTTTCTCGGACCTTGTGTTTGTGTTCACTCCAAAAGGGGAAGTCATTGAGCTGCCTGCCGGATCGGTTCCGCTGGACTTTGCTTTCCGTATTCATACTGAAGTTGGTAACCGAACGATTGGCTCCAAGGTAAATGGAAGAATTGTGCCCCTGGACTATCGGCTTAAAACCGGCGATATCGTCGAAATTATGACGTCCAAGCATTCTTATGGACCTAGTCAGGACTGGATCAAAATTGCCCAGTCCTCTCACGCGCGCAGTAAAATCAAGCAATGGTTTAAGAAAGAAAAGCGCGAGGAGAATATCGAAAAAGGCCGTGAGAATCTGGAGCGTGAGCTCAAAAAACGCGATATAGAGCCTTCGGTATGGATGAGTGACGATAAGCTTCAGGAAGCGGCAGCAAAATTCTCTTTCAACGATATAGAGGATATGCTGTCTGCGATTGGCTTTGGCGGCATCACCGCAGCTCAGGTCTGTACACGCCTGACAGAGAAGCTGCGCAAGGAGCAGGAAGAGGCACGGCTAATCGAGCTAACCACCGAGGTCAAGGAGTACAAGCCGCAGGGCGAACGTAAAAAAACACCGACCAACGGCGTCAGCGTCAGAGGAGTCGACAATTTACTCGTTCGTTTTGCACGATGTTGCAATCCCGTGCCGGGAGACGACATTATCGGTTATGTAACACGTGGCCGCGGCGTATCGGTTCACCGGACAGATTGCCCGAATATTCCTGCGGGTACGGGGGAAGATCAGGCTCGTGTGATCGAGGTTGAGTGGGAGGAAGCAGCAGAGGTCAATTACAGCGTCGATATTGAGATTACAGGACATGACCGCAACGGTCTGCTGAACGAAGTGCTTCAGGCTATATCCGAGAACAAAACCAGCTTCTCGGCCGTCACAGGCCGTACCGACAAAAACAAAATGGCGATGATTCACATTACGATTCTCATTCGCAATACGGATCATTTGCATTCTGTTGTCGAACGGATCAAACGGGTGAAAGATGTATATACCGTGCATCGGATTATGCAATAGCCTTGTAAGCGTGAAAAAAGGCTTGTAGCCTTGTGTAGCGTATTTGGGTATAAAGCCCCCCATAGGTCGCTATGAGAAGTCGTGCTGCGGCTGCAAGCACCTTTTAAAGGGGAAAGTTAAAGGAGACAGCGGATAGTCGATGAAAATCATCATTCAGCGCTGTAAAGACGCTCAGGTAACGGTTAATCAAAAGGTGGTCGGCAAGATTGGAGCCGGATTAATGCTGCTGGTCGGTATAGGTCAGGGAGATACGGCGGCTGATGCCGTTTACTTGGCGGATAAAACAGCGGGATTACGTATATTTGAGGATGCTGAAGGAAAAATGAACGACAGTGTGCTGGATGTCGGCGGGTCCATTTTGTCGGTCTCTCAGTTTACATTGTATGGTGACTGCCGTAAGGGGAGAAGGCCCAACTTTATGGGAGCGGCCAAGCCTGAGGATGCAGAGAAGCTGTATGATTTTTTCAACAGCCAGCTTCGAGCCAAAGGCTTGGAGGTCGAGACGGGCATTTTTGGAGCGATGATGGATGTATCATTAACCAACTGGGGCCCGGTGACGCTGATTCTGGATAGCGAACGTTCGTAGGTACACGTTGTTGGTTCGTGGGCATGGATCAGCACGAAGCAGAATAAAATGACCGTTCATGGAGACGATAATGTTATCCCAACTGGTGATAAGCCGGGTGGATAGCCTTAAGGGTGACAGGAGAGACAAAGCAATGCGTCAAATCCCAAAAATGGACGGTTATCGAAGCGCTGCACTGCTTTTCCCCGGTAGTATTCAGGAGGCGATCAGCCTTACCCGCGATGCTGATACGTTATTGCAACATGTTGCAGCAGCCATGAACAAGCCGGGGCGCGGTGCTTTGCCGCGCAGGTAAGGCATGATATGTATCAGCAGTGAAGGAGCCGAAAGGCTCTTTTTCTTATTGACTGACCAGTTTGAGGATTCTGAAATGCAAGTATTCTACACCATTGAAAAAGCTATTGCAGATTTGAAATCAGGCGACTATGATGAGGTCATTTATAAAGTACGTTCAAATCGTGGATATGTGGCGCAACTGGATTAAAACCGGGAGATGGTCACAAGATTATCGATACTTGCGGGAATTAGTCTGCTACAGAATGGTTGTAATACAATTGTAATATTCGAAACATCATTCCTTAATATTCGTTGCTTATAATAACAGCATGACCCCCTTTTGATATAACTTTTGAACCTGCGGACCGTTTCCGCAGGTTTTTTTCTGTTGTTAAGACTTATTGACTTATTTGCAGGATACAGCAAGTTGTTATGAGGCTTACAATATCGGAACCTGCGATGCGAGGGATAATTATTTTTCATTTTTCCTAAATAATTCAAGAAAAAATGAAAGATTATTTAATTTGACATTAACTTTCTTTTTGTATAAAGTGTAAAAAGATACTAAGTCCCGAAATAATAAAAAACATAACCAGAAAATATACCCACTTCCAATCACGGGGCCGAAATATTACAACTGAAAAAGTTAGGAAGTGTCAAAATGGGAAATGAAATAAAATGGTTTGCAGAAATAACTCCCGAACTTCAGAAATGGGCCGGAGGCAAAGGGGGGATGCTTGCTAGGATGCTTCAGGCTGGCTATCCGATTCCTGACGGTTTTATTGTTTTTCCACAGGCATTCAAAGGGGAGAGGCTTGAGAAAAAGACATGGAAAGAAATTATAAGGTATTTGGAAAAGCTACGCAAGGATCACCCTAATGCTTCCTTTGCAGTAAGGTCTTCAGCCTTGAGCGAGGATTCTGCTGTAGCTTCTTTTGCAGGAGAGTTTGAAAGTGTCCTGGAAGTAGAAACGAATGACGACGTTCTGAAAGCCCTGGATGTGGTTCACTATTCTCAATACAGTGAGAGAGTGCAGGCATATAGTGCGGTTAAGGGTATTGAAGAAGCTCACCAAATGGCGGTTGTAGTCCAAATAATGGTTCCTTCTGAAATTTCGGGCGTTCTTTTCACAGTTGAGCCTATTACGGGCAATCGTTCTGCAATGTCTGGAAATCTTGTATTTGGATTAGGAGAGCAACTGGTATCCGGTGAAGGGAATGCTCATGCTTTCTCCTTATTCAAACCTTCTGGTCGATATGAAGGACCGAAAGAGCTACTTCCATATGTCCGAAAGTTATATCGATATGCTTCTCGCCTGGAAAAAGAAATGGGAGAGCCACAGGATATTGAGTGGGGCATTGCCAATGGAAAACTCTTTTTTTTACAAGCACGACCTGTTACCACCTTAAGCCCCGGAAATATGGATACATTTGAATGGAATGATTCTTTAACAGGCGATTTTCTCTGGACGAATACAAATGTGGGTGAATCCATTTCAGACGTTGTTACTCCCTTAAGCTGGTCCATTATTCGTGCCTTGGATGAAGAACATAATGTGATCCCCGGCCATTATTTAATGTCTGGTAATATTTGTGGAAGAGTATACTCCAATGTGAGCGTATCATTATCCGCTTTTTTGGCATTTGGATGGAATAAAAAGTCATTATTAAAAAAAATGAGCAATGTTTTCGGGGAAATTCCTGATGAAATCCAAATTCCTGTATACCCGTTTTCTAAAAAAGAACTTATCAAAATAATGCTCCCCAAAATGCTGTATGCTTTTAAACAGAGCCGAAAAGCTATGAAGTTAATACCGCAGCACATAAAAAAAACAGCAGCCTGGTGCATTCAAACTGAAGAGTTAATTCGTAATACTCAGTCCAAAGATGAGTTGATAGCATTATGGAATGAGCAGCTTTGGTTTAAGAATATTGAAGCGATGTGGATTGCATTGGAAGGCCCCAGTAGTAAAATGCAAAATTTTGTTCGATGGAAAGAAAAGTTGGAGAAATGGATTGGGCGTGATGATACCAGTGTGCTTCTATCTAACCTGAGAGGATCTAAAGGTTTGGCGAGCTTGGGACCCGTTGTTGGTATATCTTCAGTAGTGAAAGGTGAAATGAGCCAGGAGGACTATCTGTTGGAATATGGGCATCGAGGGCCGCATGAGTTTGAGCTATCGATGCCTGATCCAAGAGAGAACCCTGATTGGCTGGAAAAGCAGATCAAAGAAGCGAAGAAATCCGGCATGAGTGTAGACGACTTATTGTATAAGCAACGTGAACAAAATGAAATCGTATGGACAAGATTAGAACAGCGTTTTCCATACAAGATAAAGAAGTTGAAGCGTATAATAGCAAAAATTTCTGAAGGACCGCACTTAAGGGAAGCTGTACGTTCAGAATGGACACGTGTGTTCAGATTAAATCGCTCTTTCGCGCTGAAAGCAGGAGAGTTTATGGGTATAGGAGAAGATGTGTTTTTTCTGTATATAGATGAAATATTGAATTGGCTTGCAGGAGGAAGTCAAGATATGGAGTGTATTTCGATCAGAAGAATGAACTATTTAAAATATAAGCAATTGCCTCCGTTACCCTCGATTATACGTGGGCGCTTTGAACCTTTAAAATGGCTGGAGGATCCGAATCGCAGAGTAGATTATTATGATCCATATATACCATTAGATATTTCGACCAATTCCGAAATCATTGAAGGAGTTGCAGGAGCGGCAGGCAGAATCGAGGGAACTGTGCGTGTTCTCAGGCATCCAGAGGATGGGCACCAGCTTCTTCCTGGTGAAATCTTGGTGACCTCGACGACGAATGTAGGCTGGACTCCGCTTTTTCCAAAAGCAGCTGCGATTGTAACAGATATCGGAGCACCGCTATCCCATGCTGCTATTGTAGCCAGAGAACTAGGCATTCCAGCTGTTGTAGGATGTGGAAATGCTACCACAAGGATGAAAACTGGTGACAAGGTTATTGTTGACGGTGGGCAGGGAATTGTACAAATGAGGTAAGGGAATAAATTTTTAAATATCTCAATAGATTTTTCAACCTATCAGCTTCTGTACGCTGTATATTCGCTTATAGGAGCTGATATTGGAATGGTCTCAAGTTTTGATGTAATGCTTTACAGTCAGGTATATACGATTCTGGGTATCGTGAAGTACAAAGGATCATGATAAACTGAATGTAAACGCAAAATCGGGCAATAGTGTGTATGTGTCAGGAATATATGCTGAGGTAAATTGCTCGATGAGGAGCGAAACTTGAATGAGCATACTATTGAGGAGTGAAACAGATGTCACTAGAACACCAGCAAAATCTCGGGCTGAGGGAGCGGAAAAAAGCAAAAACCATTGCATCCATTCAAATGCATGCACTACGCCTCTTCAGCGAACTGGGATATAACGAAACTACTGTGGAACAGATTGCGGAAGCAGCGGAAATTTCACCAAGTACTTTTTTTCGCTATTTTTCGAGCAAGGAGGATGTGATTATTACGGATAACTACGATCCCCTTCTTATATCAGCATTTGAGGATCAGCCATCTCATTTAACTCCACTTCAAGCAGTACGTAATGCTATGTTATCAACAACGTCTGACATGTCAGGCGACGAGATGTCCACGACCCGTGAGCGTAACCAACTCGTGATGTCAGTACCGGAGCTCCGGGCTGCAACCTTGAATAACTTGACTGATACGATGCATATGATAGCCGAAATGGTTGCCAAACGGGTAGGACGAGATCCGGGAGATTTGCAGATTCGGACTTTCGCAGGTGCTGTCATAGGTGTTAACATATCTGTTATGTTGCATTATGCGGAAAATCCCAATGAAAATTTTTCTGAATTATTATCTGAAGCATTAAACCTCTTGGAGACAGGTCTTCCGCTATAAATAATTAGGCCTAAGTTTAAGAAGAGGCTTTGGGTTGCCTGCTTAAATCCCATATCATTATGTTACAGAAACAAGCTGTAAGCTGTCTTCGGTATTCGGCCGGAGGCAGCTTGTTTGGTTTAACAATACATAAAATATACTGATTATATCATTCTATGATCTTTTTCATGGTAGTATGGCCATTTCCTGTTCGTGTCAATTTCTATGTTTAGTAAAATTAAATGCATAAATTCAACAAATGATATTAGTGTAAACCTGTTATATATTCATGATACCGCACGATATCAGGAAATGATTTAATTGGATAAAAAATAAATATATGTCGAAACTTGTATTAAATTATTTATTGATTAATAGTTTTCCTTTTGATAATATCTATTGCATAATCGAACAAGAAAAGTAAATAAATAGAATATTTAAAAATAAAATATTTCAATGTCTCTACTGAGAAGGGATTGACAGCGATTATGAGCTGGTATGTGCTGCATGTCGAAACCGGACAAGAAAATGTGGTTCGAGCGATGATACGTAAATTCTACAATCCGTCGTCAATGTATGCGATAGTTCCCAAACGTAGGCTGTTAGAAAAAAGACAGGGTCATATTTATGAAGTTTGTCGAACGATGTTTCCAGGTTATGTATTTGTGAATACAGAGATGAATGCTAAAACATATAATGATCTTAGGCGGATTCCTAAATGCTATAGGCTTCTAAATAGCTTTAACCATCGTTATCATCAAACTGAGTCTAAAGAAATAAAAGTGGACGTAGGAGATAGAATTGAATCCTATTCATTCTCAGAGATTGACGACGAAGAAATGAGACCGATCCTCCAACTTATCGATAATGATGAAGTTATAGGATATTCGTCTTTGTATCTAAGGAATGCAAGGGCAGTTGTATGTGATGGCCCGCTGACAGGTGAGGAAGGAAGAATAAAAAAGATTGATGCGCGGAAAAAAAGAGCGAGAATTATCTTGAGGCTGAATGGTGTAGAAAAATGCATTGATGTGGGAATTAAGATTGTTTCAGTATCGGAAAATGCCCAAGATGAACAGCACTCCAAAAAATCAGAGTGAAACCAACTGATGCTTCGGTACATTGGTGTAGCGCTGAGGTCATATATAGCAGTTGTGTGGTAGTCTATGTGAAAAATAGATGAGTGGGCGAAGCTATGTTCTTTTCCGAAATGCATTTAGTTGATGTACAAGTCTTCTCAAAATCTGTTCAAATATAATAGAGGCATATTCAAAGGATGCGAAGCATCCTTTTTATTATATTTATAGGTTAATCAGAGAACGTATATTTTGAGTAAAAGGAGATGTTGAAGTGCATGCAAACTTTCGAAAATCTTCAACAAAATGATATCGCTATTATAGGCATATCTGGGATACTTGCTTCCAATTCTACAATTGATCAGCTCTGGGATCATCAAAAAGAGGGGAAAGCGTTTATCAAAAATTTATCAGAAAAACGGCAGCAGGATACGAATTCCTATTTGAATTGGATCATGGGGAAAGAGCCAAACAAAGCGATTTCATTTGCACGCCAAGCCTTTTTGGATAGTGTTGATTATTTTGATTACCCTTTTTTCTCCATCTCTTTTGAAGAGGCATGTATGATAGACCCTTCTCTTCGTTTGTTGCTGCAAGTAGTATGGCATACGCTGGAAGATGCGGGGTACGCTGGCGATACATTGTATGGAACCAGAACAGGTGTATTTTACGGAGAAAGTGATCTGCCGGAATATTCATATGCTCAGATGGTCGCCGATGTGAATCCAGTGCTAGGTGGTTCATGTGTTACAGAGAATTTATCTTCGTTAATTCCAAGTCGGATCGCTTATATCATGGATTGGCACGGCCCCACTGTAGTAACCAACGCTTCCGATGCTTCATCATTAGTTGCAGTACATCAGGCTTGCCAATCAATACGGGCGGGAGAATGTGAACAAGCACTAATAGGGACGTCCCGTATTAATTTGTTTCCAATACAATCAGGTGACACTCAAGTAGATTATGGAGAAGGAGTTATGGCAATCCTGATCAAGTCCTTAAACAAGGCGATGCTGGACGGAGATCACATTCATGCTGTTATAAAGGGCTCGTCGACGAATCATCATGGACGGGTACGTGATAGCGGTACATATAAGGATTTGCTTGTACAAGCATGGAAAAATGCAAGTATCGATCCTTCAACCATTTCATTTATAGAAACACATAGCATTGAAGATAACCTGGAATACGTCAGGGAAAGAGAGGGAATACAGTCTGCATTTTCACATTTGATGGGAACACAGAAACAGCTCCTCTTGGGGTCTATAAAATCTTCTATAGGACAGTTGCATCATGCTTCTGGTCTGGCAGGGCTATTGCAAGCTGTTATGGCCTTGAAATATAAGGAGCTTCCATCAGCAACATACAAGCAATGGAGAGATGTTAGTATCACTCCTGGTGATCCTGCTGTATGTTATAGCGATGTTATCCATCTTTCGACACAAAAAGAAGTTTTGCGGTGCGGAGTCAGTTCCTTTGCTAGAGGAGGGGCCAACTGTCATGTCATTTTAGAAAGTTTTTTAAAGGTCCCTTCAGAGGAAAAAAGCGAAGAATGGGAGATGCTGGCTCTATCGGCTCAGAGCAAATCAAGTTTGCTGGAGTTAATGAACCGTTACAAAGAGTGGATGATTCAATCTGAAGGATACCGGTTAGGTGATTTATGTTATACCTCAAATGCTGGTCGCAAACACTTTCGATATCGATTGGCTATTATAGCTTCGAATAAAGGGGAGCTGTTGGATAAACTGACAGCATCATGTACAACAAATTTGGAACTGTCGGAGGTATCAGCGGTATATTATAGCGAGTTGGACAATCACCAACCAGTCATTGAGAAAGTAACGGAAACATGCCTGAAGAAATATGAAGAGCGTGAAAAAGCGATGAACGAGCTTGGTCAGTTGTATGCACAAGGGGCAGAGCTGGATTGGGATGAAATATACAAAAATTGTGATTATCAAAAGATCAGCCTGCCTGTATATCCATTTGCAAAGCTGCGTTGTTGGATAGATTCGTCGGCGCCAGTCTCAAATAATATTGGCACTGAAAGGGAGAACAGAGAGGAAATCATATTAGAGTTATTTAAAAAATACCTTGGCTTCTCTCATATAAAATTGGCAGATAATTTTTATGAATTAGGTGGAGATTCTATTACAGCTATCAAGATTGTGAATGAATTGAATGCTGTATTGCATACCGATCTAAAAGATGTGGATGTGCTTAAAAACCCGTCTGTTGCACAGCTGACTGAATTGTTGCGGAATACTGAAGGGATGATACATGGTTCAATCAGCACCATAAAAAAGCACCCCCCCCAACCTTTTTATCCGTTATCGTCTGATCAAAGCAGGATATTTGTAATGATGCAGTATAATCCTGATTTTACGATGTATAACAAGCCTTTGGCACTTGTTGTGGATGGGAACATGGATTTTAACAGGCTGCAAATGGCAATCGATCGAATTGTGAGAAGACATGAGGCGTTACGGACATCATTTGATGTTATGGATGGAGAGCCGATCCAAATTGTTCATGATGATGCGAGAATAGAATTGGAAATGTATCCTTCAATATTAGAGGAAGATGAATTGGAAGTGATGATGAAAAAATTCACGTACCCGTTTAATTGGAGAATAGCGCCTTTGGTAAGAGGAACTCTAGTTCAATTAACAAATGACAAACAAGCTCTGGTTTTTGATTTCCATCATCTAATCTCGGACGGCACTTCGCTATTGATTTTTTTCAAAGAGCTAGTCCACTTCTATAAATCAAATCAGGAGCTGGAGCCACCTACAGTTCAATTTAGAGATTATGTGGTATGGCAAAATGAACGAAAATATTCTCCAGAGCAGGAACGGATGCGGCAATTTTGGATATCCAAATGCGCTGCACCGATCCCTCAATTGAATTTGCCTGCAGATTTTGAAAGACCAGCCCATAAAACCTATCAAGGCTCACAAATCTGTTTGCGAATGAATTCAGAGTTAGCAGAGAGCGTATATCGTTTTGCTAAGGAAACAGACTCAACGATATATGTTGTGCTGCTCGCCGCCTATCATTTACTGCTAGAGAAAAAGACTGGACAAAACGACATTATCATTGGCTCTGTATCACAGGGAAGGCCTCACAGAGATGTAGACCCTGTAATTGGTATGTTTGTTCATACCATAATCATGCGTAACTGTTCCAGCAAAGAGATCACGTTTCATGAATTTATCAATCAGGTTAGGACCAATACGCTGCAAAGTTTTGAGCATCAAGACTACCCGTTTGAAGATTTGGTGGCTATGTTACAGCTGAATAGAGATAGAAGCCGTAATCCTTTATTTGATGCGGCATTTATTTTGCATAACATGTATACATCTCTGAGAAGTCCAGATTTTTATGAAATGTATAATTATCCGTTTCATAATGGAGTTTCACTGGTCGATCTTGCTTTGGAAGTGCATGAGACTGAAGGGGGACTTTCTTGTAACTGGGAGTATTGCACTTCGTTGTTCCAGCAAGAAACCGTGCAAGCATTAGGAGAGGAATTCATGGATATCTTGGCACAGCTAATCCACCAACCGGATATTCCACTTGGTAAGCATTCTTGCCTTCACAAAAATGTGAACATTGTAGAAGATGTTGAGTTCTTGTTTTAGATGGCTAATCTGGAATCGGCAAGTAGGAGGGCAAACAATGGAGATTATTTCTAAAGAAGAAATAAAACAACCTTCAAATCAAGTTGGCTTGGACTTTTGGAGTCGTACTTTGGATAAAAGAATGGACATTACTGGGTTTCCTCATGATCATACTGGACAAGAGTCGAGATCGAAAAAAGCTTTAAATACTCGTCTATTTTCTGACGAAGTTCAGACTAGATTATATGAGATGACCCGTCAATCCCATTTGGGTGTATTTATGATTTTGGTATCCGGCATAAAGTATTTGTTATCCCGGTATACCGGACTGCGAGACATAGTTGTGGGGGCACCCGCTCTAAAAATGGAGAATGGTGAGACAAATGATAGCTCGTGGGTTTTGCTTCGTAGCAAGCTTATCCCGGATATGACGATCCGCGATTGGATCAATACGATGAAGGAAACAATGACACAAGCATTTCAGCATCAGTATGTATCGTTTCACGATATAGCACAGCGAGCAGGAATTATATATTCTGATGACACCAAGCCGCAGATAAAAACACTTGTGCTATTCGGTACCATTCAGTCAAGGGAAAGTATAGATGAAATTCATTCGGAGATCATTTTTGACTTTGATATGATAGAGGGAGTATTATCCTTGACAATTAAGTACTCTCCCCAATTGTTTTCTGCCGCTACGATAGAGCATCTGACAGATGCATTGTTTCTGTACTATGCCTGCATATTGAAAGATACGAAAACAATCCTGGAAAAGCTTGAACTGCTTTCTGAGAATGAGCGTCATCAGATACTCTATCAATTTAACAAGCCGCTGGAATTACAATCCAGTGCTGCTTGCACATTTCAACAATTATTCAATGAGCAGGTTCAAATACAGCCTGAGAAAACAGCTTTAATTTTTGAACACCAAGAATGGACCTATCAAGAGCTCAATGATCGGGCTGATCGTTTGGCTCTTGATCTCGTAAAAAAATATCAACTGCTCCCAGAAGAAGCAGTTGCCGTATACATGCATAGATCACCTTATGTATATATAGCCATGTTAGCGATTTGGAAGGCAAGTGGTGTATTTATTCCTATTGACCCGGCTGTTCCATTGGAACGTGTGACAGACATTCTTCGGGAAGGGAATGTACGTATTGCACTAACAACAGCTGCTAACAAGCAAGCTTTACAGGGAATTAAGCTGAAATGTGGATTTCTGGAAAGTGTTTTCTGCATAGATACAGATGATCTTGGTGTCATGGCAGCAGAGCCTTTATCAATGATTAGCTCCGGTGGATCACTAGCCTATATCATTTTTACATCTGGATCAACCGGGAAACCCAAGGGGGTTGAAATTGAGCATCATTCTGTCGTCCGTTTCCTACATGCTATCGATGAAGTAATTGCTCCTGTTTCACCTCAAGTTATTCTTAATGCTGCGAGCATAGCCTTTGATTTATTTATATCCGAAGCCCTGTATGGTCTTTTTAAGGGAATTCAAGTCGTTATTGCCAATGAACGAGAACACATAGATTCTGCTGAGTTGGGGCGTTTGGTAGAAGAACATCATATCGATGTCATGATGATTACACCTTCGCGATTGCAACTGATGATGCTTCACAAGGAGTCTGCGAAAGCACTGCGGCGTATCAAAATGTTTCTTATTGGTGGCCAAGAATTGAAGATAGGTTTTTTGCGTGAGATTCAGCAAATGACCAAAGCTTATATTGTGAATGTCTATGGACCAACGGAAGCGACGTGTTTGGCTACATCAGCTGTATTGAATGGGGCTTCTCAAGTCACGATTGGTCGCCCATTGGATCATTATAGATGCTACATTGTAGATGAACAGAATCGTTTGCAGCTAATCGGTGCAGTTGGCGAATTGGTAATAGCCGGAACCGGGGTGGCACGGGGATATGTGAACAACCCGAGATTGACCGAGGAGAAATTCATTGAAGACCTGCTGTATGAGGGACAAAGAATGTACAAGACAGGCGATTTGGCACGTTGGTTGCCCACAGGGGAGATTCAGTATCTGGGACGGATTGATAGTCAGGTCAAAATAAGAGGATACCGCATTGAAACCAGTGATGTTGAAACCGCTTTAATCTCTCACCCAGATATTCGTGAGGCAGTTGTGCTTGTTAATCCAGGACCTAATGGTGTTGGGGAACTGGTCGCTTATTTGATTGGCGATCAAAAATTGAGCTTCAACGTTCTATACGACTTTTTGAAGCTGAAGCTACCTGAATATATGGTTCCGGTGCGCTATGCTCAGGTATCTGCTCTGCCCTTGACGGTAAATGGAAAAATTGATAAATCTGCTTTGGCAAGCATGGATCAACTGAATCTATCTGGAGCTACACTTTACCGGGCGCCCATGAATGATGTCCAGAGAGTTTTGGTTGAAGTATGGCAGCAATTGCTTGGAGTTGAACGGATAGGAATCGATGATAATTTTTTTCAAGTTGGAGGAACTTCCTTGACCGGGGTCAAAATGGTTGCACTGCTGAGTGACAGATACACTATCTCCATTAACGACTTATTTGATTATCCGACCATCGCTCAACTGTCTCTTCACGTGGTTGAACATGCAGGGTATTTTCATCATTTGCTTGAGGTGATGAAGCCTTCAGCCATTCATTCGGATGTGGATATGGTTGCGTCACTCGCATCAAGAGAAGAGGCGCTACAGACATACCTAGCAAAAGTGGAGGCTTGGCGAGATCGAGATCTCACGCTGCAAAAGTCCTACAAGCATATTCTATTAACAGGTGGTACAGGTTTTTTGGGTACACATCTTCTACAGGAGCTTCTTAACAGATCGAATGCCCGAATTACACTTCTGATAAGAGGAGAGTCTCGAACAATATCAGAGGAATACCTCAAAGAGAGACTACAGTTCTATTCGTTAGAAGGACATGATGAAATGAGAAGGGCAAGAGTATCTGTAGTTTGTGGAGATGTAACACTATTAAACCTGGGATTGGAATCCACAGAATATGAGAATTTGGCTGAGGACGTGGATTGTATCATTCATACGGCATCACTGACAAGACATTACGGCACAGCAGCGGAATTTGAAAAAGTGAACATCGATGGTACTCGACACATACTTCATTTTGCTGCATTCAAGAATATCAAGGACATTCACTTTACGTCCAATATGAGCATCGGTACGGGAAGTAATATTCAGTTGTTTGACGAGTATATTGAAGAGGCTGGGCCTATTCGAGCGGATATTAATAACCACTTTCTGAGAAGTAAAATGGAAGCTGAAGCACTGTTGCGGACCGCTAGAGACAGAGGACTGAGTTGTACAATCTATCGTTTAAATTCTCTTAATAATAATACTCAAACAGGAAAGTTTATGGTTAACAAGGAGAGCAACGCATTTTATTCTTTTGTAAATGCAATGAATGGCATCGGTCTGTTTCCAGATTTGCATGAACCAATATTGGATATGACAGGTGTGGATCAAGCTGCCAATGCTATTGTTACTCTATTCGACCGGCCTGCTCTGTATAATCAAAACCATCATGTATTTAATCCTCATCGAATCAGCTGGGGACAGTTGGGGAGAGAACTACAAGCTATCAATAGAAAAATAGAACTGGTCGACTACGAATTATTTATACGTATCATAACTCAAAAGTTTAATGACCTTTCTACTCGCAAAGAAGTCATAAATGTCATTCTTAATCTTTTTTTACTCCGCAATACTGAATGGTTGAATTATTTACGTGTATGCGACCGAACAGAACTCATACTTAACCGTCTTGGATTTGAGTGGGGGACTATCGGGCAGCAACAGATCGAATGCTATCTTAGCTGATAATTATTGATTCTAATATACATATGACATGGGGGAGGGAGGTGCAGCGGTTGAAGCTGATAGATCATTGAAGGAGGAAACAGAAGATGAGAACAATTGGGTTAGTTGGTGGATTAAGCTATGAATCGACGTTATTTTACTATAAGTATATTAATGAGCGTGTCAATCAGCAGCTTGGAAAAACTCATTCGGCCAAGTTGATTTTAAACAGCTTAAATAATGAGGAGGTCTTGTCTCTTGTAAATGCTAATCGAATGCAGGATGTTACGGAAATATTAGTCAATGCTGCAATCGTAGTTGAGAGAGCCGGGGCTGATTGTCTGCTGATATGTTGCAATTCGGTTCATCAAGTAGCGGAAGAAGTACAACGTCATATCCGTATACCTCTTCTTCATATAACAGATGCAGTTACAAATAAAGTTTCCGAAACAGGCATTAAGCGAGTTGGACTTATTGGAACCAACTTTACAATGAAAGAAACATTTTATAAACGCAAGCTGGAAGCTCGGGGGATTGATGTTATCCTTCCGGATCAGCCTGATCGCAATGATATACATCAAGTAATTTTCAGCGAATTGGTGTTGGGCCTATTTACCACAGAAGCTAAGAGAAAGTTCCAACGCATTATCCTTAAATTAATCTCTGAAGGTGCTCAGGGAGTCATACTGGGCTGCACAGAGATTCCGTTGCTTATTAATCAAAAGGATGTCAGCGTTCCTGTTTTTGATACTACTACATTGCATGCAGACAGTGGAATTGATTTTATGCTTGGAAGTGCAAACACTAGAGAGGAGTTATCGCTATGGAAACAACAAATGTGAACAAAATTGGGATTAAGCCGCAATCTATAACGCCACAGGCTAGTGTTATGGGGTATATTGGTAGTTATTTTTTCTCGTTTGTGATCAAGACTGCAACAGAGCTGGGTGTGTTTAAAGGTTTGCAGCAAGGAAAAAAAACGAATGACGCGTTAGCGACTCATTTGGAGTTAGACTCAGTTTCTTTACGAAGATTGTTAAGAGCATTAGTCGCCATGGATCTCCTTAAGGTTGATGCATCCGGAAATTACGAGGTAACGGCGTATGGAGCTACATTGCAACCAGGGGAAACTCCTCAATCGATAGAATCCATTGCAAATTATTTGCTCGGGGATTTTATTATTGAGCCTATGATGAATTTGGGATACAGCATCCGGACCGGACGACCTGCGTTTGACAATTCCGCATGGTTTGAAGCTGGGAAAATAAATATTGAGCAACAACAAGTGGTCAACCGTGCGATGGAAGTATATTCAAAAGTAAGCTTACCGACAATACTGAATTCATATTCATTTGACGAGTTTGATGTCATTGTGGATGTTGCGGGTGGTCTAGGACAAATATTGGCCGGCATTCTGGAGGCAAATGTAAATAGTCGCGGGATTTTATATGATCTGCCAACAACGATCGAGCGGGCAAAGGAATATATAGAATCTGTAGATATGACAGAACGTTGTGAGTTAATTGGTGGAGATATGTTTGAAACGATTCCGGCTGGCGGAAACCTCTATATTATCAGCAAAGCGTTAAACGATTGGAATGATGAGCATGTTCTGTCCGCACTCAGTAATATACGTTCAGCGATGTTAAATGACTCTAAATTAATTATTATAGAGATGCTTGTTGATGATGCGCATCCAACAAAAGAAGAGGTAATTCGGGATTTACTGTTTCTGGCCGTCACCCCGGGTGGAGGTGTTAGAACTCAGTCGGAATTCGAGGTGTTGATACATCGATCTGGTTTACAAATTACACGTGTTATTCCCACATCAGATCAGTTTTGCATTATTGAATGTGAGCGAAAACAATAACTATAGCCTTTATGATAGTCTAAAACCCGTTTTGTAAAGTTATGTTCATCAAAAGATGAACATAACTTTTTTCATATGTATTTCAAGTGGAGGAGGTGTTGTGTATGAATCAGCCAGTTGTATTTATGTATCCGGGTCAGGGATCGCAGTATTTTCATATGGGAATTAAGCTGTACAAACATAATGATGTGTTTCGAGTGTGTATGGACACATTAAATGACCAGGTGTACGGGCTTATTGGGGAGTCAGTACTAGATATAATTTATGACCCGGGCCGTAGGGTGGGAGAACGTTTTGACCGTACGTTATACACTCATATTGCGATTTTTATGGTCGAATGCTCACTCACCAAGGTATTGCTGAGTCATGGAATTGAGCCGGATGTTGTCATAGGAACAAGCTTGGGAGAATACGCAGCCACGGTAACCGCAGGAGTATGGAGTATGGAAACGGCTCTTCAAGCGGTCGTTCGACAAGCAGAGCTGCTTGAATCCACCTGTGCTGAAGGAGGAATGCTGGCCATTCTGCACAATTTGAATATATATTCGTCTGATCCGTTGTTGCGTGAGCTTTGTAAACTTGCAGCTGTAAATCATCAATCACATTTTATTGTATCAGGTAGTGCCCGAAATATTGATCGCGTAGAGCAATTGCTTAAGAGCAAGGAAGTTGTCTGCTTACGGCTCGCGGTTTCGCATGGATTTCACTCGTCCTGTATTGATCCTGCGGAGAAGCCCTACCTGAGCTATGTGCAGGAGCAGGTCCTGCATGAGCCTGTGATTCCTTATGGATCAAGCGTATACGGTACAATTATTGGACGACTGGAACCAGATTACTTTTGGAAGGTCGTCCGTAAACCGATCCGATTCGCTGAGGTAGTAAGTTCTATAACACACGAACAAAAGCAAGGCATCTATATTGATATGGGGCCTTCGGGTTCCTTGGTAAATGTTATGAAAAATTTGACTATATATAATCAAAAACAAACGTCTTTGTCTATAATGACACCCTTTCACAAAGACTGTAATCAATTGGATGACATTATACGGCGTTATGCTGATTCAAAGGAGAATGGCGTATGTTAGCATTTGTTTTCCCCGGACAGGGCTCGCAGCGTAAAGGAATGGGTGAAGGATTATTTGAGGAATTTCCTGAGCTTACACGGCAGGCTAATGCCATTCTTGGTTATTCCATAGAGGAATTGTGTTTAGTGGATGCGTACAACCAGTTGCAACAAACGCAATTTACACAGCCTGCTTTATACACTGTTAATGCACTGATGTATCTAAAAACGTTGCAAGTAAGTGGTGTTTCTCCCGAAATTGTAGCAGGGCACAGTCTAGGGGAGTATAATGCATTGTTTGCTGCAGGTGCCTTCGATTTTGCCACAGGTTTGAAGCTGGTGAAAAAAAGAGGAGAATTAATGAGTCTTGCTGCTGGTGGCAAAATGGCAGCCATTGTAGGAATGGATATGAACAATATCCAGCAAATTTTAACTCAGAATAGACTGGATGGCATAGATATAGCTAATCTGAATTCTCCACAACAAGTAGTGATTTCCGGATTAGAAGAAGATATGGGGCGGGCAAAGTTGATTTTTGAGGCGATGTCTACCATTACTTATATCCCACTTACTGTGAGCGGAGCTTTTCATTCCAGATATATGGAGGAAGCAGGGAATAAATTTGCTGCTTATTTAGATGGATTTGCATTTTCTAATTTGAATATCCCGGTTATATCCAATTTTAGTGCCAGACCCTACACGAAGGCAGAATTAAAATTAAATCTGGTTCGGCAAATGACAAGTTCCGTAAAATGGTGTGAGACCGTTCAGATTCTGCTGGGATTGGATCACGTGGAAATCAGAGAAATTGGGCCAGGTCATGTTTTGACAAGTTTGACGCAGAAAATTAAACAGGGAGCTGCTCCCATTACGTTATCTCGGGAAGAATGGATTTATAAAGAGTCTGAACAAATTCAGCTAACCAATGATACTAGGGTACCTGCTAGTCCAATTGTGTCTGGAATTACACCAGAGTTTCTCGGCTCTGAGGAGTTTAGAAAGGATTATGGCATCAAATATGCCTATCTGAGCGGAGCTATGTTCAAAGGAATTTCATCCAAAGAGATGGTAGTTAAGATGGGCAAAGCAGGTATGATGGGCTTTTTGGGAACTGGAGGGTTGTCTATTCCTCAGATTGAATCTGATATTCAATATATTCAGCAGGAGTTGAATAAAGGGCAAGCTTACGGAATGAATTTTTTACATACACCCGGCAAGCTTGATAGAGAAAGAGATCTTACGGAACTTTATCTCAAATATGAAATACGTAACATAGAAGTTTCAGCATTTATTAATATAACAGAGTCACTAATCCGCTATCGTGCTCATGGTTTATACGATAAACCGGACGGAACGGTAGAGATTCGCAACCGCGTTCTCGCCAAGGTATCCAGGCCGGAGGTTGCGGAAAACTTTCTGAGTCCGGCCCCTGTTGTACTAGTGGAGAAAATGGTCCAGGCTGGTCAAATTACGCAAGAACAAGCGAAAAGGCTGGCTCAGGTTGCAATGGCGGATGATCTATGTCTGGAAGCTGATTCAGGAGGACATACAGATGGCGGAGTAGCCTACGTCCTAATGCCTGCTATCACGAGGTTGCGTGACGACATGATGAAGAAGTATGAATACAAGAAAAAGGTGAGAGTTGGTGCAGCAGGTGGTATTGGCACTCCTGAAGCCGCCGCAGCTGCATTTATGTTAGGTGCCGATTTTATAGTTACCGGCTCTATTAATCAATGTACTGTAGAGGCAGGTACTAGCAATAATGCCAAAGATATGCTTGAACAGATCAATATTCAGGACACGACCTATGCTCCGGCGGGAGATATGTTTGAATTGGGGGCCAAAGTACAAGTTCTGAAAAAAGGTGTGTTCTTTCCAGCACGGGCCAACAAGCTCTATGATCTATATCGTCAATATAATTCATTGGAAGAAATCAGTGATAAGGATCAGAAGCAAATTCAGGAAAAATATTTCAAGCGAAGTTTTGATGAAGTATATGAGGAAGTTAGACGGCATTATCCACCACAGGAGATTGAAAAAGCGGAACTAAACCCCAAGCGTAAAATGGCTTTAATTTTCAAGTGGTATTTTGCTTATTCATCGTATTTGGCTTGCAGTGGGGAAGCAGACAATCGACTCGATTATCAGATACAATGTGGTCCGGCGCTGGGCTCATTTAATCAATGGGTTAAAGGTACAAAATGGGAGCGCTGGCAGCATCGTCATGTAGATGACATTGGCATCAAGATCATGGCAGAAACAGCACAAATACTGAATCATAGATTTATTGCGTTTCATGGAGCAGTTTATGAGTAAAGTTCAATCGGGAAGAGTGAGGCGGATGAGATCCAAAAAGGCTGATATCGCGGTGGTAGGCATGTCATGCCGTTTTCCGGATGCTTATGATTATAACCAATTTTGGAATAACCTCGAATTTGGTGTAGACTCTGTTCGGGAAATTCCTCCTGATCGCTGGGATGTGAAGACTTATTATGCAATGGATATGGACAAGTCTGGCCAAAGCATAAGTAAGTGGTGCGGTTTATTAGACCATGTTTATGACTTTGATCATCAATTTTTCAAGATATCTCCTCGCGAAGCTATTCATATGGATCCTCAGCAAAGATTAATGCTAGAGGAAACTTGGCATTGTATTGAAGATTCGGGTATCTCTTTAGCCACACTTCAACATAAACAAACTGCTGTTTATGCAGGTGTTATGACGACGGATTATCGTCAAGAGATGATAGATGCAGAACATGGAATGGACAGTTATGCATGTTTAGGTAACTTTGAAAGCCTGTTATCCAATCGCATTTCCTATACGTTTGACTTTCAGGGAGCCAGTCAAACTATTAATGCTGCTTGTGCTTCTTCACTTGTTGCAGTACATGAAGCGAAGCAGGCTCTAAGGCTTAGAAAATGCGACTATGCGTTAGTTGCCTGTGTGAATCTAAATCTTCATCCGTGGAAATATGTCTCTTTTTCAAAATCTCGTATGCTAAGCCCTGACGGTGTATGCAGGGCTTTTGATCTCCATGCTAATGGTTATGTACCTGGGGACGGGGTAGCTGTTCTTTTGCTGCAACGTTTGGATGAAGCTGTTAAAGACCAAAACCTTATCTATGGCATTATCAAAGGATCGGACGTCAATCATTCCGGGAAAAGTCAGTCGATTACAGCTCCACGTATACAGACACAGCAAGATGTCATCAAAGGTGCATACCAAGATGCAGATTTGCGTCCCGAGATGGTCAATTATGTGGAAGCTCATGGGACAGGCACCTCATTGGGAGACCCGATAGAACTGGAGGGTTTGACACGGGCGTTCCGACAATTTACAGATAAGAAGCAATTTTGCAAGATCGGATCTGTCAAAACCAATATCGGCCATTTGGAGAGTGCTGCAGGGCTAGCAGGTATAATCAAAGTGTTAATGATGATGAAGCACAGAAAAATTCCAAAAACCCTCCATCTTAAGACTCTAAATCCGATCATAAATTGGGCTAACTCTCCGTTTATCCCTGCCAATGGTTTATCATCTTGGGAACCCGTTGAGGAGGACGGTCCATTGCGTGCCAGTGTCAGTTCTTTTGGTTTTGGTGGTGTCAATAGCCATGTATTGCTTGAGGAGTATCAGAACGCCGAGACGGACGAGGTATTCAATACCAATAGAAGTGAATTTTTTATTTTATCTGCAAAGACTCCTCAGGCATTGGAAAATTTACAAGAGGCATGGAGGACATTCGTTACCACTGAAGATTTCAAAGCTCACACTTTAAGCGATATAAGCAGTGTATTGCTAATGGGCAGAGAGGCATTTCAGTATCGTTGCGGAATACTGGTACACCACAAAGAAGAATTGAAAGAGAAACTATTGGCTGACTATTTGCCTCAAATGAAAGCGACGAAATGCTCATGGGAACTGAACATTAGTAATCTTTCTTGGGAAAGTTATGCAGATATTGAGCCATTATATGTAGAATGTAAATTATTCAAGCAGGTTATCGATGACGCCATGAAGACATTAAGAAGCTTGCATGTAGGTCGGAAAATAAGCAGTGGTTTCTTTCAGGAGTCCTGGATTGGGCCAGAAAAATCACTATACCAGTTAATTACAGGGTATGCATACGCCTTTTCACTTATATCTCTTGGGCTAGCTCCGTCCGTCGTAACTGGACATAATGATGGCTGGTGGGCTGCGATGGCTATAAGTGGCATTCTGACACTGGAGGATGTTCTAGCTGTGAAAACGGGAAAATGTGAGCTAAAAGACATAATGTTTTCTTGTCCTGCTATTCCTATTCGGGAGCCAGTGACAGGTGAAATTTATGTGCCATTACAATGTAATGAAGCTTACATCCATGATCTAATCAGCTTGACAGAACACGGAGTAAAAGAACAGTCAGGTTCTTCAGCATCCAAGTCACCCAATGATAATGGACTTCAAACATATATCCAAAAATCCAGGCTGCTGTACCCTGTTCAGTACACCTTTAAAGGATACATTGACGATTGGGAATCGGTCATCCAAAAAGAGACAAGCTGTAGTATTGTCGGTATATTGTGTGATGAGGAGCTTTTAAATACAGGGAATGTAAGCAACGATTTACTCTTGATTGTGCTTGTGAGTTCCCTGAGAAAGCTGTATCGAAAGTGGAATTTGGAGGAGCAGCAATTCATTATTGGATCACGATTGGAAGAAATAATGGACTTGCTGGATGAGGGGATTTTACCCAAAGAAACGCTTGTACAAATAATGACACAAATTAATACAGTAGTATCGGCAGTTGCAATCATAAACAACAATTTGATAAAAATTCTTTCTGATCGTGAATATCCACTAATGAAAAAATATTATCAGAATGAAATGAAAGTAGCTATGAAGCCTGAATGGATCAGCAGGATAGAAAGTGCAGATCATGTTTTTTCACACCAAGCGGACATGAAGGTTGTATATATAGGCAACTGCAATCCGGCCACTGATCTTGGCATACATTTTGGAGCAGCAATTGATTCGGTTACACGGTTTTATCAAGGTGTCTTTCAGCTATGGTTGAAAGGTGCACCCATTCGTTGGAACCGATTATTTCCAGGAAAGTCTTATCATAAAATTGGCCTGCCGGTGTATCCATTTGATCGGAATACGTTTCGGATCAATGAACGAAAAGAACAGCCATTGGCAAACAATACCCTCGAATTGGAGGACTGGAAGCTTAAGCAACTGCTACTAAGTCTTGAAAAAGGTGAACTGGAAATTGATGACATCAAAAGGGAAATGGGGGATGCGTGGTGTCAGACGATCAATTCACAATAGATGAGATTTTGATCTTGATCAAAGAGGGCAAGATGACTTCAGAAAAAGGATTTGAGCAGATTCGTAAAATCAGAAAAAGCACATCTTCCTTGAAATCGGCGGAACAAGCAACCACATACTATCAACCACGGTGGAGAGAATGTCTTCCCAATTCCGACGGAGGAGTTCCTGAACGGGTGATCGTTTTCGGTACGGATTTCGGTCTTTGGAATGGCTTGAAAAAACGCGGCATCAAGGCTGTACTTGTACAGCCAGGGGATGCCTATCGCTCTGTGCAAGGTGATGTCTATGAAATAGATCCTTTGAATCCGAAGCACTATGAAATGTTGTTCAGTACCATTAAACAAAACCAGCAGACCGCTGAAGCCCTTATTCACGCTTGGTCGGACCAACGGTTCGTATCGGAAAAAGAAGAATTGCAGGCCCAACTTAAGCGTGGAATCTATTCTTTGTTCTACCTCAGCAAAGCATTAATGAGGGAGACTTTGCCCGGGAAATGTAAGTTGCTTTACGTTTATCAAGGAAGTGGTCAGCCGCAGAATGCGGCAGTATCAGGATTTGCCAGAACACTTCAAAAAGAAAATCCTGCATTAATATATGCTACTGTGGAACTAAGTGAGTCGGCAGAAGCGTCTCTTGATCAATTGCTAAGTGAATTTTCCGTGGATGATGAAGAGGTTGAGATTCGTTATCAGCCGCAAAAGCGGTTTGTACGTTATATGTCACTAGTCAATGAATTAGATACATCTAGTATTTCATTGAGGGAGAAAGGTACTTACGTGATTACCGGAGGATTGGGAGGATTAGGCTCCATTTTCGCTGGATATTTGGCCAGTAAGTACAAAGCTCGTCTGGTTATTGTAGGACGTTCGCCTCTCACATCTGAACATGAGCAAAAGATCAAGCAATGGGAACGGTGTGGGGCAAGTATTCTGTATGTGCAGGCAAATATTTCGTTACGTGAACAATGCATTACAATGATTGCCAAGGCGAAAGAGAGATTTGGTCATATTCATGGGGTGATACACGCGGCAGGCGTGCTGCGGGATGCGTATATTTTGAGGAAGTCTATTGATCAAATAGAGGAAGTACTGGCTGCTAAGCTATATGGAACAGTGTGGCTGGATGAGACGACCCGTCATGAAAATCTGGACTTTTTCCTAATGTTCTCTTCCATCATGTCGGTCATAGGGAATGCAGGCCAGTGTGATTATGCATATGCAAACGCCTTTATGGATTATTATGCTCATCGCCATACAAGCATATTGCAGATGGAGGGACGCAGGGGAAAGTTTTTGTCGATAAATTGGCCACTCTGGAAAGAGGGTGGAATGACGGTAGACGCCCCTACCCTTGCTTTCATGGAGAATACCATGGGGATTCTTCCTATCTCCACTGAAGAAGGAATTAGGGCATTTGAAGATGCGCTACATATGCCGGGAGCTCAGATGATCGTTTTAAAGGAGAATCCGTCGAAAAAAATAAAATTGTTTGACTCCACTTCTAGTATTAAGGAGAAGGTCACGGCGCAGGGGCAACTTTCTGAATCGGATGAACAGATGATTTACCATGGCTTGTGTGAGGATATCCGAATGATTACTTCGGAAGTTCTATTTGTAGATAAAGATACGATCGAAATGGATACAGACTACAGCGAATACGGATTTGATTCCATTTCTACCACTGATTTTATTAATCGGGTCAATCAAAAATTTCACTTGGAGTTGACTCCGCCTGTATTCTATGAATTTGTGAATATGGGCTCTTTTGTTTCTTATTTAAAAGATAACTATGCAGAACGAATGGCTTCTTTATATGCTGCCAATTCTTCAACTTCTTTATTCCGCTCGGCTGAATCCGTGAAAGAAGCAGTAGTAGAGGCAGCGGCTATTCCATCGAATATTCCTGCTCAAGCCTTTGAGAACACAACTGAACCGATTGCTGTTATCGGTGTTGCTTGCAAGATGCCTCAGTCAGATAATCTTAACGAATTTTGGTTAAATCTGGAGTCAGAAAAGGATCTGATTACCGAAATTCCGCCAGATCGATGGAATTGGGGGGAGTATGATGGCGATCCGACCAAGGAAATGGGGAAAACAAATATTAGATGGGGCGGCTTTATGAAAGACATAGATGCTTTTGATGCCTTTTTCTTTGGTATTTCCCCCCGAGAAGCAGAATTAATGGACCCGCGTCAGAGAATATTTTTAGAGACCGTTTGGAAAGTAATCGAAGATGCAGGTTACAAAGCTTCTGTATTGTCCGGCAGCAGGACGGGGATTTTTGTTGGTGCTGGAAGCTCTGATTATGACGATTTGTTAAAAGAGCACAAGATAGAAATGCAGGCGCACACACCGACAGGACTGTTTAACTCCATTCTATCCAATCGTATTTCATATTTACTGAATTTTCATGGCCCAAGCGAGCCCATTGATACGGCTTGCTCAAGCTCTTTGGTTGCTATACATCGCGCTGTGGAAAGCTTGCGTAGTGGTGAATGTGAAGTTGCCATTGCTGGTGGCGTGAACGTATTGGCGAGTCCCAATCTATATATTGCTTTGGCCAAGGCCGGGATGCTGTCTGAAGATGGAAGATGCAAGACATTTGACAAGAAAGCAAATGGATATGTTCGGGGTGAAGGGAGTGCAGCGGTAATGCTAAAGCCTCTCTCACAAGCCAGACAGGATGGGGATCATATTTATGCGGTAATTAGAGGAACAGCGGTCAATCATGGAGGCCGTGCCAATTCACTTACAGCACCCAATCCAAATGCACAGGCAGATTTAATCGTAGATGCATGGACGAAATCGAGAGTGGACCCTTCCACTGTGAGCTATATAGAAGTACATGGCTCGGGAACATCTTTGGGGGATCCAATTGAAATTAACGGACTGAAAAAAGCTTTTGATGAATTATATAACGCTTGGGGACGACAACAGGCGGATAAAACCCATTGCGGGATAGGTACAGTAAAAACAAATATAGGTCATTTGGAATCAGCAGCGGGTATCGCAGGTCTAATCAAAATTATACTTTGCTTGAAGCACAAAAAGCTACTTAAAACACTACATTATAAGGAACAAAATCCATATATCAAACTGGAAAATAGTCCGTTCTATATTGTAGAAAGCACGAAGAAATGGGAAAAGACGGGATATGATATTCCTCGACGTGCAGGCGTAAGTTCCTTTGGTTTTGGTGGGGTAAATGCTCATGTTGTTGTAGAGGAATATGAACATGACTATGGTTCCAAACCAAATGAACCACACATTTTCTTGTTTTCAGCCAAGAACAAAGACATACTTTGTCACTATATTGAGGAAATTCGTACATTTTTATTAAAACCTGAGGCCAATATGAGTGACATCGCTTTTACGCTTCAAATCGGCAGAGAAGCTATGGAGGAAAGACTGGCTGTGGTTGCATCAAGCATCGGGGAGTTGGTAGGGAAACTAGATCTGTATCTTCAAGCGAAAAGCAATATAGAAAATGTTCACACGGGAAATGTAAAGTTAAGTAATTCCACTTTACAGGTTTTGATGGGGGGAGAAGAGGGAGCTGCGTTTATGAACCTGCTCCTGAGCAATAAGAAGTTGGAAAAGCTTGCTCAATTATGGGTGAAAGGCCTGGATATAGAGTGGACATTATTGAACGATCATACCAGACCACAGCGAGTATCGCTTCCTACGTATCCTTTTGAAAAACAACGATATTGGGTGCCAGCCACAAAAACCGAAGAAATTACAAAAGAAGAGCGCGTATCCCGTCTACATCCATTACTGCATGAAAATACTTCAATCTTATCGGAGCAGCGGTTTTGCACAGCTTTTACCGGGCAGGAATTTTATGTGAAGGAAGAACAGGGGGCCGATTATAAGATTGTTCCCGCAGAGGTCTTGGTAGAAATGGCAAGAGCGGCAATAAAATGGTCAATCGAAACCCAACTGATAGAGCATAAATATATTCGATTGAAAAATATTGTTTGGGGAAGCCCCATTTTAATTCAAACAGAAGCTATTCAAGTAACCATTGCACTCTATGCCGAGGATCAGGATGAAATCAGCTTTGAAATTTATCAGGCCGGAAAGCAAGGACAAGAAGTGGAAATATATAGTCAAGGTTATGCCATTCTGAAAGATAGCATGGACCTTAATTATGTTGATTTGCAGGCTGCGCGTATGAATTGCAATCAGCAACTGTTATTGTCTGTTGATCACCTGCCGGAAATTGAGGATATTTACGCAGGTGCGGATATGATCCTGGTAAGGCTGTCATTACCACACAATATGTCTGAATCCACACAGTCATATGTGGTTCATCCTAATTTGATTCATGCAATTACCCAATTGTCTGCGATATGGCAGACTTACATGGAAAATAAACGTTCCCATGCTGACATATCCTATTTTCCTGTATCCATAAAAGAACTTGATATCTATCATTCCTGCACGTCCAATATGTGGGTTAAGCTTCAATATGTTCCCGGTAGGGGAAATGAGGATTGTATACCGTCACTGGATGTAGAAATGTGCGACGAGCAGGGGAAGGTATGCATACGTATCAGGGGGTTGGTAACGGTGTCAAACGAATATCCTGCTATTCAGATCGGATTCTGATTATGTTTGTGGAAGAATTCAATTATAGAAGGAGTTTTGGCCATGACAAGTACAATGATGCTTGAGCCGAGATGGAAAGAACAGGCTATCACAGAGAACAGAACAGTGTCAGTACATTCTCGGCATGTTGTCATGCTTTGTGAGATGAATCCAGCTATGTGTCAGCTCATAGATATTCAGCTTAACGGAACAACCTGTATTTCTCTACAGTCCGAACACACTTCCGTGGAAGAGCGATATGAGGCTTACACAGTTCAGGTATTTAAAACTATCCAGCAGTTAATTCAAGACCGAACCTATCAGGATATCCTAGTTCAAATTATAGTTAGCCGTGGAGGTGAAGGCAGGCTTTTTACAGGGCTTGCCGGGATATTGAAAACGGCGCAGCTTGAATATCCCAAACTATCTGGGCAACTGATTGAAGTGGATGCAAATGAAGACGAGGGCCGTTTGATCCAAAAACTTGTAGAAAATAAGAATAATCCGTCAGATAGTCATATTCGTTATATCAATGGGAAAAGGCAGGTTATGCATTGGGAATTTATATTAGAGGACGAAGGTATCCAAGATTGGTTGGAACAGGCTACACCATGGCGTGATGGTGGTCTGTATTTAGTGACAGGAGGTACTGGAGGGTTAGGAAAGATTTTTGCCAGAGAGATTGCGGAGAATACTCAATCTTCCACTATCATTCTTATGGGTCGTTCTCCCCTGGATGAGCATAAGGAGAAGTGGATAAGTGAGCTTCAGAAGTTAGGGGCACATGTTATTTATAAAAGCCAGGATTTGAATGACAAAGAGGGAGTAGTTGAATTCATAAATACCATAGAGAGAGAGCACGGTCATGTTAACGGTATTATTCATAGTGCCGGGATTATTCAAGATCATTACATTGTTAATAAAAGTTCAGAAGAGTTCAGAGCTGTCCTTGCGCCCAAAGTGTCAGGATTATTGTGTTTGGACGAGGCGACCAAAGGTATGCAATTGGACTTTATTATCTTGTTTTCATCAGTGGCTGGTGCGCTTGGAAATCCTGGTCAGGTCGACTATGCTGCAGCAAATGCATTTCTGGACGCCTATGCAGGCTACCGGAATGATTTGCGGGAGCTTGGATTTCGGCATGGTCGGACGCTATCCATAAACTGGCCACTGTGGAGAGAAGGCGGTATGCAGATTGATGAATCCATTGCCAAAATATTGGAAGATCGTACGGGGATGCACCCTATTTCAACAGAGACAGGCATTCGAGCTTTCTATAAGGCATTCAGTCTGGATCGGGAACAAATAATGTTGGTCAAAGGGGATCGGTTAAAAATAGGTGATTATTTGAAAAAGGGTATTAATGAGCAGACTGCAGTTGCGGTTATAAAACGACCAGTGGAAGTAGACTATGAACAGCTAATGGAAAAAACAGTGTCTAAGCTCAAGTCGTTGCTTGCAGAGGAAATAAAATGGGATGAAGAACGCATTGATATTTTTGAACCATTAGAAAGTTACGGTATTGATTCTATACTCATCTTACAGCTAAATCAGAAGCTGGAGCGTATTTTCGGGGAATGCTCAAAAACTATCTTTTATGAATGTAGGACTTTACAAGAATTAGCCCTTTATTTCATTTCTAATTTTCAGGAAGCTTGTATACGGTGGACAGGATTGACTTCCTCATACGCAGCTCCTGATGAATCCTTGAAAACAGCAAAAGATGTCCGGCAGAGAGGAACGATGCTGGTGCCACGTCATGGAGCTAAGCGAAAATCCCGAATTGAAATTCCATCGTCAACTGAAAAAGAGGCGGACCCAATTGCCATTATCGGTATAAGCGGTCATTATCCTCAAGCAGATCATCTACAAGAATTCTGGTCCAATTTAGTAAGTGGAAAAGACTGTATAACAGAACTGGATGAGGAACGATGGGAGCTGGACTCTTTTTATCATCCGGATCGTGAAGAAGCAATTCTTCAAAATAAGAGCTATAGCAAGTGGGGGGGATTTGTTCGAGGATTTGCTGATTTTGATCCTTTGTTTTTTAATATCTCTCCTCGGGAAGCTATGAGCATGGACCCACAGGAGCGCTTGTTTATACAAGCTTGTTGGGAAGCATTGGAGGATGCAGCTTATACACGCGAGCAGTTGAAGATACGTCACCAAGGAAGAGTGGGGGTATTTGCGGGAATTACCAAAACAGGATTTAATCTGTATGGGCCGGATATGTGGAGTCAGGGAGAGACTTTGTTTCCGCATACATCATTCAGTTCGTTAGCGAACCGGGTGTCTTATCTGTTGAATTTGAATGGACCTAGCATGCCGATTGATACAATGTGTTCATCATCTTTGACAGCTATACATGAAGCTTGTGAGCACCTTCGTCATGGTCAATGTGAAGTAGCCATCGCAGGAGCTGTTAATCTATACCTGCATCCTTCTAGCTATGTACAGCTATGCGGACAGCACATGCTGTCGGTGGATGGGAAGTGTAAAAGCTTCGGGCAGGATGCTAACGGTTTTGTCCCCGGGGAGGGAGTGGGCGTATTTATATTAAAGCCATTGTCCAGAGCGACAGCAGATAAAGATCATATTTATGGCTGTATCCGTGGAACTAGTATAAATCACGGCGGTAAAACGAGTGGATATACGGTTCCTAATCCATCTGCTCAAGCAGAACTTATTCGGACTGCTATGGATAGAGCAGGTATAGACGCTCGGGCTATCAGTTATATCGAAGCTCATGGAACTGGAACTCTCCTGGGAGATCCTATTGAAATTACCGGTCTTACGCAAGCGTTTAGGGCATCTACAAAGCAATCACAATTTTGTGCAATCGGCTCGGTTAAAAGTAATATTGGACACTTGGAAGCGGCTGCTGGTATGGCGGGCATGACTAAAATAATTTTACAAATGAAACATCAAAAAATTGTACCCACTTTACATGTGAAACAATTGAACTCCAACATTCCTTTTTCAGATACTCCATTTGTGGTTCAAAGGCAATTATCGGATTGGAACCGACCTATGGTGGAGATGGATGGGGAGCGAAAGGAATATCCCAGAATCGCTGGTATCTCCTCTTTTGGAGCGGGTGGAGCCAATGCACATGTAATTATGGAGGAATATACGGAACCTGTTGAATCTATAGCTTCATTTGATGTGAACTCAGGTGAAAAAGCCATCGTTGTATTATCAGCAAAAAATGAAGACAGGCTGTTTGAAAAGGTACATCAGCTGCTGGCCTTCATAGAAGAAGGGCAAATTCAAGATGATCATTTACGGAACGTGGCCTATACCCTTCAAGTAGGTAGAGAGGCTATGGAGGAACGTTTGGGATTGATGGTGGATTCTGTCAAGGAACTGGAAGAAAAACTCAAGTTGTTTTATGAGAAAAAAGGAGATTTTAAGGATATTTATAGGGGGAGAAGCAAGCGTAATAAAGAATCGATGATGCTGCTATTAGCAGATGAGGATATGAAGAAAGCGGTATCGGCATGGATTCAGAAGAAAAAGTACACCAAACTTCTGGATCTTTGGGTAAAGGGAGTAGATATCGATTGGACTCAAATATATGAAGCGGATATTCCTAAAAGAATGAGCCTCCCGGTATATCCATTTGCCAAGGAGCGGTACTGGATATCCGAAAGGTCCCGAGCTGGCATTAAAGACAGCGTATATTCTTCAGTAGCAGGATCGGCCTATATTCATCCGTTGCTTCATCGCAATACATCAGATTTAACTGAGCAAAGGTACAGCTCGACATTTACGGGCGAGGAATTCTTTTTGACTGATCACCGGATCAGAGGACATAAAGTCCTTCCGGGTGTAGCACATTTGGAAATGGCAAGAAAAGCCGCAGAGTTGGCGACAAACATGTCTTCAGCAGATCCGCTTACCATCAAATTAAAAAATGTGGTATGGGCCAGTCCGGTGATGGTAGATACGCTGCCTGTTGAAGTACATATCGGATTATACATGGAGGATGGAGGAGAGATTGGTTATACCATCTACAGAAAGTCTGAGGATGGCTCGGAAAATTTTGTAAACAGCCAGGGCCGAATCGAAATATGCGAGAACATCAAAACACAATCACTGGATATCTCAAGTCTGCAAGCAGCCTGTAATCAAACTAGTATGACGGGGGCCGCTTGTTATGAAGCATTTGAAAAAATGGGTTATTCTTACGGTGAAGGACATCGAGGAATTGAAGTACTCTATGCTGGGACAGATCAGGTTCTAGCGAAACTGCGTCTGCCATGGGTGACGAGTGATTCAGGGAAGGCATATGTTCTGCATCCAGGTGTGGTCGATTCAGCATTGCAGGCAACCATCGGATTGCTTAGTCAGCGACAGACAGGGAACAATCCACTTTTGCCGTTTGCCTTACAAGAAATTCTTATCTTACAGTCCTGCACTTCTACCATGTGGGCGTGTATTCGTTACAGTGAAGGATATGATGCAGGAAGCTCATTGTTAAGAGTGGATGTCGATATCTGCGATGATGCGGGGAATATCTGCATTCGAATGAATGGACTTACTTCAAGAATTTTAAAGGAAGAAGTGGCGGATAAGCCCGATAGTTCTACATTAATACTGTCACCTGTATGGAAACAGCAAACCATTGAACAAGCAGTCCTAACTACGGAATGCACCAAGCATGTAGTCTTGCTTTGTGAACCTGATGAAAGATGGATAGGACCAATACGAAAAGGACTTCGCGATGTGGTGTGTGTCTCCCTGCTTTCCAAGGCCATACATGCGGTAGATAGATATCAGGATTATGCATTACAGGCATTGGGAGAAGTACAAAAAATTATTCGAGATCAGGCCAATGGACAGGTGCTAGTGCAGATTGTAGCCTTCAATCCGCTAGAACGTTATATGTTCACTGGCCTATTAGGCTTGCTCAAAACCGCGCAAATTGAAAGCAGCAAAATTATAGGACAAATGCTGGAGATTAATGCAGTTGAAACGGCGGATCAACTTATTAGAATGATTACAGAAAACGCTCAATGCTCACCGGGTCTGCATGTTCGTTACCATGAGGAAAGACGTTGGGTCTCGGAGTGGGAGGAAATTAGTAGACAGTCCGAGACCATGAAGCCTTGGAAGGATAATGGAATATATCTGATTACCGGTGGTGCAGGGGGATTGGGACTTATTTTTTGCGAAGAAATGGTAAGAAATTCTCGCTGTCCTACTGTGATTCTCGCTGGGAGATCTCCACTGAATGAACTTGTGAAGTCCAAACTAACTGATTTTGCAGCATCCGGGGCTAGAGTTTTATACAAAAGGACAGATATTACAGATCGTCAAGCAGTCCGTGTGTTGATGGAAAGCATTAAAGAGGAGTTTGGGGCTTTAAATGGTATTATCCACAGTGCAGGTGTGATCTACGACAGTTTCATTTTGAACAAGCAGGCGGAAGAAGTAAAGAAGGTAATGGCTCCCAAGGTTGCTGGCACATTGTATTTGGATGAAGAAAGCCAAGAGTTTGATTTAGACTTTTTTGTTCTGTTTTCATCTGCTGCCGGGATTTTGGGGAATGCTGGACAATCTGATTATGCGATGGCCAATTTGTTTATGGACAGCTACGCTGAATATCGGACCGAATTGGAGGCTTCTTGTCAGCGAAAAGGACAAACTTTGGTAATAGATTGGCCCCTTTGGAGGGACGGAGGTATGCGTATGGATACGGATACCGAGAAGTTCATGCTACAAAATACTGGCATGCAGCCAATTAGCATTCAAACCGGATTGGATATTTTTTATCAGGCCATGTCCTCAGCGAGAAAACAGATTATGGGCATATATGGTCAGGATTCGCGAATGAGGGATAAACTGCTTACCTTAAAAAAGGCGAAGACCAAGCCGATTCAACCACTTTCGACAGCTGCTGATAGTACGGAAAAACTGCTGCATAAGGTGCTTATGATTTTGGCGGAAGTGATATCCAACGTTTTGGATGTGAATGCTAATGATATTGATGATGATGCTGAATGGGGAGAATACGGATTTGACTCTATTTCATTAACTCAACTGGCTAATCGTCTTAATCAGGCTTATGAGTTGGATATAACGCCGGCTCTATTTTTTGAATATTCAGGAATTCGGGAATTTGCGAAGTATCTGTTATTAGAGCACCGTGACTTTTTCAATTGGCAGGCGCCAGAGCAACTGGGGCATGGAGAAGTATTGCCAGAACCATCGGAAACGAAAAATGGCTTAGGAGCTTGGAAATGGGAAGAAACAGCAAGCCTTCATTCCAGACATATGAACTCCAGATTTGTTGCTCCTGTCCTACAAGAACATACAGTTCTGGAACCGGTGGCTATCATCGGAATAAGTGGGATTTTCCCTATGGCAAAAAATGTAGATGAATTGTGGCAAAATCTTGTCCAAGGCAAAGACTGTATTACTACAGTTCCTCGTGAACGTGGGGAATGGGGGACCTGTGATCCGGATTCGAATGCGGAGGTGCCGTGGGGTGGTTTTATAAGTGGAGTGGATGAATTTGATGCTCTGTTCTTTGGGATTACTCCCCGAGAAGCCGAATTGATGGATCCTCAGCAGCGTTTGCTAATGACTTATGTTTGGAAAGTTTTGGAAGATGCCGGATATTCGGCTAGAGCGATATCAGGAACCGGGATGGGATTGTTTGTAGGAACCGGAAGAACTGGCTACAGTGAGTTGCTTACCAAGTCCGGTACAGTCGTCGAAGGATACTCATCTACAGGGAAGGTGCCCTCCGTAGGACCGAACAGAATGAGTTATTTTCTTGATATTCACGGTCCTAGTGAGCCTATTGAAACTGCTTGTTCCAGTTCTCTGATTGCAGTTCACAGAGCAGTTCAGGCGATCAGAAATGGGGATTGCGAAACGGCTGTCGCAGGCGGCGTTAATACGCTGCTTAGTCCGGAAGATTATAAAAGCTTCCATAAAGCGGGAATGCTCAGCAAGGATGGAAGATGTAAAACCTTTTCGGACCAAGCGAATGGCTACGTCAGAAGTGAAGGAGTTGGTATGGTGCTCCTCAAAAAACTGAAGGATGCTGAACTGGATGGTGACCATATCTATGCAGTTATAAGAGCAACGGGAGAAAATCATGGTGGCAGAGCCAACTCTTTGACCGCGCCTAATCCGAAATCACAGGCCAAATTATTAAAATCTGTATACCAAAGGGCCGGGATAAGACCTGATACAGTAGGTTATATCGAAGCTCACGGTAGCGGTACGCCGCTAGGAGATCCTATTGAAATCAATGCACTGAAGCAAGCCTTTCAAGAATTAAAGGATCAGGGTCACAACGGTAGTGACAAATCCGGTTATTGTGGATTGGGAACTGTGAAAACCAATATCGGACATTTGGAATTGGCGGCGGGCATCGTTGGTTTAATTAAAGTTGTGCTGCAAATGAAGCATCAAACGCTTGTGAAGAACCTGCATCTAGAAACTGTGAATCCATATATCGAATTGGAAGACAGCCCCTTCTACATCGTTCAGGAGACCTGTAAGTGGGAGCCGCTGTTGGATGATGAGGGGAAGGAGTTGCCAAGACGAGCAGGAGTTAGTTCCTTTGGTTTTGGAGGAGCGAATGCACATGTACTGGTGGAGGAATACATTCCGCAGGAGAACCGTATGGACCATTTCGGCGCTGCGCCACGCACCCCCGTGATGATTGTTCTGTCAGGCAAGGATGAGCAGCGGCTGCAAGAGCAAGTGCTCCAATTGCTTGAGGCGATGGAGCAGGGAGATTACGGTGACGACGAGCTGGAGTCCATCGCCTATACCCTACAGGTCGGACGGGAAGCCATGGAAGAACGACTGGGACTAATCGTGGAATCCGTCTCGGATTTAGCAGCACAGCTGAGGGAATATGCGGAGCATCAGAAAGCTGGCAGATGGTTTCGTGGAAATGTCAAGCGCTACAAGGAAACGATATCCGCCCTGGAGACAGATGAGGATATGCAGGAGACGATCCGTCAGTGGATTTATAAAGGGAAATATGCCAAGCTGTTGGATTTATGGGTTAAGGGCTTGAGCATGAACTGGCAGGCGCTGTACGGAGAAAACCGGCCGCTCCGAATCAGCCTACCCACCTATCCATTTGCGCGGGATCGGTACTGGGTTCCGCAGGCGGAAGGGAAGGAAGCGACCGGGCGAAGCCGGGAGGATACGGATTCTCGATTGCATCCGTTGCTGCACCGGAATATCTCGGTATTGTCGGAGCAGCGGTATGCTTCCACGTTTAGCGGTGAGGAATTTTTCCTGACGGATCACAGAGTACAGGAACGTAAGATGCTGCCAGGGGTAGCCTATCTGGAAATGGCCCGAACAGCGGTGGAGCAGGCGCTGGAGGTGAAGCCAGGAGAGTGGCTTACGCTGCAATTGCAGCAAGTAACCTGGATGCAGCCCATCACAGTCGAAGAGCAGCCGGTGGAGGTAAGGCTCCGACTGATGGCGGGCGAGGAAGGTGACATCGGTTATGAAATCTACAAGGGATCAACGGAAGATGTGGTGTACAGCCAAGGAACCGCTCGTGTGGTGACCAACGTGAAAAGCGTGCGGGAGGATATAGCGAAGCGGATTGCGGAGCACCGGGCTGCGGGTGCACAAGAGGTGCCGATTACCGCCTGTTACGAAGCGTTTGGGGCGATGGGGATTGAATATGGAGCAGGCCAGCGCTCGCTGGAAAGCGTACAGGCTGGAGCGGGTCAGGTATGGGCGAGAGTGTCGTTGCCTCCTAGTGTGTCGGCAACAGCCCACGATTACGTGCTTCATCCCAGCTTGATGGATGGGGCGTTGCAGGCGGTCATTGGGCTGACCCTACTGGCGCCGCAAGAAAACACAGCGGGCGCTCCAGCCCTGCCATTTAGCCTGCGGGAGCTGACCGTGTACGGTCCGTGTACGAGCCAGATGTGGGTACACATAAGCGAAGAAGGGGAACGAGTAGAGGAAGAGCGGGTGCAAAAGCGGAGTGTCGATGTCTACGATGACACTGGCAGGCTATGCGTAAGTCTACGCGGATTTACCTCACGGCTGCAGGGAGGGGGCTTGCGTTCTTTAACGCAGTCTTTGATGTATCCTTTGGCGCAGTCTGAAGTAGAAGTAGAAGTAGAAGCAGCAGAGACCGTGATTGTAGCGCCCGTATGGGAGCCGTGCAGGATCACGGAAGGAGCGGACCTTTCCGGGTCTGCTGGAAGCGGCATAGTTCTGATTGGCGGGAGCCGGGAGCGCCGGGAAGCCGTGATGGCATACTACCCGCAGGCGCAGGTCGTGCCTATCCAGACAGGAGAGCCGGTGGAGGACATTCAGGGGAAACTGGAGGCTTGCGGAAGCATCGGCCATGTAATCTGGATCGGCCCGGAAGCGGAAATCCCAGCCATGGGAGAGAAGCGGATAATTGAGGGTCAAGAAGACGGGGTAATCCAGTTATTCCGACTCGTCAAAAGTATGCTGCAGCTGGGGTATGGACAGCGGACGCTAGAATGGACGGTCATTACGGTTCAAACCCAACCGGTAAATAAGTACGACGAGGTCGATCCGACCCACGCGAGTGTACACGGTTTTATCGGTTCGATGGCAAAGGAATATAGCCACTGGGAGGTACGGTTAGCGGATATGGAAGCGGGAGTGGAGTGGGCATGGTCTGAGCTGCTGTCCCTGCCGCCCAATGCAGAAGGAGACGGGCTTGTGTACCGGGAAGGAGAATGGTACCGCCAGGAACTTGTCCCTGTGACGATGGAAATGGGTTATCCGACGCGCTACCGCCATGGGGGCGTGTATGTAGTCATAGGGGGAGCGGGCGGATTGGGAACCGTCTGGAGTGAATATATGATCCGTACGTATCAGGCGCAGATCGTTTGGATCGGGCGGCGAGCAGAGGATGAAGCCATACGAGGCAAGCGGGAACGGTTAGCGGAGAAAGGACCCGAGCCGATGTATATCGTAGCGGATGCGATGGACGAGACCGCCTTGGGAGAAGCGTGCCGAGCAGTGCGTCAGGCGTATGGAGATATCCATGGTGTGGTACATTCGGCGATCGTGCTGTCAGACCGGAGTTTGGGACAGATGGAGGAGGAGGAATTCTGTAAATCGCTGCAGGCCAAGGTAGATGTGAGTGTACATCTGGCGAGAGTATTTCAAGGAGAAGCATTGGATTTTGTATTGTTCTTCTCTTCCTTTAACGCATTCACCAAGGCAGCGGGGCAAAGCAACTATGTGTCAGGCTGTACCTTTAAGGATGCATTCGCGCACCAGCTATCTGTAGAGTGGTCGTGTGAGGTGAAGGTGGTGAACTGGGGGTATTGGGGCCAGGTCGGGGTGGTATCGGGGGAACGATACCGCAAGCAGATGGAGCGGCTAGGGATCCAATCCATACGGACGGAAGAGGGGATGCGAATATTGGAGCAACTGGTAGCGGGACAGCTGCACCAGTTGGGGGTTATACGAACGACAGATCCGTTGGGAATCAAGGAAGTGAACTGGGGTGAGTTCATTACAATGTAGGTATGGTGCGCACGGATTTTTAAATTCCATGGATAATGCAGTACGGCGAAAGGACGGTATATGTGTGAAGTCCGCTATGCCCCTAATGGTCCGGCGGAAATAAGCAGATGGAGAGATGGTCATGAAAATAACGAAGCGTCTGGATTTATTTAACGAGTCGATGAACTTGATGAACACATTCCTTCTGAAATGGTTAGGCAGCCAGCTAAAACAATTAGGAGTGTACCCGGATTGTAATTTGGAAATCAACGGGATACGTGTGAACGGGAAAATTAACAGCATGTACATGAAGTGGCTAAACGAAAGTTTAGCCATACTGGCTAGAAACGAGGAGTCTAGTTTTATGCCATTAGATGAACTTGTGGAAGAATGGGACAAAAAAAAGAAGGAATGGATTTTGTACAATCCAGATTTACAATCCAGAATTCATCTGTTAGAGCCAATGTTGTTTCATTTGCCGGGTATTCTGAGCGGGGCTTATCCTGCTACCGATATTATGTTTCCGAATGGATCTATGAAGCTGGTGGAGAATGTTTACCAGAACAATCCTGTTGCCGACTATTTTAACGATATTTTGTCCGATCAAGTTGTTGCATATGTTACGGGTTGTATCGATCGAAACTTGTCTGCACGTATTCGCATATTGGAAATCGGGGCGGGCACCGGGGGGACCAGCGAGGCGGTGTTAAGCAGACTGGAACCTTTTCAAGAATATATTGAAGAATATTGCTATACTGACGTATCTAGAGCTTTCCTCATCCATGCGCAGGAGAAGTACAACTCACGAAAAATACCGATGACGTATAAGCTTTTGAATATTGAAGAGCCTGTTGCCGCACAGAACATTGATGAAGGTGGTTTTGATTTGATTATCGCCACTAATGTGCTGCACGCCACTCACAATATAAGGCACACATTAAGGAATGTAAAAGCTTGTACGTCTCGGAATGGATGGCTTCTTTTAAATGAGGTTACCGCTAATACCCTATTTACGCATTTGACTTTTGGTTTGTTGGAAGGGTGGTGGATGTATGAGGATACGGCAGTACGTATCCCGGGGTGTCCGGGGCTTTATCCTGAAATGTGGGAGAAAGTGCTGCATCATGAAGGGTTTCATTCAGTAACTTTTCCTGCGGCAGGGGAACATCGATTGGGACAACAAATTATTCGGGCTGAAAGTGATGGCGTTATTCGTCAAAAAAAGCAGCTAAATATATCGCTTAGGGGCGGGCAACACGAAGAGACAGAGATTTACACACGTCAGCGATGGAATCAGGTGCCAGTAGCGACACATATGCCTCAAATTAACGGAGGCCTGTTTCGTCAAAAAAGTGAACACTTCTTTAAAACGCTAATTGGCAAGGTGTTTAAAATTCCTCCAGAGCAGTTGGACAGTGAGAAGCCTTTAGCCGATTACGGTCTGGATTCTATTCTTGTGGTTCAATTGACAAGTGAATTCAAAAAAATAATGAAAAATGTAAGCAGTACTTTATTTTTTGAGCACTCAACGATCCATGAATTGGTGGATCATTTTATCCGTACAAGAGAAGCAGATTTAATAACACTTGTCGGTATTGAAGAGGAACCGAAGGGGGAGCGGGCGATACAGAATTATACAACCCTAAATTCCCCCAATGTACGAATACGGACCAACGCTTTTGAAAATCATCGCTATCTGCCTGCTGAGCTTGATTTTAAGCCAGATGAGGACTCTAATTTTGACCGTGAAGTGGCTGTAATTGGTTTGTCCGGACGTTATGCGCAAGCTAAAAATATTAATGACTTTTGGAATAATATTCAGAAAGGGAAAAATTGTATTCAGGAGATTCCACAGAACCGATGGAATTGGGCGGATTATTTCAAAGGAGCGAAAGGTACGAAAGGATCAATTTATACAAAATGGGGTGGATTTATTGAAGATGCTGATAAATTCGACCCTTTATTTTTTCGTATATCCCCCCGAGAAGCAGAATTAATGGATCCGCAGGAACGCGTTTTTTTGGAAACTGTTTATACCACAATTGAAGATGCAGGGTATACTCCTACTTCTCTCGGTGATCATCAAAGAGTCGGGGTGTTTGTGGGGGTTATGAATGCACATTATCCGACAGGAGCTTCATACTGGTCTGTCGCTAATCGAATCTCGTACACTCTTGATTTCCGGGGGCCTAGTCTAGCGGTAGATACGGCCTGTTCTTCTTCGCTGACAGCTCTTCATTTGGCGATAGAAAGTTTGCGAAGTGGAACTAGTGATTGTGCTATTGCAGGTGGAGTTAATTTGATTGTAGATCCCGCCCACTACTTGAAATTAACTGACATGAATATGTTAAGTAAAGGTCAACAATGCAAGTCTTTTGGTGATGAGGCAGATGGCTTTGTTGATGGTGAAGGTGTAGGAGCCGTCATTCTAAAGCCTCTCCATAGGGCAGTAGCAGACGGTGATCATATTTATGGAATTATTCGTGGAAGCATGTTGAACTCTGGAGGAAAAACTAACGGCTATACGGTGCCTAATCCCGCGGCACAGTCGCAAGTTGTTTCCGATGCACTGGAACGCGCTGGAATTCATCCAAGGTCCGTTAGTTATGTGGAAGCGCACGGTACAGGAACAGCTCTAGGTGATCCCATTGAAATAGAAGGCTTGAAGCAGGCCTATGAAAAATCTACCTTTGACAAGCAATTTTGTTCTCTTGGCTCTGTTAAGTCCAATATCGGACATTGTGAAAGCGCGGCTGGCATTGCGGCTTTAACCAAAGTATTGATGCAAATGAAGCATGGTCAATTGGCTCCAACGCTGCATTCAAAGACGCAGAATCCGGAGATCCCATTTGAGGATACTCCTTTTGTACTCCAGCAGGAATTGGCAGAATGGAAACGACCTCAGATTGAAATGAATGGTACGGTAAAGGATTCTCCGCGTATTGCAGGCATTTCATCCTTTGGAGCCGGAGGAGCGAATGCACATGTACTGGTGGAGGAATACATTCCGCAGGAGAACCGTATGGACCATTTCGGCGCTGCGCCACGCACCCCCGTGATGATTGTTCTGTCAGGCAAGGATGAGCAGCGGCTGCAAGAGCAAGTGCTCCAATTGCTTGAGGCGATGGAGCAGGGAGATTACGGTGACGACGAGCTGGAGTCCATCGCCTATACCCTACAGGTCGGACGGGAAGCCATGGAAGAACGACTGGGACTAATCGTGGAATCCGTCTCGGATTTAGCAGCACAGCTGAGGGAATATGCGGAGCATCAGAAAGCTGGCAGATGGTTTCGTGGAAATGTCAAGCGCTACAAGGAAACGATATCCGCCCTGGAGACAGATGAGGATATGCAGGAGACGATCCGTCAGTGGATTTATAAAGGGAAATATGCCAAGCTGTTGGATTTATGGGTTAAGGGCTTGAGCATGAACTGGCAGGCGCTGTACGGAGAAAACCGGCCGCTCCGAATCAGCCTACCCACCTATCCATTTGCGCGGGATCGGTACTGGGTTCCGCAGGCGGAAGGGAAGGAAGCGACCGGGCGAAGCCGGGAGGATACGGATTCTCGATTGCATCCGTTGCTGCACCGGAATATCTCGGTATTGTCGGAGCAGCGGTATGCTTCCACGTTTAGCGGTGAGGAATTTTTCCTGACGGATCACAGAGTGCAGGAACGTAAGATGCTGCCAGGGGTAGCCTATCTGGAAATGGCCCGAACAGCGGTGGAGCAGGCGCTGGAGGTGAAGCCAGGAGAGTGGCTTACGCTGCAATTGCAGCAAGTAACCTGGATGCAGCCCATCACAGTCGAAGAGCAGCCGGTGGAGGTAAGGCTCCGACTGATGGCGGGCGAGGAAGGTGACATCGGTTATGAAATCTACAAGGGATCAACGGAAGATGTGGTGTACAGCCAAGGAACCGCTCGTGTGGTGACCAACGTGAAAAGCGTGCGGGAGGATATAGCGAAGCGGATTGCGGAGCACCGGGCTGCGGGTGCACAAGAGGTGCCGATTACCGCCTGTTACGAAGCGTTTGGGGCGATGGGGATTGAATATGGAGCAGGCCAGCGCTCGCTGGAAAGCGTACAGGCTGGAGCGGGTCAGGTATGGGCGAGAGTGTCGTTGCCTCCTAGTGTGTCGGCAACAGCCCACGATTACGTGCTTCATCCCAGCTTGATGGATGGGGCGTTGCAGGCGGTCATTGGGCTGACCCTACTGGCGCCGCAAGAAAACACAGCGGGCGCTCCAGCCCTGCCATTTAGCCTGCGGGAGCTGACCGTGTACGGTCCGTGTACGAGCCAGATGTGGGTACACATAAGCGAAGAAGGGGAACGAGTACAGGAAGAGCGAGTGCAAAAACGGAGTGTCGATGTCTACGATGACACTGGCAGGCTATGCGTAAGTCTACGCGGATTTACCTCACGGCTGCAGGGAGGGGGCTCGCGTTCTTTAACGCAGTCTTTGATGTATCCTTTGGCGCAGTCTGAAGTAGAAGTAGAAGCAGCAGAGACCGTGATTGTAGCGCCCGTATGGGAGCCGTGCAGGATCACGGAAGGAGCGGACCTTTCCGGGTCTGCTGGAAGCGGCATAGTTCTGATTGGCGGGAGCCGGGAGCGCCGGGAAGCCGTGATGGCATACTACCCGCAGGCGCAGGTCGTGCCTATCCAGACAGGAGAGCCGGTGGAGGACATTCAGGGGAAACTGGAGGCTTGCGGAAGCATCGGCCATGTAATCTGGATCGGCCCGGAAGCGGAAATCCCAGCCATGGGAGAGAAGCGGATAATTGAGGGTCAAGAAGACGGGGTAATCCAGTTATTCCGACTCGTCAAAAGTATGCTGCAGCTGGGGTATGGACAGCGGACGCTAGAATGGACGGTCATTACGGTTCAAGCCCAACCGGTAAATAAGTACGACGAGGTCGATCCGACCCACGCGAGTGTACACGGTTTTATCGGTTCGATGGCAAAGGAATATAGCCACTGGGAGGTACGGTTAGCGGATATGGAAGCGGGAGTGGAGTGGCCATGGTCTGAGCTGCTGTCCCTGCCGCCCAATGCAGAAGGAGACGGGCTTGTGTACCGGGAAGGAGAATGGTACCGCCAGGAACTTGTCCCTGTGACGATGGAAATGGGTTATCCGACGCGCTACCGCCATGGGGGCGTGTATGTAGTCATAGGGGGAGCGGGCGGATTGGGAACCGTCTGGAGTGAATATATGATCCGTACGTATCAGGCGCAGATCGTTTTGATCGGGCGGCGAGCAGAGGATGAAGCCATACGAGGCAAGCGGGAACGGTTAGCGGAGATAGGACCCGAGCCGATGTATATCGCAGCGGATGCGATGGACGAGACCGCCTTGGGAGAAGCGTGCCGAGCAGTGCGTCAGGCGTATGGAGATATCCATGGTGTGGTACACTCGGCGATCGTGCTGTCAGACCGGAGTTTGGGACAGATGGAGGAGGAAGAATTCTGTAAATCGCTGCAGGCCAAGGTAGATGTGAGTGTACATCTGGCGAGAGCATTTCAAGGAGAAGCATTGGATTTTGTATTGTTCTTCTCTTCCTTTAACGCATTCACCAAGGCAGCGGGGCAAAGCAACTATGTGTCAGGCTGTACCTTTAAGGATGCATTCGCGCACCAGCTATCTGTAGAGTGGTCGTGTGAGGTGAAGGTGGTGAACTGGGGGTATTGGGGCCAGGTCGGGGTGGTATCAGGGGAACGATACCGCAAGCAGATGGAGCGGCTAGGGATCCAATCCATACGGACGGAAGAGGGGATGCGAATATTGGAGCAACTGGTAGCGGGACAACTGCACCAGTTGGGGGTCATGCGAACGACAGATCCGTTGGGAATCAAGAAAGTGAGCTGGGAGAAGCAAATTGTATACACTCATTAACAAGGAGGACAACCATGAAGAATGGTGAGCAATTTGACATTTACCGAGAACAAATAAAAGCCGTAGATAGACTTTTAATTCAGATATTACAGGCTCAGCTGCAAGCTGTGGGGCTGCTGAACGCAAATCCAGAAGATGATCGTTTGTGGGTAAGATACGGATTAAAGGAGTTATATAGGTTATGGATGAAAGAAAGTTTGGATATCTTTACTCGTAATCCAGCCGTTGTCTCTACCGTATCCGATATTCAAGAAGTTTGGGAGAAATGGGAACAAAGCAAACAGCATTGGACTAAAGATGCTAATTTGAGAGCCCAGGTTCTACTGGTTGAAGCTACGTTAAAAGCACTGCCAGAGATCTTAACCGGAAAAGTTCCAGCAACTGACATTATGTTTCCCAAAGGTTCCATGCACCTTGTCGAAGGTATTTACAAGCATAACAAGGTTGCTGACTATTTTAATGAAGTGCTCTCGGATCAGGTAACTGCTTTCTTGCAACACAGACTAAAGCAACATAGAGGAACAAAAATACGTATTCTGGAAATTGGTGCAGGAACAGGAGGAACAACATCAATAGTTCTCGATAAACTAAAGCCATTCCAACAATATATTGAGGAATATTGTTATACAGACATTTCTAAAGCTTTTCTAAAGCATGGGGAACGAGTTTATGGAGAACAGAATCCTTTTCTGAAATTCGAGGTTTTAAATATTGAAGAAGCCGTAACCGAGCAAGGGATTGAGGTGGGGAAATATGACATTGTCATTGCGGCTAACGTATTGCATGCTACCCGGAATATCCGAAGAACCCTGCGCAATGCTAAGAGCTTGATCTCTAATAACGGTCTGATTCTCTTAAATGAAATTTCAGATAAATCCATCTTTACTCATCTGACCTTCGGTTTGTTGGAGGGATGGTGGATGTATGAAGATCCTGCCGTACGTATTCAGGGATGTCCAGGCTTATATCCAACTCAGTGGAAAAAACTATTGGAAATCGAAGGGTATCACCATGTTGGCTTTTTGGCAGCGGAAGAAACCCAGCTTGGGCAGCAGATTATTAGTGCGCAAAGTGATGGTATAGTTCAAGTCACTCGAGGTACGAAGCGGGACAGGGGAAGAACGTCGGTTTCAAGTCAGCCATCATCTGGTGCCTCAATACAGACCAATCTTAAATCGAATGGAATGGATATCGAAGTATATGTGAAAGAATGCATTGTCCATACATTATCAGAATCTTTAAAGGTAATGGCTCACCTGATTGACCATGATGATTCGTTCTCCGATTTCGGTGTCGATTCTATCACGGGAACACAATTGGTGCAGAGCATTAATCGCATATTGCACATCGAACTTGAAAACACTGATCTATTTGATTACAACTCGGTTAATTTGCTTGCAGCATACATCTTGTCACAGTATAAGGATGTTTTGTCACCGGTACTCCCTTCTCGGCTGCTGTCTCCTTCAGAACAGAATGTGCAGTATTTTGTAAAACAAACTCTGCTTCAACATTTGTCCATTACTCTTAAAGTTGAAGTTAATATGATAGATTCTGAGGAGTCTTTTTCTGATTATGGTATTGACTCTATTACGGGAGTCCAATTTATTCAAGCGATTAACCATACGCTTGGCATTGAATTGGAAACTACTGATTTATTTGATTATAGCTCGATTCGCCAATTGTCCTCCTATATTTTGTCACAGCATCAGGGCGTAGTTGCACGGACATGGACCACCCGGTTTCAATCTGACGGCTTGTCTCCAAAAGAGATATCTGCCAACGAAAAAACAACAAAAGCAAGCGACAATGCCGGTCTACCTGCTAGAAATGACTCTATTTTAAATAAAAAGATTTCTGAAGGAATTCCAATACAAGATAAAAAAGATGATATCGCCATAATCGGTATGAGCGGGCGCTTTGCCCAGTCGGCATCGGTTGAGGAATTGTGGGATCACTTAGTTCATGGAAACGACTTGATTCAGGAGGTATCCCGGTGGAATTTATCCGATTATTACGATCAAGGTAAAGGGTATTGTAACTATGGCAGTTTTATAGAAGATATTGACCGATTTGATCCCAGATTTTTTAACATTACAGGACTGGAAGCTGCATACATGGACCCGCAGCAACGTATTTTTCTCGAAGAATCTTGGAAAGCCTTGGAGGATGCCGGATATGCGGGTTCAGGGGTACAGGGTAAAGACTGTGGCGTTTATGTAGGTTGTGGTCCTTCCGATTATACAGAATGGATCGATGATAACCCTCCAGCCCAAGCCTTTTGGGGAAACGCCAGCTCTATTCTCCCTGCCAGAATCTCTTACTACCTAGATTTGCATGGACCAGCGATTGCAGTAGATACGGCTTGTTCCAGTTCACTGGTAGCGATTCATATGGCCTGTCAGGGGCTCTGGACGAGAGAAATAGACATGGCCTTGGCGGGCGGCATATTTGTTCAGACAACTCCCAATTTTTATGTGCATTCCAATCGTGCCAATATGTTGTCCCCAACTGGACGGTGCCATGCTTTTGATGATAAAGCAGATGGATTTGTGCCAGGAGAAGGAGCGGGTGTAGTTGTTCTGAAGCGTTTAGAGGAGGCTATTGCCGATGGTGACCACATATACGGTGTCATTAAAGGTACTGCGGTCAATCAGGATGGTTTTACTAATGGGATTACAGCACCAAGCGCGAAATCTCAGGAACGTTTGGAACAGACTGTATTCGACCGTTTTGGGATCCATCCAGAAAATATACAAATGGTTGAAGCGCATGGGACAGGCACACAGCTAGGTGATCCTATAGAGTATAAGGCCTTGAACCGGGCATTTTCCAAATACACTAATAAGAAGAGCTATTGTGCATTAGGTACCATTAAATCGAATCTTGGTCATACCCAATATGCTTCTGGTATAGCTGGAGTGCTGAAAATATTACTTTCTTTGCAGCATCGTCAAATGGTTCCTTCCCTCCATTATCAACATGGAAACATGAATATTAAAATGGACAATAGTCCCTTCTATGTGAATACAAGTTTCAAGGAGTGGTCTGTTCCTTGGAATACAAAACGTTGCGCGGCTATAAGCTCTTTTGGATTCAGCGGTACCAATGCTCATATGGTGATTGAAGAAGCTCCTGAAATGAATCGGTATTATGCACCTGTCTCCAGTTATTTAATCGTTCTGTCTGCACGGACAGAAGAACAGTTGCAGCAGCAAGCCCAGCAATTGAGCACTTATTGTAAGAAGGAGGAAGAGCTGGATTTAGGTAATATGAGCTACACCTTGTTGCTGGGCCGTAAGCACCTTGATCATCGGCTGGCATGCATTGTAAGTCATACGAATGAGCTTGCTAATATACTGGATAACTGGCTGGAAACGGGAAGAACTGCGAATATGTATGTTTCTACCCTGAATGGATCTGAGATTAGGGATGATCCGGAATTAAAACAGCATGGAAACGAATGCATTATGAAATGTATAAAAGAAAATGATAAAACTCTTTTTGCTAGAAATTTGTCTGCTGTAGCTGAATTGTATATGCAGGGATACGGGCTGAATTACCATCAATTATTTGTAAATGGGGGATATTCCAGAGTTTCATTGCCCACTTATCCTTTTGGCAAGGAAAAGTTTTGGGTGCCCCAAAAACAAACTATCTCAGATACAGCTACCATTGCTCCAGATTCGCGGAAAGCTAATATGGACGATCATCACAGATCAGAAACTCGAAAATTGTCATATACAACGAAGCAATGGGCAGCAAGTCCGCTTGTCGGAAAAAATGATGCTGTTGGTACAGTTGCAATCTTGTCCACTCATGATACAGGAGAGCTTGCAGCCTGTCTGGCTTCTTATTTTTCAGATGTGCGAATATTAGGTAGAGATGAAATTAAAGATGATCTGTTGATGCAGGATCACATGTGGAATAAGTATACGGGCTGTATTGACCTGATTGGCTGCGGTTATGCTCAGGAGCCGGAAGTTGAATACATTTCCTGGCTGCAAAAGCTTATTGAGTATGGGAATAGAAACAATTTGATGTTGCTTTGTGTTACAAAAGACTTGGAATCTTATCGGAATGAAAAAATCAATTTATCAGGAGCTTTGAACGTTGGTTTGTATCGCATGCTGCAAAGTGAGTACAGCTATATCCGCTCACGTCATATGGATGGACAATCTGGAATGGCTGATAGATTGTTTGCAGAGCAAATTGCCTGCGAATACATGGACAACAATGAGGATACTGAAGTGTCTTACCGCGATGGACAGAGATATTGCGCGTTTTTGAATGAAGTCAACGTACAGCATAATCCAGTTCATGAACGGAAATTCCCCGAAAATCATGTTTTATGGGTGACAGGGGGAACGAAAGGACTGGGCCTACTCTGTGCACGTCACTTTGTACAGCATTATGGCGTGAAGAAGCTGATGCTATCGGGTAGGGAACAACTGCCACCGAAAGAGCAATGGAATTCGCTTGAGGCAGTTGATAGCGCAACTGCTGCAAAGATACGGGCAATCCAAAGTATCGAACGCCTTGGAGTAGAAGTATTTGTCCTGTCGGTTGAGTTATCAGACGCGGAGGCCATGCGAATTACTGTGGAAACCGTCAAGCGTTTTATGGGCCCTATTGGTGGCGTCATTCATTGTGCGGGTTTGGCCGATTTGGAAAATCTGGCTTTTATAAGAAAATCTCCACAGGTGATAGGACAGGTATTGAATCCCAAAGTGTTGGGTCTAAATGTCATGTATCAAAGTTTCATGAACGAGCCTCTGCGCTTCTTTGTGCTATTTTCTTCAGTGTCTGCCATTATTCCAGCACTTGGTGCAGGGATCAGCGACTACGCAATGGCCAATGCATATATGGATTATTTTGCCGAGTCGGTAGCAGGAACTTGTCCGATAATGAGTATCCAGTGGCCTAGCTGGAGGGAAGTGGGTATGGGAGAGGTCACCAGTAAACCATACAAACAAGCAGGTTTGCTCAGTATGTCCAACGAAGAAGGATTGAATATGTTGGACAGTCTTTTGGCAGATTCCCGCTATCGAGTCATTCTTCCTGCATGGGTAAATCCGGTTATATGGGACCCTACTCAGTTAATGAACCGCAGGCTCTCGGCAACAGAGTTCGTAAAAGAGGAAAGAGGACCAGTACAGGCTCCCATGCAAATGCTAGGAAGTGGGTATCTGGATAAAATTGATCTTACGGAAAAAACACAATCATGGTTGGTTTCACTTTTTGCCAAAGAATTGAGAATTGACAAAGCCGAATTCAAACCGGATACTCCATTTCAGGAATATGGAATGGATTCGATTTTGCTGGCTCAGGTCATCACTAGAATGGACTATGAATTAAAGGAAGTCTCGCTTGATCCGTCCATAATTTTGGAGTATCCAACCATGAAAAGCTTGACAGCCTATCTAACTGAGAATCACCCGGATATACTTGAGTCTTTTTTTAACATAGAAAAAAGCCAAGCACAGGAAGCAACAAATACGGAATGTGAGCAGAATCCCGTTTTTTCCTTATTAAAAGAAAATACAGCATTAAAAGAAAATAAATCGTTCTTAGACAGGAAAGAAAATGATTTAGATAAAAACGATAAAATAGCTATAATAGGAATTGATTGTCAATTCCCGGATGCTCATAATAAATATGAATTTTGGCTTAATCTGAAGAATGGTATGGATAGTATACGTGAAGCCCCCATCTCAAGGGTGGGACATATTAGGCAAACGGTCGCCGGAAAAGCAATTGAGGGTGTGGGCGGATTTATGGATCACATTGAGGATTTTGATCCGGATTATTTTAACATCCCTCCATCCCTTGCCATACAAATTGATCCGTTACAGCGTAAAATTCTGGAATGTGGCGCGGGTGCGATTGCAGATGCCGGATATACAAAAGAAGCTTTATGGAATAAGCAAGTGGGTGTATTTGTGGGCGCGAGAACCAATAAATATTATCAAAAGCTAAGAGGAAACGATAAAGATACCATTATCGGTGTCGGTCAAAATTTTATTGCTGCCCATTTGGCTCATGTCTATAATCTGAAAGGTCCTAATATGATAGTAGATACAGCTTGTTCCAGTTCATTAACTGCAATACATGTAGCGGCCAAAAGCGTATTGAACGGTGAGAGTGAGATTGCGCTGGCTGGAGGGGTGGACATTATTTTGGATGGGACCATATACCAACTTCTAGGAGCCGCTAATATTATATCCCCTGAAGGGCGCTCTAAGGCATTCAGTGCCGATGCTAATGGTATTGGTGTGGGCGAAGGATGTGGCGTAGTCGTTCTAAAGCGTCTGCAACAAGCCATCAAGGATAACAATAAAATCTATGGGGTCATTGACGGATCAGCGCTCAATAACGATGGAAATACCATGGGTATTACTACTCCAAACCCGGAGGCCCAGAAGGAACTTATTGAAAAAGCGATTGCAGATGCCCATATTCATCCTGAGACTATCAGCTATGTGGAAGCCCATGGAACGGGTACCCTTATCGGTGATCCTATTGAACTAAAAGCATTGACAACTGTGTTCTCAAAGTTTACAGGGAACAAACAGTTTTGCGGAATTGGTAGTGTTAAAAGTAATATTGGACACCTGATTAGCGCAGCAGGGATAGCAAGTTTCATCAAGGTTTTACTGTCCATGAGTAGTGGAGAGCTGCCAGCAACACTGCATTGCAGCAATCCCAACCCCCGGTTTAATTTCGATGACTCTCCGTTTTATATTGTAAAGCGCCATTCGAAGTGGACAGGTATAGCGGGAATTTTACGTGCAGGTATCAGTTCGTTTGGGCTTGGAGGGAATAATGCTCATATCATCGTAAGTAATGAGGGAGTTCCACATGCACTTCAGGCTGTATTGAGTTCAGATGATGAAGGGATTCGCTTTAACCGCCGGCGTTATTGGCCAGAGCCAATGGATATTCTGGAATCGATAAAACCGGTCACGCGGAAAGCGGAAGAATGGAAGCAGGAATTTTTTGAACCCATTGAGATTTATAGGGAGGGGAAACTGTAATGAGTAAAGGAACAACTCCCAAAACCTATGCACAGCGGCTAACTCATAACAATTTAATTGTACGGGATCATCAAGTGCACGAAATACGCACGTTGCCCGGGGTGGCTTTACTGGATATGATCTATAGACTGGCAGATTGCTATTTAGGAACCCAGGCCATCGAATTACGTCATGTCCTGTTCATGCAGCCTATCATCACATCCGAGTATTTTGACCAGCAGATTCTAGTTACTTTCATTCCAAAGGAACGGTATTGGGAGGTGAAAGTGACCAGTATAAAAGTAAAGAATGAGGAAGCTGTGGATACATCTGAGGTTATCAATATGAATTGTTTGTTGTATACAACAGAGCATATTTCCATAAACCCATGGCCCGATATTGCCGCCTTCGCGGATGATGCCACAGAGCAGTGGGATATGGAGGAGATGTATGAACTGGCCCGCCGATGTAAAATTCGGCATTTCACCTTTATGAAAACACTGGGGAACGTCTACCAACGGGGCAATCAGGAAGTAATGAAGCTCCAGCTAAGTGAGCTAGCGAAAAATGATGCCGATTATTTTTATGCGCATGCTGCATTGTTGGATGGGGCATCGATGGCAGGAATGTCTTTTTCCAAAAATGGAACGCAACATTGGGTGAACCAGGATGGTTCGCCCTATATGCCTATTTCAATTGAACGATTTTGTATTTATCAAAGGCTTCCGAGCACCATCTATACGTATACAGAGGAACGAGAAGTTGTAGACGATCTACTGATCAATCCAGATCTCATATCCCGAGATATCACTGTATATAGTGAGGCAGGAGAGGTGGCTGTTGAATTCCACAATTTTTCAGTTAAACGTATCCGAGACGCCCAACTGATTCAAAAACTGATGGAACCTGTGGTTTCTCCGCCTGAGGAGAAGGATAAAGCGCAATCTGTTCAACAAAAAAAACTTGTTTCGAAAGATAGATATGTGGGAATAGAAGAAAGCGAATTCTCTTTTTTAACTACTAAAATCGCTATTGAGAATTTCCTGCGGCAAGAGATTGCCAAGGTACTCAAGGTAGATGCAGATACGATAGAAGTGTGTGCAGGATTTTACGAATTAGGATTGGATTCTATCGAACTGCTCCGATTGGTTAAAGTACTGGAGGAAAGAGTAGACACGATCATGTATCCCACTTTGCTATTTGAGTTTTCCACAATCGACAGCCTGACCGGATATTTACTTGAAAATCATGCTCAAGCGTTCAATGAAAATGTGGGGAGCGAGGACAATTCTGATACGCCCACTGTACAGAACGAACGTACTCTTAAAACCGCTATTGAACGTTATTTGCAAGAGGAGATTTCAAGGGTTCTTCAGGTACCTGCCAGTGAGATTGGAACACAACAAGGGTTTTATGAGCTTGGATTGGATTCCATTGAATTGTTGAAGCTGGTAAAGGTTTTAGAGGAGAAAGTGAGCGGAGCATTATACCCTACACTTTTGTTTGAGTATCCTAACATTGCAGCATTAGCTGAATTTTTATTTGAACATAGCGGGACTGCGTTCATAGAGGAAAAGGAGGAGCATACAGACCAGGGACAGCAAGTTGCTGTCGATCCACAGTCTAGTTTGCCTCAAGCATTACTTTTTGAACATTTCTGGAGCCGTGAATCGATACCGGCAACCCAAGTGCAGTATCCTGAATATCTCCATATCACGCTAATGTATAACGGAAGCAAAAAGCTGTTATCTTGGTTCGAACGGCAAAGTAACGATGCATGGAAAATATTGGACTTTAATTCTGTTAGTACACAGTCCATCCATCAATTTGAGGATTGTTTTGAACAAGTTTTTTATCTTATTCAGACGCACATTAAGAAATCAGGAAGTTCAGAAATCCTGATTCAGCTTGTTGCTGATGTGGATAAAGACCATAAAGCTGTATATGCGTTGGAGGGTTTACTGAAAACAGCTTCTTTAGAAAATCACAAAGTTCATGGTCAAATTATTATGATTAGACATATGGCCACAAGGCAGGCTGCGGAAATTAGGGATATTTTAATACAGGAAGCCCATCATCTCGAAGAGGGTGCCCGGACAGTTTTGTATCCAACCGATTCTACTGAACGTTTTGTCAATAAACTGTATGAAAAAAAGTTTCAGGAAATGGCTTCTCCCTTTAAAGAGCAAGGTGTATATGTAATTACTGGTGGTCTTGGTGGATTAGGATTTCATGTTGCCAATCATTTAGCTAGATGTAAGGTTAAGATAGCATTGATTGGAAGATCCGGGTTAACTGAGCCACAGAATAGGCAAATGCGCTTATTAGTTCAAATGGGCGCAGAAGTCCGGTATTATCAGGCTGATGTTGGTGATCTGGGTGCTATGGAAAAGATAATGGCCAATATTCGTGATCATTGGGGTTTTGTAACGGGAGTGGTTCATGCTGCAGGTGTCGTAAAAGATCAGTTTATTATCAATAAACAAATGCATGAAGCACATGAGGTGTTTCGACCCAAAGTCAGTGGTATCTGGAATCTGGATCAGGCAACAAAGCATGATGCGCTGGAATGCTTCGTCATTTTTTCATCTGCTTCAGCCGTTACCGGGAATTTGGGGCAAGCCGATTATTCGAGTGCAAATGCATGGATGGATGCATTTGCATGGGAACGGCAAAGTCGGGTAGAACAGGGAGAGCGTTTTGGACAGACCATTACGGTGAATTGGCCACTGTGGTCCGAAGGCGGTATGCGGATCAGTGAAGATATGCAGGATCTGCTGTACAAAGCCGGAGGAAGCCAAGCGCTGCCCACGGCCGATGGACTTCGTATACTGGATGCTGTGTTGGCAAGTGGAAGCACTCATACAGTGGTGCTCTATGGCGATGTTCAGGCAATCAAGGAGCAGATGAAATCTATTATAACGGTAGATCCAGGTATTTCTGTTGGGTTAACGGAAATGAACACGGGCCGGGAAGACGAAGCTGAATCAGTTGTTAAGAAAAAGTGGGGTCAAGATGACGATATCGCTATTGTGGGACTATCCGGAAAATATCCAATGGCAGATAACATAGAACAATTATATCTTAATTTAAAAGAGGGGAGGGATTGTATTTCCGACATTCCTACCGAGCGTTGGCGAGACAATAAACTGTCTTATGATGTTACAGAGATCTATAATTACGGTGGTTTTCTGGGCCGAATTGATGAGTTTGACCCGTTATTTTTCAATATATCAGCTGCGCAAGCGGAAATGATGGACCCACAGGCAAGAATGTTTTTGCAGACAGCTTGGGAAGCTTGTGAAGATGCGGGGTTTTCGCTTGATAAAAGTCATCATCAATATCCTTCCACCAGTGATCAGAGTGTTGGGGTATTTGCAGGGGTATTTTGGAATAACTATGAACTGTTTAGTGCGGAGATGACGCAGCGTGGAACGCCGTTGGCATTTGGGATTGCCGCTTCATCAATAGCTAATATGGTTTCGTATTGTCTGAATTTTCATGGGCCATCTATAGCTGTAGATTCGATGTGTTCTTCTTCTCTAACTGCTATTCACTTAGCATGTGAGAGCATTAGACAGGGGGAATGTGATTATGCTGTTGCAGGTGGTGTTAACCTGGTTACTCATCCGCACAAATACCTTTTTTTGAAGCAAGCTCAGTTTCTCTCGACTGACGGCAGATGTCGAAGCTTCGGTAAGGGCGGAGACGGATACGTTCCCGGTGAAGGGGTTGGAGCAGTTCTTTTAACTAGTCTATCCAAGGCAGAAAAAGAAGGTTATCCCATCTATGGAATCATTAAAGGGTCTGCAGTGAACCATGTTGGGAAAACTTCGGGAGCTACGGTGCCGGACCCTGTAGCCCAATCGGAAGTCATTTCAAGCGCTATTAAGAAATCAGGGGTTGATCCTCGAACTATTGGTTATGTGGAAGCCCATGGCACAGGGACCTCATTAGGGGATCCGATAGAAATGCGTGGTCTTGAATTGGCTTTTAGTGAGAGTGGGTTTAACAAACAACAGTGTGCGATAGGGTCTATTAAATCGAATATCGGACATCTAGAAGCCGCTTCGGGTATTGCAGGACTAACTAAGATTTTACTTCAATTTAAATATAAGGAGCTATTTCCTTCACTGCATGCCAAGGAAATCAATCCCTATATTGATTTTAAAAATTCATTTTTTCAAATTCAGCAACAACATGAAGCATGGGTAGCGCCAGAAATCGAAATGAACGGAGAATACTCTTCTTTCCCTAGACGGGCTGGTATAAGCTCGTTCGGCGCAAGTGGAAGCAATGCTCATCTTATTCTGGAAGAATATGTACCCTCAGAAACGAAGGGAACAAGCACGCTTTCAGGCACAGAAACGTCTGTTATTGTTCCACTTTCAGCCAAGAAAGAGGAAAACCTTAAGCAGATCGTGTGTAATCTGCTCCAATTTCTAAAGATTCATAGCTTATCAGAGCGGGGAGCAAGCTATGAAAGACTTAGGGAACTGGCCTACACGCTACAAGTTGGACGGGAGTCCATGCCTGTGCGAGTTTCATTTGTTGTTTCTTCTGTGGATGAGCTGCAGTATAAGATGGCGCAATTTATTCACGGAGAAGAAACAGCGCCAGAGAGAGCATGGACTCATGATTCAGACAAGTTGGATTTTATTTTGGAGACATACATCGGTTCAGGCGATATGGAAGGTATAGCTGGGTTGTGGGTAGGAGGTTTGCATGTTGATTGGAACAAGTTATACGGGGAAGATAAGCCGCATCGCCTTCATCTGCCGTCATATCCTTTTACCAAAGAACGTTACTGGGTTCCACATGAGACGGTCCACCCAGCAATTGAAGGGCCTTTGTTCAATGTTGCTACAACTGCAGCCATACCATTACACCCTCTACTAAGAACGCGTTCCATGATTGTAAAACATGAAGATAGACTTGAGAATTGCTGGAATTTCGCTGAGCAGACAGAAATATAGTTAGATAAAAAAATAAAACAAAACAAAACACTAAAAAAGCAGTTTTAGGCTTTAAAGCTTAGGCTGCTTTTTTGCATTCGTCGCAACTCTTCGTATCCTATTGTGACAATAATACAAAGTTGCAGAGAAGCTATAGAATGTCTTGACTTTGTTGAAGCAGTTCATTAAAATCATAAAATAATGAAAAATGATTTGATGACGGGACCAAGTACTCCGAACCCACAAGCGCAGAGAGGAATTTCCAGGCTGTAAAAATTCCCTTGATGAGCGGACGAATGACCTCCCCGAGAACAGGCGGCGAACAATTGAGGAGCACCTGCCGAGAGCGCACGGGTAACTGTGCCAAACAGCGGACCATCCTGCATAATAGCCGTACTGCGCGTTGCGGGCGTTATACGTATGAGCGGAGTCAGTGTAAGGCTGACGGGCACTGAGCGTTTTTTACGCGCTGGCTGTCCGGGAAACTCCGGAATGTGGGTGGTACCACGGGTGATTTGTAAACGACAATCCCTCGTCCCTGTTAATTTTAACAGGGCGAGGGATTTTTTTGTTTTTATTAAGAGGGGGGATACGTTAATGGCCTTTCAGAAGCCGACAGGAACGCAGGATTTGCTGCCGGGCAATGTAGAAAGATGGCAGGTTGTCGAGGAAAAAGCCCGTGAAATCAGCCGCCGCTTTAATTACCGCGAAATCCGTACACCGATGTTCGAACAAACAAATTTGTTCGTTCGGGGTGTGGGTGAAACGACGGACGTGGTGGAAAAGGAAATGTACACTTTTGAGGATAAAGGCAAACGCAGCATGACACTGCGTCCGGAGGGGACAGCAGGGGTTGTCCGCTCTTATGTGGAGAATAAGTTGTACGGTGAGCCGGATGTGACCAAGCTGTATTATATTGGACCTATGTTCCGATATGAACGTCCACAGGCTGGACGTCAGCGTCAGTTTCACCAATTTGGCATTGAAGCATTTGGGGCGGTTGATCCGGCGCTGGATGCAGAGGTTATCGCTTTCGGGTACCAGTTCTGCCGTGAGCTGGGTTTGAAAGGGGTAAAGGTGGAGATTAACTCTGTCGGCAATGCAGCCAGCCGTGCGGCCTATCGTCAACATCTGGTCGACTTCCTGTTGCCTATTAAGGATACGTTGACCAAGGAGAGCCAAGCACGGATTGACCGCAATCCGCTGCGGGTGCTGGATAGCAAAGATGATCAGGACAAATTTGGCGGTGCGCCTTCTATTTTGGATAGCCTGGATGAGGAATCCCGCACACACTTTGAGAAAGTAAAGCAAAATCTGGATGCCATGGGCGTGGAATATACAGTCAACCCGCGTTTGGTGCGGGGGCTGGATTATTATACGCTGACAGCGTTCGAATTCAAAGCCGAAGGTATTGGTGCCATTGACACGATCGGTGGAGGTGGGCGTTACAACGGATTGGTTGGAGAACTGGGCGGACCGGATCAGCCGGGTATCGGCTTCGGTATCGGCCTGGAGCGCATTCAGCTGATCCTGGAGCATCAGGGTATCCAACTGAACGAAACCAAGCCGCTGGATGTTTATATGGTGGCATTGGGTGAAGCGGCAGAAACGGAAGTGACCAGACAGCTGTTTAAGCTGCGTCAAGCCGGATTTTCCGCAGAGCGAGATTATCTGGGCCGTAAAATGAAGGCGCAGATGAAATCAGCAGACCGCTTTAAAGCGAGATATACTGCAATTCTGGGTGAGGATGAGCTAGCTCAGGGTGAGATTGCACTGAAAAACATGGAAACTGGCGAGCAGCGTACTGTGAAGCTGGATCAGCTGGTGGAAGAGCTGGGCTAATGAACATGATGTAGCATCAGTCGGGGGGCAGCTTCCTTCGATGGATTCACATAGCATGAACCACTAAAACATAAACAGGAGTGTGTATGATGAAAAGGAGTCATCAATGCGGCGCATTAACCGATGCGCATATCGGAGAAACAGTTACATTGAACGGTTGGGTACAGACCCGTCGTGACTTGGGGGGCGTACTTTTTATCGATCTGCGTGACCGCAGCGGAATTGTACAAATTGTGTTTAACCCGGCATATTCCGGTGACGCACTGCAAATTGCGGACCGTGTTCGTAGTGAATATGTGCTTGAGGTTACCGGTACTGTTGTCAAGCGGGATGCAGAAACGATTAACCCGAACCTGCCTACAGGTGAGATTGAAGTGCGCGTCACTGAAATCGAAGTATTGAATGCATCCAAAACACCTCCATTCTTCATTGAAGATGGCGTAGAAGTAGACGAGTCGCTTCGTTTGAAATACCGTTATCTGGACCTGCGTCGTCCTGAGATGCATCAGACCTTGAAGCTGCGTTCCAAAGCGGCTAAGGTGTTCCGTGACTTCCTGGACGGTGAAGAGTTCATCGAGGTGGAAACACCGATCTTGACGAAAAGCTCGCCGGAGGGCGCGCGTGACTATTTGGTACCTAGCCGGGTGCATGAAGGCGAGTTTTTCGCCTTGCCGCAATCGCCACAACTGTATAAGCAATTGCTGATGGTTGGCGGCCTGGAGCGTTACTACCAAATTGCTCGTTGTTTCCGTGATGAAGACTTGCGTGCTGACCGCCAGCCTGAATTTACGCAGGTCGACATTGAAACCTCCTTTATGCAACAGGATGACCTGCTGCCGATGATGGAGCGTCTTATGGTCAAACTGTTCAAGGAAACAATCGGTGTAGAACTGGAAACACCGTTCCAACGGATTACACATGCAGAGGCAATGGACAAGTACGGCTCTGACAAGCCAGACCTGCGTTTTGGTCTTGAACTGATTAAAGTAAGTGATATCGTGGCAACCAGTGGGGTCAAAGTGTTCGCTTCCGTCATTGAAAAGGGTGGCGAGGTCAAGGTCCTCAATGCCAAAGGATGCGGCACATGGAGCCGTAAGGACATTGATGATCTGGGTCCTTACGCTGCACGCTATGGAGCTAAGGGCTTGGCCTGGATTCAAGTGAAGGAAGGCGAATTCAAGGGGCCTATCGTTAAATTCTTTACACCGGAAGAAATCGAAGCACTGAAGGAGCGCACGGGAGCTGAAGAAGGCGACCTGTTGCTCTTCTCTGCGGATAACAAAAAAGTCGTTGCAGATGTATTGGGTGCGCTTCGTCTGAAAATTGGCCGTCATCTGGGACTGATCGACGACAACACATTCAAATTTGCATGGGTCGTGGACTTCCCGCTTCTTGGCTATGACGAAGAACAAAAACGTTATGTGGCGGAACACCATCCGTTTACTCGTCCGAAGGACGAAGACCTTGCCCTCCTGGACACAGATCCAGGTCAGGTTCGTGCTCAGGCTTATGATATCGTACTGAACGGCTACGAAGTGGGCGGCGGCTCGATGCGGATTTACAAGCGTGAAGTTCAGGAGAAAATGTTCAAAGCACTCAATCTGCCGCCGGAAGAAGTGAAGGATAAATTCGGGTACCTGCTGGATGCGTTCGAATATGGTACACCTCCACATGGTGGCATTGCCTTCGGTTTTGACCGACTTGTGATGCTGCTTGCAGGTCGTACGAACCTGCGTGAAACCATCGCATTCCCGAAAACAGCCAGTGCGACAGACCTGCTGATGGATGCACCATCCGAAGTGGATCATGCCCAATTGGAGCAGCTTCATATTCGTCTTGCTCCGAAGCCTGTTGCGCCTAAAGCCTAAGACCAACGTTGGGCTTAACAAGTGCCATTCATTGACTTGTGAATAGCTTATAAAATGCCATGAACCCGTTACCCTTTTTTGGATAATGGGTTCGTGGTTTGTATGCTAGTGTTTAAGCCTAAAGTTAGAATCAGTAAGGGAGGATATACCACATGCTGCATCAATTTTCACGAACGGAGCTGGCAATTGGCTCTGAGGGTCTGGAAGCTATGAAGAATAGTACGGTAGCCGTGCTGGGTATTGGCGGTGTCGGTTCGATTGCAGTCGAAGCACTGGCCCGGACGGGTATTGGACGTATTATTTTGATTGATAAAGATGTCGTAGACATCACCAACATTAACCGTCAGATTCACGCACTGACAACAACGGTAGGTCAAAAAAAGGCTGATCTGATGGTAGAGCGTGTGAAGCTGATTAACCCTGAATGTGAAGCTATTGCATTGAATATGTTTTACACCGAAGAAACTTATGAAGAGTTGTTTAAATACGATCTGGATTATGTGCTGGATGCCTCGGATACCATTATTTACAAAATTCATTTGATCAAGGAATGTCTAAAACGCGGGATTCCGATGATCTCCAGCATGGGTGCTGCCAACAAAATGGACCCAAGCCGTTTTAAGGTGGTGGATATTTCCCAGACGAGAATGGACCCGATTGCCCGTGTCATTCGGACCAAGCTGCGTAAGGAAGGCATTACCAAAGGCGTCAAGGTCGTCTTCTCCGATGAGGAGCCAATGAAGCCGCGTGAGGACATTACGAAAAAAATCGTACCTGCGAACGCACCGGAAATCCGGAAAGCAAAGCAGCCGCCTGCGAGCAATGCTTTTGTGCCTCCGGTAGCAGGCTTGATCATGGTCGGTGCAGCCGTCAAGGATTTGCTGGAGCGTGCTGGCGTGTAGTCTCAAAGATAGCATGGCTGTATATTTGCAGATTCTGTAGCTGTATGGATTTACTTTAAAGACCTGTAGTTCTGTGCGTCACATTCACCTGTGTCACAGTTAACTGCAGCTCTTTTTGTTTGGAATAACGCAGTTTGCTGCAACCAGATTGGACAACGTGCTGGAGGGTATTGCTATGAAGGATGGACTATGGTCCAGAAGTCTCGGTTTCAAACCCGAGCATCATTGGAAAAAGGAATTGGCCGCTGGCGCCATTTCTTATTTTTCCGTTGTATATATTGTGATGGTCAATGCGACTATTTTGGCAGATGCTGGGATTCCCCTGCAAGGAGCGATGCTCGGAACACTGCTCACGTCCATGATCGGCTGTCTGCTGATGGCTTTTGGTGGCAAATCCCCCATGGTCGTTGTGCCAGGGATGGGAATCAATGCTTTTTTTACTTATACGCTCGTACATTCGATGAAGCTGAGCTGGCAGGAAGCGTTGATGGTAGTAAGCATCACCGGAGTGTTATTCGCCATTGTAGCATTTACATCTTTGTACAAGCTGATTAGCCAGGCAATTCCTTATAATTTGCAGCATGGAATTACGGTAGGCATCGGCTTGTTTTTAACCTTTATTGGATTACAAAAAAGCGGTATCGTGATTGCTCATCAAACGACCTTTGTGGCCATCGGTCATTTTAATGACCCTAAGGTGATCACGGCTTGTGCAACGTTGCTGCTGGCTATTGTGTTGTTTGTCCGTAACGTTCAGGGTGGGCTCTTGATCAGCATTCTGGCAGGAACCGGACTTGCTTACGTACTGGGAGCTGTTGAGCCGACAAGTACAGTGCGAACCTCTGAAACCGTGCAGCAATACGGGCAATTGTTTGGAGCACTGTCCTTTTCGGGTATCGCTTCGGTAGCCTTCTGGATCGCTGTTTTTCTCCTGCTGTTGATTGTACTGTTTGAAAATATTGGTATGATTACTGCACAGACCAACATGATTGGAAGACCGGACACCTTTAAGAATAGTTTGCGTGTATTGGCGGTGACCAATATTTTTGCCGGTATTTTAGGCAGCAGTCCGGCGGTAGCTGCGGCGGAATCGACAGCCGGTATTGCAGCAGGGGGACGTTCGGGAGTGACACCGTTAGTAACTGCTATATTATTCGGGGCTACGTTCTTCTGCATTCCACTGCTGGCTTACATTCCTGATAGTGCCATTGCCCCTGTATTAATCATTATTGGCGGGCTCATGGTGCAAAATGTGCGTGAGATGGATTTTAGTGATTTTACCGAGGCGTTTCCTGCATTTCTGATTATGGTAATGATGCCCTTTACTTACAGCATTGTCGACGGGATGGCCTTTGGTTTTATTGCATACCCGGTAGCCAAGCTGGCAGCAGGACGAGGCAAGGAAGTGCCTGTCGCATTGTATATCATATCTGTACTGTTCGTGGCTAACTTTGTACTTCATTCTCTGGTGTAGTAAACTCGAAGATAGGCTGTACTGTTCATACCCGCGCAGAGCGCGGGTGTTGTTGTTTGGACAAGAATGGTCAGAATGGAAGCGGGGTTGATGGTTTATGGAAAATGAGCATCATGTACAGCAAGATGAACAACAGAGCTGGAAGAAGGAAAAAACGGGTAAAAGACCCGATAAGGCTGGCATGAGCCGATTTATCAAATTAATTGCGAGTGCGCATCCGCCCAAGGCTATTCTCACCATTGCCATGATTCTGACCCTGGTTCAGACGATTGCCGGTTTAATTGTACCGCTGATGACCAAGGGACTAATCGATGGTTTGACCTTTTCTTCACTGAATCGTATGGTCATTTTTGGTTTGCTTGGCGCGTTTGTGCTTCAAGCTGTGGCTTCGGCGGTTTCAATTTATATGCTGAACTATGCCGGACACAAAATTGTGGCTAATCTGCGCAAACGCTTATGGCATAAAATTTTGTCTCTCCCCATCCCGTACTTTGATCGGAATCGGTCAGGAGATACGATGAGTCGTGTCACCAATGATACTAGCCTGATTATGAACCTCATTACAGAGTATCTTGTCAACCTGATTTCTAATGTGATTGCAATTATTGGCGGTATTGCGTTGTTATTTTATCTGGATTGGGTTATGACACTCATTATTATGACTATTGTTCCGCTAACAGCTCTTATTTTGTTTCCCGTAGGACGGAAAATGTACAGCATCTCCAAAAAGCAGCAGGATGAGATGGCAGATCTGACCTCAGTACTGACCCAGGTTATCGGTGAAATCAGGCTAGTGAAGGCTTACGGAACAGAAAGCCGAGAAGCAAAGGCCGGAGAGGATCGTATCTACCGGATGTTCCGCTTTGGTCTACAGGAATCCCGTATTTTGGCTCTTGTAGGACCCATCTCTACCTTCTTGCTGACCGCAGTGCTGGTCATTATTTTGGGTGTAGGTGGTGTACGGGTGGCATCAGGCGTGCTGACAGCCGGGGATTTAGTGGCTTTTATTTTACTGCTGTTTCAAGTGATTACACCTATGGCACAGTTTACAACCTTGTATTCTCGTTTGCAAAAGGTGGTTGGAGCTACTGAACGGATTCAGACGATTTTAGATCATGAAGAGGAGCCGCTTGAATTGAAGCAGGAAGCAGCAAAAGAGAGCAGGGATATTGTACTGCGTGATGTTGCTTTTTCCTATACCGAAGGTGAAGAGGTTCTTCATAAGGCGAGTTTGGTCATTCCAGCTAACCGCACGACAGCATTCGTAGGTCCGAGTGGAAGTGGCAAATCGACTCTGTTTTCATTGCTGGAGCGCTTTTATGTGCCAGATACCGGGGAAATCTGTTATGGAGATGAGCCGATATCATCATATACGCTATCCTCCTGGCGTTCCAAAATCGGTTATGTGTCACAGGAAAGCTCCATGATGACTGGAACAGTCAGAGATAATATCACGTATGGCTTGGGACGGGAAGCTGATTTGGAAGAGGTAAGACAAGCAGCCAAGATGGCATATGCAGATACGTTTATTATGGATTTGCCTCAAGGCTATGATACTGAGGTAGGGGAACGGGGGATGAAGCTGTCCGGCGGGCAGCGCCAACGGATTGCCATTGCGCGTGCGCTTCTTCGCAGCCCGGACATTCTCATGCTGGATGAGGCTACCTCCAGTTTGGACAGCTCATCCGAGCATGAGGTACAGAAGGCGCTGGCGAACCTGATGGAAGGACGAACGACGATTGTCATCGCTCACCGTTTGTCAACGGTCGTTCACTCCGATCAGATTATCGTGTTGGACAAGGGCAAGGTGACGGGTGCAGGAACTCATGCCGAGTTAATAGAGTCCCATCAGGTATATCGCGAGCTGGCTCAAAAGCAGTTTGTGGAGATGGGGGAGGGGAGTATGGAGCATTAGAGACCGCTTTGCGTGTGATTTGATCCTCCGATCGCTGTTGCCGCTGAATTCCTCTGATTGTAATGAGAACAAGGGGGGGGAATTCAGCGGCAAAGGCGAACGCTCCGCTTCTCCGGATTCAAATCACCCGCTTCGCTGATGCCGCAAAGGTCCATACTTTGATGGAAGGGCAGGGAAGGTCAAGGACAAAGTTCAAGGACAGAGTTCAAGGACATAAGAGCAGGGACAAAGAAATAATGTGAATGAAGCTATGTAGAGTGAGCTTTGGGTTTTTAGAGGATTAGTGTGATCTATCCGAAATTGATTTTTCCAAAATCTTGACGAAAAGGTTTTATAAAGATATTCAACAAGGAATCAGGGAGTTTTTTGAAACTGTATGACATACAACATATAGAGTTGGCTAAAATGATGCTAAACTAAAATATGACATTTTCGCAAGCACGCTGTATCGAGGGATAGAAAGGAATGGGGTCAAGAATGAGCAAACCGAGAGTATTGGTCGTTGATGATGAAAACGCTATCAGAAAATTGATTAAAACGGTTCTTGAAGCCGATGGAATGGTTGTGTTACAGGCTGAAAACGGCATGGAAGCCATGCGGATGATTAGCGAGGAGCCATTCGATCTCGTCCTCCTGGACATTATGATGGAAAATGTTGATGGCTATGATGTGCTTGGTCAAACACGTAATATGGGCATCCATACGCCAATCATTTTTCTGAGCGGGAAAAAAGAAGACACAGATCAGATCATTGGACTTGGACTTGGGGCAGATGCCTATGTTACCAAGCCATTTAGTCCTCCTGTGCTTTGTGCTCAGGTAAAGAACCAGATTAAAAGATATCGCCAGCTTCAGGAATCAACACAACAAGCCTCACGTATTGCGTTGGGACCATTTCTATTCAATCATCATACCTATACGTTTCAAAAAAATAATCAGGAAATCGCGCTGTCATCAAAAGAATTACAACTCATGAAATTTTTTATGGAGCACCCCAATCAGGTCTTCTCGAAAGAACAGCTATATCAAAACATCTGGAAAGATACGGTTGTCGATAATAATACGATTATGGTCTATATCAGACACCTGCGGACCAAAATTGAGGAAAATCCCACAAATCCGAAATATATCAAAACCGTCTGGGGAATCGGGTATCGTTTTTCCGTTGAAAGATAGATTAGCTATACATGATCCAATTACATACGTTCTCTTGAAAGCGCGCCGATGGACCCGGGGGGCTTTTTTTCTATGGCTGATTATTTCTCTATCCAACGAACACATTCTCCGCTGCGGTGAATTTGTCGTACTCGTCGAGATTCTTTAGCCTGCCTCAAACATGTTGAAAACGCTGACATATTTTTGTCACATGGTTCTTAAAAACATTTAAGGATTAGTCAGAATACTTTAAGATTTGCTTTTTACAATTTAGTTATCTCGAATCATCCAATGAAAACGTTTTACTACAAAGTCTTGTAAACACCTGGGCTAGCGATTGATTCGAGGTAAAACGCAGATTGATCATCTAGGAGGCGATCAAGTGGTCACTAATAATCTACAAGAAGCCGCAGAGCTTAAGCTACAGCCACGAACAGAGTCCAAATGGAAAAAGGTGTTGAATTACAAGATTGGAGGGGTCATTCCTGTAGGCCTGTATATCCCGTTTATGGCTGTTGTCTACTTGCTGATGAACTCCGGAAAGCTCGATAGTGATATGCCTGGGGCTGTATCTGTCATGGTATTGTATGGTTTTATTCTGGCGGAGATTGGAAAGCGCATTCCTATTCTGAAGGATATCGGCGGCGCTGCAATTATGGCAACGTTTGTTCCTTCTTACATGGTGTATGCTCATCTTCTCCCGCAGTCAGCCATTGATTCCGTTACTGACTTTATGGATAACACCAATTTCCTGTATGTGTACATCGCAATTGTTATCGCTGGCAGTATCCTTGGTATGAACCGGGAACTGATGATAAAAGCGGTCGTTCGATTGGCTGTCCCTTTGACGGTCGGCTCCATTCTCGGAACAGGCGTCGGTTTGCTTACAGGTGTGGCTTTGGGAATCCCTGCGTATGATACCTTGTTTTACATTCTTGTTCCTATCATGGCGGGAGGCGTTGGTGAAGGTGCGATTCCACTCTCTATCGGCTACAGCCAAATTTTAGGTTCGACCCAGGGTGAACAATTTGCCATGGTTATTCCTGCGGTCATGTTGGGTAGCTTGTGTGCTATTATTCTGTCCGGCTTGTTGAAGAAACTGGGGGATAAAAAACCGGAACTTACCGGCAATGGCACGCTGCTCAAAACAGGAGATAGCGATGTTTTGGGACTTGCAGAGGATAAAAACAAAAAGCCGCTTGATCTTTACCAAATGGCTGCCGGAGCCATTTTAGCTATCGGATTCTTCATGTTAGGCACCTTAGCCGCTGAGTTTGTTGGTCTGCCTGGTCCGATCGTCATGCTCTTTGCGGCATTCCTGGCCAAATATTTTGGTTGGTTGCCAAAATTCCTTGAAGACGGGGCGCAACAGATGCAACGTTTCTTTGTTATCGCCGTAACGTATCCGCTCCTGCTTGCGGTAGGTGTTGCTAAAACACCATGGGAGGCACTGATTTCTGTCATTAGCCCTGCTTATTTCATCACCATTTTTGTAACTGTATTAACCGTGGTAGTGAGTGGATATTTTGCTGGTAAGTGGATGAAAATGTATCCGGTTGAAGCTGCGATTATTACTTCTACTCGATGCAGCCAGGGTGGAACAGGGGATGTGGCGATTCTTTCTGCAGCCGATAGAATGGTACTCATGCCATTTGCCCAGGTATCCACACGTCTCGGTGGTGCAGCAACGGTAACACTTGCTATTTTCCTGCTGCGATACCTTACACACTAAGGTAGTGAAATCTTAAAAAAAATTAATAATTTGACAGGATACTTTAAGATCTTGTCATTACAATGAAGTTGTCTTGAGACACCATTTAGTAGACGAACATGAATAACTGATATACTCGGAAGCGAACTAGCCCTAGCGCTAGGGACTGATAGGCTACTAGCACGATGGAGATGACAAAAACAGGATGAGATTTCAACGAGAGATACCATTTCATTATCGAAGCCATTTTTCATTCATCACGATGCTAGCGCTTCCGATTTCTTTTCTAGTTCTGCTGTGGATGGCCTACGGCTCGTATATGGACGGAGAACGTACCGTAATTGAACAGCAGCAGCAGCAATTGCTAACGATTGCCAAGTTAAACAGCACATCTATTGAATCCTTTTTCGATGAACAAATGCATACGCTGCAAATATTGGCAGGCAACCGGCAGATATCGCTCGCCATAGCCAATAAGAATGAAACTGTGATTGACGAAAGCCTATCTGCTTATTATACCGCCAAAAAAGATAGCATCTATCGGATTAGCCAGGTGAACCTGGAAGGGAGAGTGGTACACACTTTTCCCAAGCGAAATCGTACGGATGCGATGAAAGCCTATGAATTAATCAAGGATGATATACAAAGGGTGCTGCGAGAAAAAAAACCGTTCATCGCAAGTGCCAAGCTGGAGAAGCAAGGCCATTATATTGTGCATCTGTTTCAGCCTGTTTATCTCGATGGGAAATTTCAAGGTGCGCTTATCAGTGTGGTAAATCTAAACGCTGTGTATGAGGAGCTGTTGAAGCCGATTCGCGTGGGGACCAAGGGTTATATCCATGTCAAGGATCAGCAAGGCTACTATCTCATGCACCCGAGCGAAGAAAATATCGGGTTATCGCTATCGGCGATGAAGGCCAAATACCCGGGGCTTGATTATCGCGACCTGGAGAAACTGTTCAAAATGCAGCTTACCCAGGAACAAGGCTCAGCTTTCTACCATTCGTACTGGTGGGGTGACGAATCCTATACCAAGACGAAAAAGATCGAGGCATTTTCCCGTGTTCATCTCGGTGACTCGTTTTGGGTGGTTGCCGCCGCCATGAACTACGATGATGTGAGAGAACCGATTGCACAAAATCGGATTAAAACGATTGAGATTTTTTCAATGATTGTCCTGACGTTGGCTTGTGCCGTTTATATCATCATGAGGACGAAAAAAAATAAAGAGGCTTTAGAATACGAGACGAGGTATTTGCGGGAGCTGAATAACAAAAACGAGCTGCTCCGAAAAAAGGATCTACAATTGCAGCACTCGCAGAAGCTGCAGCTGATCGGCACGCTATCAGGGGAAATTGCCCATGATTTCAATAATTTTCTGACGCCCATCAGAGGCTATGCAGAAATCATGCTTAGCAGTATAGATCCTACTGAAGAAATTTATGATTATGTCAGTGAGATTTATGATGCTTCCGAGAAAGCAAGAGTGATCATCGAGGAAATCCTGCTATTGAGCCGGCTGGAGAGTGGGAAGGTCAAGAAAAACGCTCCGGTCAAAGTTGAAGAGCAGGTCGAAGAGGCACTGGGACTCATCAAATCCTTCCTCTCGCCCAAAGTGAGTGCTGTGTTCAACAAACGGGTAGATTCAGCCGTTATTTTTGCAAATAAAGTACAGATTCATCAAGTCATTATGAACCTGTGCAACAATGCCTATCAAGCAATGAAAACAGCCGGTGGCGAACTAAAAATCATATTGGATGCCATTCCCTTGCAAGAGGTAAAAAAAATCCGCGAGAACGTCTTGGAAGTCAGCGATTACGTTACTTTATCTGTCTCGGATACGGGTAGAGGGATGAGTGACGACACCTTGCAGAAAATCTTTGATCCTTTTTTCACAACCAAACCGGCAGGAGAGGGTACGGGGCTTGGATTGTATATCGTCCAGAGCATTCTCGAAAAACATCAAGGATTTATTACCGTAGATTCGGAGCTGGGCAGGGGTAGTGTGTTTACGGTGTATCTGCCGAAAACGGAGTTTGTAGCAAAAGAGACAGAGATCAATATGAACCCTGTGTTTACGGAACAAAAGCGCATTCTTTTGGTCGATGATAAACAGCGCGTATTGAAAGCGATGAGAAGAGGACTGGAAGCGTATAGTTTCCATGTTGAGACAGAATCAGACAGTGTGGAAGCATTGCAGCGGTTTGAAAAGTCTCCAAACCATTACGATCTGGTCATTACGGATCAGGCAATGCCTTATCTGACGGGTACAGAATTGGCTGAACGTATCAAGGTAATCAACCCAAGTATGAAGATCATCCTGATTACTGGTTATGTCGAGGATCACGTGGTGGCATACAAGGAGAGATTGATCATTGATGAATACATGTGTAAGCCTGTAGCAGGTTCAGATATGGCACAAATGATTTATAAGGTTCTGCAATCCTGAAGATGGTGAGTATTTACCATCCAATTGGCAAAAGAGGTGTAGACATTGATTATTCAGCAAGCAGGCATGGCCGGTACACTGGAATCAAGCGATATTACGATTTCCATCGAGCCGAACGGGACGAAAGGCATTGAAATCGAGTTGAAAAGTACCGTAGAGAACCAGTTCGGGAACCAGATTCGCAAAGTGATTCTCGAAACATTACAAGGAATGGGCATTGAACATGCATATGTCCGCGCAAATGATAAAGGCGCACTGGATTGCGCCATTAAGGCTAGAGTAATGACAGCCGTAAGCAGAGTGGTCGAGGGCGACTGCCGACCATGGGAGGCGGAATAGATGCAGAAACTGAGAAGGACCATGTTGTATGTTCCAGGGAATAACCCAGGGATGATCCGGGACGCCCATATTTATGGGGCAGATTCGATTATGATCGACCTTGAGGATTCCGTTTCCCTATACGAAAAAGATGCGGCACGTTTGCTGGTTTACCAGGCTTTGAAAACCTTTGATTTCGGGGGAACCGAGGTGCTGGTCAGGGTAAATCCACTCAATACGCCGTATGGCAGAGACGATTTTGAAGCGATTGTACGAGCGAAGCCAACTGCCATTCGATTGCCGAAAACGGAGACCGCCGATGACGTGATTGAGGCGGATGAATTGATTACCGAAATTGAACAAAAGATCGGCATGGAGCATGGGACAATCAAGCTTTTTGCAGCGGTTGAGAGTGGCAAGGGCGCATTGAATGCGGCGCAAATTGCAGTTGCCAGCAAGCGGCTGATCGGCATCGCCATCGGAGCGGAGGATTTTGTCACAGACCTGAAGACAACGCGCTCGCCAGAAGGGATTGAGCTATTGACAGCACGAAGCCTTATATTATTTGCGGCAAGAGCTGCTGGCATTGCTGCTGTCGATACAGTCTACTCGGATGTAAATAATGAAGAAGGCTTTGCGAGCGAGGTGGAGCTGATCAAACAGCTAGGCTTTGATGGCAAATCCATTATTAACCCACGTCAGATCGAGATTGTAAACCGCATTTATACGCCAACAGAAGCAGAGATCCAAAAATCAAAGCGGATCATAGAGGCCAGTCTCGAAGCGGAGGCCAAAGGCTCAGGTGTGATCAGTCTCGACGGTAAAATGATTGACCGTCCGATTGTAGAACGTGCGTGTAGAATACTTGACCTGGCGGAAGCGGCAAAAATAAACGTAGAGTAAGGTGAATGTTATGCTAAACGGTGCTGGGAGAGAAATTCCTCTGGCTATTGAGGGACTTGATGCGATATCTCCCTTTGATCGCAAATCGACTTACGGGCAATTTAAAAATACAGAGCGGTTAAAAGACCGCCAGCAAAATCCTGCCAAAAACAAAATTATGGATTCGATAGAGAAAGCCATTGAAGCTACAGGCCTGCGTAATGGGATGACGATCTCGTTCCACCACCATTTCCGCAACGGGGACTTTATTTTGAATATGGTTATGGATAAAATCGCCAAAATGGGTATTCGTGATCTTGTCCTGGCAGCCAGCTCCTTGACGGATATTCATGCGCCGTTGGTAGAGCATGTGCGAAACGGTGTCATCCGCAGAATCGAGACCAGTGGCCTTAGAGGCGAGCTGGCTCAGGCATATTCCTACGGATGGTTTGATATTCCGGTGACAATCAACTCTCACGGTGGTCGCGCAAGAGCGATTGCATCAGGGGAATGCCCGATTGACGTAGCCTTTTTGGGCGCTCCTTCCTGCGATGCATACGGCAATGCAAACGGAATTTCCAGCGTAAACGAAGCTCCATCGGCATGCGGCTCCCTGGGTTATGCCATGGTAGATGCACAGTATGCGCGCAATGTTGTGATGATCACTGACCATTTGGTCTCCTATCCGAACACTCCATTCGCCATTCCTGAAACCCAGGTGGATTATGTGGTCGTCGTGGATCGCATCGGTGATCAGAAGGGGATTGTCTCAGGAGCTACCCGTTACACGAAGAATCCGAAGGAACTGTTAATTGCCAAAAACGCGGCAGATGTGATTGAAGCATCCGGATATTTCGTGGATGGATTCTCATTACAAACCGGCTCCGGAGGTGCTGCGCTTGCAACGACCAGATTTCTGCGGGAAAAAATGCTTGCCGCCAATATCAAAGCAAGCTTTGCGCTGGGTGGTATTACCCAACAAATCGTTGACCTGCATGAAGAAGGATTGATAGAAAAGCTTTTGGACGTGCAGAGCTTCGATCTGCGGGCCGTAGAATCGCTGAGAAAGAACAAATTCCATCAACAAATTAGTGCGGAATATTATGCAAGCCCTGAAAATATAGGCTGCGCTGCTCACCAACTGGATGTTGTTGTACTGAGTGCGCTGGAGATTGATCTGAATTTTAATGTGAACGTAATTACCGGGTCCGATGGGGTCATCCGTGGAGCTTCCGGTGGACATTGCGACACTGCCGCAGGCGCTGCAGTATCCATCATCGTCGCTCCGCTGATTCGCGGAAGAATGCCTGCCATTCTTGATCGTGTAAATACCATTATCACACCAGGTCATACGGTTGACGTACTGGTTACCGATCAGGGCATCGCTGTGAACCCTCTCCGCCAAGATCTCCTGGCTAGCTTCAAAGCCGCCAGGCTCCCTGTCTTCACGATCGAAGAGCTGCAAGAGAAGGCTACGCGGATTGTCGGCAAACCAGAGCCGATTCAATGGGAAGATAAAATTGTGGGTGTTATCAAATATCGTGATGGTTCCGTAATTGATGTCATTCGTCAAGTGAAACAAGGACGCTAAAATTATAAACCCAAAGGAGGAAGTATTGAGCAGCTGCTCAGTACAAACAAACTTATGAGTATAAAAGAAGCCGCTTTACAGGCACATCGCGTAAGAAACGGTAAGCTGGAGATTGCAGGGACAGTACCGGTCGTAAGTAAAGAGGATTTGGCGATAGCTTATACACCTGGCGTTGCCGAGCCATGCAAGGAAATCGCCAAAGATAAGAGCAAAGCCTATGAATACACGATTAAAGGGAGCACCGTGGCGATTCTGACGAATGGGACAGCCGTGCTGGGTCTGGGGGATATTGGCCCTGAGGCAGGACTGCCTGTCATTGAGGGCAAGGCCCTGTTGCTCAAAGAATTTGGCGGGGTGAATGCGTACCCTATCTGTATCGACAGCATTGATCCAGACGAGTTTGTGCGCACGGTTGAAGTGATTGCCCCAGGTTTTGGAGGCATTCATCTTGAAGACATCAAGGCGCCAGAATGCTTCTATATTGAAGACAAATTAAAAGAAAAACTGAACATTCCGGTTTATCATGATGATCAGCATGGAACGGCAGTTGCTGTGCTTGCAGGGTTATGTAATGCCTTGAAACTTGTGGGCAAACAAATGGAGGATGTGCGCATCCTCATCAATGGAGCAGGAGCTTCGGGTATTGCCACCGCCAAGCTATTGCTTGCTGCAGGAGCGAAGCATATGGTTCTCTGCGATATGAATGGTGCCTTGGTCGAAGGCGACACCTTTCTCAATGAACCTCAGCAGCAAATCGCCAAGCTGACGAATCGTGATAAAGAAACAGGCAGCCTTGCAGAAGTTATCCAAGGCAAGGACATCTTTATCGGCTTATCGGTTGCAGATGTGCTGACAAAAGAAATGGTGCAAACCATGAGTAATGAAAGCATCATTTTTGCCCTTGCCAATCCAATTCCAGAAATTTTGCCGGAGGAAGCACACCAAGGCGGAGCAAGAATTGTTGCGACCGGCAGATCGGATTTTCACAACCAAATCAATAACCTGCTGGCATTCCCCGGTATTTTCAGAGGCGCGTTTGATGCCAAAGCTACGGACATCACGATGGAAATGAAATTAGCGGCAGCCAGAAGCATCGCGGATCTGGTAACAGACGAGGAGCTTGATGATACCTATATCGTTCCAGATGCGATTGACAAAAGAGTAAGTGCAGCAGTTAGTAAAGCAGTAAAAATCGTCGCAGAACAAAGCGGTGTTGTAAGAAAATAAAGACATTGTCTTTTCAGAACAAATAAACAGGATGCGCATCCTATCCTTTCGCTTGCAGAGTGTGGGATGCGTCATTCTGTTTATTATGACTTCCATGCAGAAAAACGGTGATTATGATGGCTATGTGGATGGAACATTTGCGTGAAGAGATTTTAAATCCAACCTCTGAAGACGCTCAAAGAAAGCTTCGCGATTTTCTCAAGCGCCAAGGTCTTGGAATGGACCATCAAATTGAATATACGATGGAAATTGTAGATGGCAGCGACATTGCCGCTACAGGTTCCTTTTCAGGCAGTGTACTGAAGTGCATTGCTGTGGATGAAGCTTATAAAGACCAGGGGCTATCGGCACAAATCGTTAGCCATTTAGTAAATGAAGAATACAGGCGGGGAAGGGCTCACCTGTTTATTTATACAAAACCAGCAAATAAACAAATTTTCAAGGATCTCGGCTTTTATCCAATCGTGGAGGAATCCTCCAAGGCTGTCTTGTTGGAAAACCGATGGGATGGTGTGCGGCAGTATCAGCAGGAACTTTTGCAGGAATCGGGCGATCTTGTACCTTCGGCTGCGATTGTCATGAACTGTAATCCATTCACACTTGGACATCTGCACTTAATTGAGCATGCAGCGGCGGTTTGGGAAAAGGTACATCTTTTTGTAGTCTGGGAGGACCGATCCATTTTTCCATCAGATCTCAGATACAGACTAGTGAAAGAAGGTGTGAGACATTTGGCCAATGTGGTCTTGCACAAAGGCAAAGACTATATCATCTCCAGCGCAACGTTTCCTTCTTACTTCCTCAAAAATGATGAAGAGGCAGCAAGTACGCATATATCACTAGATTTAAAAATATTTAGCCAGTATATAGCTCCGTTGCTAAATATTCAAAAACGGTATATCGGTCAGGAGCCAAGCTGTGTCTTGACCCGCAGGTACAACACGATCATGAAAAAAATGCTGCCTTCCGTTGGAATTGACGTAGAGGAAATACCGCGACTGCGATGGGAAGGAGACGCAATCAGCGCCTCTGCAGTCCGCCAATATATCCGTTTGGGTCAAATGGATAAAGTGAAGCAGCTTGTACCGGACACGACCTATCAGTTTTTATTGTCAGTGGAAGCTGAAGAAATCATCAGGCGTATCAGGGAGATGTCATAACATGGATTCGTATGAGGTTACCCTTGAAGAAATGCTGCAGGCACGCGAAAACCGGGCAGATAGACAAAGACAACTGATCAGCAGGTACGCGGTGCCTCTGATCAGCATGACGATCAATATCCCGGGACCACAGAAGTCCTCTCCAACTAGTAAATACGTTTTTCAAGAAGGCTATCGTATCTTGATGAGTCAGCTGACGGTGAACCAAATGACACCGCTGCACAGTGAAGCGTATGATCTGCTGACAGGCCCGGAAGCATATGTTGCCGTTCAGGCAGACGCGCGAATATTGAAAAAGTGGGTCATCGCGATTGAAGACGGGCATCCACTAGGAAGATTACTGGATCTGGATGTGATTGGACTCCATGGAAGGGCAATCTCCAGAGATGAACTTGGCTTGGACAAGCGAAAATGTCTTATGTGCGAGCAGACTGCGCATGGTTGTGGACGGAGCAGAGCACATGCACTTCCCGAATTGCTGGAAGCTGTCAAAGCACTGGTGGACAGCTATATACGCGAAAGCATCAAGTAGTCAAACGAGCATGATCGTTCATCATCATTACAAAATCCAGAGAAGAAGGTTGTTAGTATGTATGATTGCAACAAGCCTATTAAGTGATAGCCTTGGTCAACAGGCTGTCCTTGCGCTGCTAACAGAGGTCTCCGCCAGCCCAAAGCCGGGACTGGTAGATCGGTTTAATCGTGGCGCTCATAACGATATGGACTTCTTTACGTTTATGTCTAGTGCGGTCGCACTTTCCAGCTATTTTGAAAGATGTACAAAGGCAGGAGCTTCCTTTCATGGAGAGGATCTTCGTATACTATTTGCGAATCTACGTCCCTTGGGACAGGAAGCCGAACAGGCTATGTTTGCCGCAACAGGCGGGGTGAACACACATAAAGGTCTTATTTTTTCGCTAGGAATTATTTGTGCTGCTGCTGCGTATTGTTGTACGACACGAGCAGTTGCTGGCAGGCTGGATGAACAAATCATTTGTGAGACCATTGCTCAGATGACCAAAGGTTTATGTGCGAGTGAGCTTGCGTCTCTGAAAAAATCAACAGGCTTAACGGTCGGCGAACGGTTGTATAGAGAGTGGGGCATGACGGGTATACGTGGTGAGGTGGAAGCAGGCTTTCCCACCGTGCGAGCGTATGCTCTGCCCGTCTATCGTGAGTTGAAGTCATCGCAACGATACCATGTGAATGATATCTGTGTTCAAACCCTGTTGCAACTGATGGTTGTTAACGAAGATACGAATGTCGTTGGCAGACACGACAGGGAGATGCTAGCCTATGTCCAGCAATATGCCAAGCAGGTGCTGGAGGCGGGCGGTATCTTGTCAGAGAGAGGTGTCGCCATGATTCATCAAATGAACGATGATTTTGTGCAAAAAAATGTTAGTCCTGGTGGCTCCGCTGATTTACTGGCAGTCACAATCATGTTGGAAAATTTATATCTGGCGCCACCTGCAATATAACGGCAATGCGGTTCATAGCCGCCCCAATTTAATGAAAAAAGGCTGTCCCCAAAGTGATATGTCCCCTTTACAACAGACAGGTTCATTCGTAAAACCTACTGCTGTAAGGGGGATTTTTTTATGGAAATGGGCGTACCAGGAAATAAGGTTGGATTTTTTTGGATATATATGTTATGATTACTTTCCTTTTTTGTGTCGGAGCAAGTGAAGAGATGCAGAAATCGAGACATGATATTCTTAGGAGGTAACTGAAATGGAGAATGAGTTTCAAAGTGCCTATCAAGAAGAACAGCACAGGCTGTCGCTTGCTATGGAGGAAATTGATCGGAGATTGGAGCGGCTTCGTAATATACCGGTATACACCGGACATGATTTTACGGAGCAAGTACTGGAATCCGCGCGGGAGGAAAAGCGTCAGGATTTGGCCAAAAGCGCGCAGGAGCCTTACTTTGGACGTATGGACTTTGACGAGCGTGGCAGAGGGCAGCGTAAGCCGCTGTATATCGGTAAGGTCGGAGTGGAGCGTGAAGAAACGTCAGCGTATCCGCTCGTGATTGATTGGCGTGCGCCGATTGCCAGCTTGTTTTATTCGTTTACAGGCGGTGAAGAAACCGCGTCTTACGAAGCTCCCGAGGGAACCATTGAGGGTCTAGTGTATCTGAAGCGCAACGTTGTCATCCGTAAAAGAATCCTGGAACGGGTAGCCGATACGTACAATCGCGAAAGCGACGGGCCCGCCGTTTCCGATGAATTTCTCGTGTATCGTTTGGGTGAGAACAAGGATAACCGTCTACGGGATATCGTCTCTACCATTCAGGCCGAGCAGGATCAGATTATCCGTGCGGCTAAAAATACAGCCCTCGTTATTCAGGGGGTAGCGGGAAGTGGCAAAACGACGGTAGCGCTGCATCGTCTCGCATTTTTGCTTTATCAGTATAAGGATCAAGTGTCGGCGGACAAGATGGTCATTTTCGCGCCGAACCATATGTTTCTCGATTATATTTCAGATGTACTTCCAGAGCTGGGGGTCGGAAATATTCAGCAAAGTACATTTGCGGACTGGGCGCTCCAGTTGCTGGGGCTGGATTTACCTTTGGCGGACCCTGCCGAAACGTTAACTTATTGGTTTGAGAGTGGCAGCCTGAGAAGGGAATCTATGGATGAAGCGCCGGGACGATTCAAAGGTTCGGTTCATTTTATGAAGCTGCTGCAGGCTTTTGTGGAACGGCTGGAGCCTATCTCAGTTCCCGACGGCGACTTTTCTCCATGGGATGGGGCGGTGCTGTCACGGACTGAGATTTTGAATTGGTTCAATGAGGAATACAAGCCCTATCCGCTCGCGAAGCGGAAGGAGCGTGTGCTTGCAAGAGTCCATCGCTGGATTGAAATGGAGCTGAAAAAATCGCCTTCGGCGGCTGCGCTCAAGGAACGCAAGAAAAAAGCAGGGACCCGGGAAAAGGCATATGCTAAGAAATGGCCCCAATACGATGCGCTGACGCTTTACAAGCAGCTTTTTCGGGCAGCCAAAGGATTACCCGCAGATACGGCTGCGGAGATGAAGGCCTCTTTGCCGGCTGCTATTTTCAAGACCACACAGTCGGATTTACGAAATCAGGTGATCCGCGAAGAGGATTTGACTGCCTTGGTCTATCTTCATGTACTGATTCATGAGGTAGAATCGTCTCAGCGTTTTGACCATGTGGTCATTGATGAAGCGCAGGACTTTTCTCCTTTTCATATCGCATTGCTGGATTTGTTCGTAAAAGGTCACTCCTTTACAATACTCGGCGATTTGTCGCAGGGGATTCATGAATACCGTGGCGTACATGCATGGGAGGAAATGAGCTCTCTTTTTGCGCCGGAACATACGGGGTATTTTGCACTTACGCGGAGCTATAGATCAACCCTGGAAATTATAGAATTTGCAAATACGATTTTGGAGCAGGGCGTTCGCGGCGGCATTACCGCAGTTCCGGTATTTCGCAGTGGCGATCCGGTGCGTACCGTGTCTTATGACACATCGGGGCGTGAACAGCATTTGCTTACCGCTTTCAAAGAGCTTTCCTCCAAGGAGTATCGCACCGTATCTGTGCTGACACGTACCTTGAAAGAGGCTGTAGAGCTGCATGAGGTTTTCATCAGTGCAGGACTGGATGTACATCTGATTGATGGTGGTAAAAAGCAATATGAAGGCGGCTTGTCCGTTCTGCCTGTGTATCTTTCCAAAGGCTTGGAATTCGACGCAGTCATTGTAGCGGATGCCGACCATGAGCATTATGGAGAGCTGGCATGGGATGCCAAGCTGTTGTATGTGGGATGTACCCGTGCGCTCCATGAGCTGTGGCTCATGTATGACGGTGCGCTTCCCGGCTATGTGCAGAAGCAGCCGGAGTAAGGGGAAAACAAAGTAGAAAATCGTTTGCATCAGTATTCAAATTACTGTTCACCGTTGTGGTGGATACAATGGAAGTATACCAGTCTGAGAACAGCCACGGAGTTCATCTTTCGTCCAAGGCTGTTCTTTCTTATTGTGCGCGGCGGACTTGCAGGTATACAGATGTGCCATGACCATGCTATCTGCAACTTGTTAGCGGTTATGGTAGAATAAGAGGCGGTTCATAGCGTTTCAGTACAATTGATGATTTGAATTTTCAGGTTTTTAACCATAAGGAAGTGAATAAAATGGACTTATTTTCATATTCCGAGGAGTCGACGCCAAGCAATCGGTTGCTTGCGGATCGCCTGCGTCCAACCTCGCTGGATGAATATATTGGACAGGAGCACGTCGTTGGCCCGGGCAAGCTGCTGCGCAGAGCTATAGAGGCGGATCAAGTTTCTTCTATACTGCTGTACGGACCGCCGGGGTGCGGCAAAACAACGTTGGCGCATATTATCTCGCAGCATACGCAAGGCGATTTCGTCCGTCTGAATGCAGTAGAAGCATCTGTGAAGGACGTAAGGGAAGTCATTGACCGTGCGCAAACGAATAAATCGATGTATGGGAAAAAAACCATTTTGTTTCTCGACGAGGTACACCGTTTTAACAGCTCACGTCAGGATGCACTGCTGCCTGCGGTGGAAAAGGGGACGATCGTGTTTATTGGCGCCACGACCGAAAATCCCTTTCACTACGTGAACGGCGCCTTGATGAGCCGTTCTACGTTGTTTCAGCTTGAAGCGCTGACACAGGAGCATTCGCTAGCTGCCATGCGCCGCGCCTTGGGCGATGCGGACAAGGGGCTTGGCTATATGCAGCTTCAGGTGGACGAAGCTGCGCTGGATCACATCGCGTCCATGGCCAACGGCGATATCCGCCGCGCCTTGAACGCGCTGGAACTGGCGGCGCTCACGACGCCTCCGCTGGCAGACGGCACGGTTCACGTGACGCTGGAAGTCGCGGAGGAATCCATCCGCCGCCCGATTGTCAAGGCAGACGAGTCCACGCAGTATGACGTGCTGTCTGCCTTTCACAAAAGCATTCGCGGCTCCAGCGACGCGGCGCTGTTCTGGTTCCTGTACGCCGTAGAAAAGCTCGGCATGGACCCGATGACCTTTATTCGCCGTCTCATCGCGGCGAGCAGCGAGGATATTGGCCTGGCGAACCCGCAGGCGATGGTGCAAGCAGTGAGCGCGCTTGAAGCCTACCGCAATAACGGCTGGCCTGAGGCCAGGCTGAACATTGCACAAGCCATTTTGTTCGCTGTAGAAAGCCCAAAATCGAATGCCGTATATACGGCGATTTCACGGGCCATATCGGCGATGGACGATATCAAATCAGCCGAGGTGCCGCTGCATTTGCGCGACGCACACTACAAGGGCTCGGAAAAGCTCGGCCATGTTGGTTATCAATACCCGCACAATTATCCGAACCATTATGTGAAACAGCAATATTTGCCTGATTCGATAGCAGATCAGACCTTTTACCAGGCTACTGAGCAGGGGAACGAGTCAAAAATCAGACAAAACCAGCGGTGGCGTGAATCACAGTCATAGGATGCATGCTGTAGACAGACGTGCGGCGTATGTGGACCAGATATGATTACACCGTGATCCAGCATGAGTGAAAAAGGGGATAGAAAAAATGAAAGACATGCTATTCGTCGCGGCAGGCGGAGCGCTCGGAACTTCTGCCCGATATGGCGTGCAGTCACTGCTGCCTGCGGCCGGGGCGGATTTTCCACTTGGCGTGCTGCTAATCAATTGGCTCGGCTGTCTGTTCCTTGGCTGGTTCTTTACGGTAACTTTGCGCTCATGGCGGATCAAACCCCGCTTGCGACTTGCCATTGGGACAGGCTTTACAGGTGGATTCACTACCTTTTCCACCTTTGCAGTCGATGCTGTACGCCTCTCGGTTCACGATCGTATGCTGACGGCTGTGCTGTACCTGCTGCTTAGCGTAGGCGGAGGCCTGTTTTTGACGTGGACTGGTATTCGTCTGGGCACAAATATGACGGAAGCTCCCCCCAAGGAGGAACGTCTATGATCTGGTGGGCGGCGGCAGGCGGGGCTGCAGGTACATTGGCGCGGTACGGGCTTGGCATGTGGGCTGGAAAGCGGTTTGGAGCCGCGTTTCCGTGGGGAACGTGGATCATTAATATCAGCGGTTCCTTGCTGTTGGGGTGGTTGTATGGCGAATTTATGCAGCACCATCTGTCTCCTGCACTCTGGATGCTGCTAGGAACAGGCTTTTGTGGCGGTTACACGACCTTTTCAACATTCGGCTATGAATCTCTTCAACTGATGGAGCGTGGAGAATACCGGCGGATGGCTGCGTATGTACTGGCTTCGGTGGTCGTAGGAGTTGCAGCTGCGGCTATTGGTTATAGACTTAGTTAAATAATTATAATACCCCGCATGCAGACTACAAAAGAAAAAAACCTCCGAATCCAGACCGTGGTATTTTCAGCCGGGGTCGGTTTCGAAAGCTTTTTTATGAGGTGTTTCACCAAATGTGGATTTAGCGCAGCGCTTATGAAGCTATTTTTTATCCCGTTCTTTGTATAGCTCAGGCAAAAGGGATTGCAGTTCCGGTCTTGGATCAGGATCGGACAGCTTCATTTCCTCCAGTGTCTGGACCGCAATTCGCAAAACGGTATAATCTCTGTACCAACGGTTATCCGAAGGAACAACATACCAGGGAGCTTGCTTGGTTGCGCTCAGCTCCAGCACGTCCTCATAGTATTGGGTATATTGCTTCCAAAATTTGCGTTCCTGCAAATCACTTGGATCAAGCTTCCAGTTTTTGTGGGGCTTCTCGATCCGGTCGATCAGCTTTTCCAACTGAAATTGCTTGGAAATATGTAAAAAGATTTTAACCACCTTCACACCGCAATCCAGCAGCAGCTGTTCAAAGTGTTTGATATGCTTAATGTTCCGTTTGGCCAGTTTATCGGATACCTGTCCGTGAACACGTGTAATCAGTACGTCCTCATAATAAGAACGGTTGAATGCTGCAATATATCCACGCCCGGGGGTTACACTGTGGGCACGCCACAGGAAATCATGGCTTAATTCCTCAGCCGTAGGTGATTTAAAGCTATGGACCGTCACCCCTGCTGGATTCAGATTCGAGAATACATGCCTGATCACGCCATCTTTTCCGCTGCAATCCATACCCTGAAACACAAACAATACGGCTTGTTTCTTCTCCGTAAATAATTTACTTTGCAATTCCGCGAAACGTTCCTTCAATTGATCTGTTTCCTGCTGAATTTCTTCTTTATTTTTGATATCCTGCGTATCTTTGGGGTCCCAATCTTTTAAAGAAACTTTTTTACCCGGTGTCAGCATTCCTAATGAATTAGACATAAAGGCACGCTCCTTTTCAATTGAAGTATGATATCTTGTCTTCATCATATACCCAAATGAGATTGTTATCAAAAATTCCTTATGTAACTTTGCTTTTCTTGGTCTAAACGGCTACCTTTTCGACTTTCTGGTCACGCTTTTGGTCACAGAATTTCTCTTCAATTTCTAGTGGTTCAGATACTTCTTTTTTACTCAGTAAATTACTCAATCCTACTGCTGCATCTGACTGCATATTTTTTAATAAATGTGAATAAGTATCCAAAGTTATAGTTACACTACGATGTCCCAATCTTTCGGAAACAACTTTTGGATGTATCCCAATGGACAGCATCAACGAAGCAGAGGTATGTCTAAGATCGTGAAATCGAATAGATGGTAATTTTATTTCTTCTATTTTTCTTTTCATCAGTCTTGTAATTGTGTTTGGGAAAACTTGCTTCCAATATTTGTGCAACAGACTAAATCATTATCTACATACAATTCTCCAGCCAGTTCTTTTTCCATAAAGACTCTTTCATGTTGCTTCTGCAACATTTTACATTCACCATTAATTACTATCTTATCAGAATATTACTTTAAAACTACATGATAATAAATGTGTTGAAAATAAATGATTAATTTGACTTTGATAGAATTACTGGATATAATTTCAATATGTTGATAGGTAATTTTATATAATAAAGTGAAATTGTATCCATTTTTAATGGATCTATTCAACTAATGTGTAGAGTTTCCTTTGATTTGCTATAATCTGCTTTTGTCTAATTACATACTCATATATTTGCCAGCCTTGTTAGTCACTTTTTTTGTGAACATTCATGCAAAAAAGTTTCTATAAATTAATTAATTTTTAATATATGTATATCTTTAAAAAGAATTGATTGTTATTGGACGGTTACTCTGCCGGACATAAACAATATATTCGCAATTGCTACTTCATACTTAGAGGGTGATTGCGTAAGTTCGTATTTCTATTTGACTTATGGAGCTAACTAATTAAATTTTTCACATACATCATCTCTCCAAAAAATAGACATACGAGACTCTGACTCATATGGAGGGACAAAAAAATGAAGTATGGATAAACATGTCGACAAACTTTGAACAAGCATTCTCCTATATCAATTAAATCCCATTTGGAGGTATAATCATGAAAAAAGTTCTTAGTTTAGCTTTTTCCGCTAGTCTTGCTCTAAGTATCCTTCTTCTTCCCAGTGCAAACATTTATGCCGCTGATGAAACATCACCTTCCTACAGTGTTAGTGACAATTCTTATCAGGAAATGAAAGCTGCTGGTATGACTGATAGTGATATTGAGTTACTCCGTAAGCATAATGAAAATGATCTTCGTATCATAAAAAACGGGGAATTGGAAGAGAAGGCATTGAATGACCAAAAAACTAGCCAATCGCTCACTGATAGCTTGGAGAATCCTAGGTTAGCAGCATCAAGTTTAGGAACAGTTGGAGATATTTTGGTTGCCTATAACGCAAGTTCGTGGGGAATTGATTTCGGATATCCAGGTCATGCTGCTATTGTTTCCTTAATAAGTGGTAAAACGGTAGAATCGTTCCCAGATGATGGAGTTCAATATCACACAAATGATTGGAGAAGTCGCTCAAATGTTTATGGAATGAGCGTTAAAGGGGCTTCGGGTTCACAATATAGGGGAGCTGCACAATATGCAGCTAATCAAATTGGAAAACGCTATAACTGGAATTTTGTTGATCCATGGAGAGAAGATAGATTTTATTGTTCACAGTTGGTATGGAAGGCTTGGAAAACTCAAGGGATTGATGTTGATTATATAACAATTGATCCTGTTGTTACCCCAATGGAAATAGCTAAATCCGGTAATACTTCAATATACTACAGCAACTAACAAACCTTATCACTCACAGGAAAAAAATATTTATTTCCTGTGAGTGATTTCACTAAGGGGGACATTATGCTCTTCAAAAAAAGAATGAAAATTATTTTTGCAACTTTATTTTTACTTGGATTAGCAGCCATTTCAACGTTTTGGTTTACTGCAACACATCACTCATTGGAAAATAAAACAAAATCCGAGACATTTACTGTTGTTTATTCTAATGCAATGGATGACGGTGCAGAAATTGTGAAGTACAGCAATAAAGGCAAAATTTTAGACAAAAAAAACTTAGTTAATGCCCAGTCACTTTATTATTTTGCCAAAGTAAAGAATGACTATTATTTAATGTCTGAACGAAAAAATAGACATTACATACTTAATCAAAATGGAATTCTTCAACCATTTTTTGGACCTAATAAGTATGGAAAAGATAGAAATATCGGAACTTCATTTTTAAAAGAAAGCGACAATCATCTATTTTTCTCCATGAACGTGGGTATTAATCCGGGTTATTCTCCCACACAGTACACCAATGAATTGGTTTATTTCGATAAAGAAAATTTGAAATATAGAAATATTCTTTTGAGTGGATATTTATTATCAACCGTTGAATACAATAATATGGCATACACTTTATATGTGAACAATAATGATAATTCTGTAGGTATTTATGTCATTGATTTAAAAACATCAAAGAAGATCAAACAATTCACTATAGAAAATCGTTTGCAAGGTTTAACAGAATACTTTCCGGTAGGCCAAAATGGAGCATCACTACAAATATTTAAAGGCAAGCTTATTGTATTTCTTGATGGCAATACATCTGATACACAATTTCATCCTATAATGCAGATAATTGACCCTAAAAATGGTAAGTTAGAAAGTGAAACATCATTGTCAGATACTTCATTTTTGTTTTATGACAGCCAAATTTACAACGATAAATTATATATTCTCTCTGAAGACTTAAATTTTACTATTTTCAATGACCTTAACAAAAATCCTAAAAAGTTGAGATTAAAACAAAGCAATTCCGTCTCCGAAAAAATACAAAATGAGAAAGGAGTAATATCTGGAGTACACTATCTTGCAGGATCTGTTTTTGTCCTATATGATTATGTCAAAAATTCTCCTGCTGATAGAATAAGGGAAATAAGAGAATATGACTTATTGACAGGCAAAGAATTACATGTCATTCCTCTAGCATTTAAATCAAACAAGGAAATGATTCGTTTTTTTCTGACTAATTAACTTTAAGGAGCGATTATTATGATTTATTGGTTATTTCCAAGACTTAATCCCCTCCTCCCTACTCTATTACTTTGCCCCATTCTGGCAATCTTGATCGGAGTATGTTTCGCCTTTTTCAAAGGAAACATCTACTTAGGATTAATTCTAGCCTTGTTACTGCCTCTTATATTTATTGCCACCGATTTAGAAACCATTGCAGTTAATATAGATGCTTGGATTCTATATGGTTTTATCTACGCAATTATTACGTTTGTGGCTTATAAGATGGCGTTTTCACAGTTAGGAAAATCGAGTTAATTTTTTCACACTACTATCAATAGTCACCACAATCAACTTTTCGCACATTAACTTAGGTATAACAGGCAATGATGAATATCTCGCGTTCAATCCAGTGTATTTGCTGATTGGAAATCACTCTGATGCAAAATATATATCTGGAAACGGATATACAAAATAAATAATAATTAAAGGAGTTGCTATGAAAGTTAAACGAATAACATGGGTGTTGGCTGTTTTAACGGTGAGTGCTGTTGCATTCACTGGAATTATTACAAGTAATGTTAATGATTACAGTGATACCCTCAGAAAATCGGAAAGTGTTACTTACGAGCCAGTTCCCGCAGATGTTATAGAACAACTTAATCATCCTGATAGGATTAAAACTAAGGATGGATTGTTTGTAAAAACAAAAACACTTCAGGCTGAAAATCGCTTTAGTCAAAATGAAGTGGTCTTTGATGTTTCAGAGGCTACAGATAAAACCAAAGTGATTGTTGCATATGACGCTACTTATATTAAGGAAGAAGGTATTGAGTAGTTAATAGGGAAAGGATCAGTTTGAAAAGGTATCTTTCTATATTAATTCGATAGCTAAATTTCTTTAGGACGACTATGGTCGCCCTTTTTATTCCTCTTCACAGTTGAAGAACAATTATAACACCGTGTCATAAAGTATACCTTTTGCAATATTAGTTTAGTTTGTGTCAAAAGTAGTTATGGTACATGTCAAATAGTATATAAAATATATTGAAATATTTCATATATAAATATATACATTTTGACATAATTTTACTATAATATAATCAATGACATAGTAAAGGAAATCCGTATGAGTGAGATTAGACACTATGGTTACATAAGAGTATCGACTAAAGATCAGAACGAAGCTAGACAATTGGAAGCGATGAAGGATTTAGGTATCATAGAACGTGATTACTTCATTGATAAGCAAAGCGGCAACACAATATCAGACATTGAGGAGTGTGCTTAGACATGGAGACATTCTGTTCATTAAAGAATTGGATAGACTTGGACGGAATGCAGAAGAAATCAAACGTGAATGGCAAGATATAACGCATGAGATAGGCGCACACATCGTTATTCTTGATATGCCTATCCTTGACACTAGACAATATCGAAATGGTTTAGAGAAAGTTATATCCAGTATCGTGCTTGAATTGCTTAGCTACATGGCAGAACGTGAACGTGAGAAGATAAACGGTAGACAATCTGAAGGTATAGCAGCAGCTAAGAATAATGGTGTGGTATTTGGTCGTCCTAAGCAGGAGATAAGTGATTACTTCATTGCGGTATATGAGGAATGGAAGGAAGGCAGCATAACAGCGGTTGAAGCAATGAAGCGTGTAGAAATGAAGCCTAACACGTTCTATCGTAGGGTTAAAGAATATGAACAACAGCGACAAGTAGGATAAAATATACACCAGTAGACCCACAAGCCTAGATGATTATGTCTAGGTTTCTTTGTTATGTCTATGCTAATCCATATTAGCAGCTACAATAAAATAGGGTGGGGGTATTTTACATCGTAAACGCCTATTTAATTTCCAGAATTGTCCCAAGCACTTCCACTCCCACACTCAGGTTATCTTCTGGTTCGATTATATATATGACATAATTGTAACTTTCACCTCTTACAGTAATATGTAATATTTATACCATTACAATTGTAAAATGGAGGTAGCCTAATGGTAGCACCTTTTAATTTTAAGCTCACATTGGATTTCCATGGTGATTGGATTAAATTCATAAAATTTGAGTTAGGACAATTGCCAATTCTTCAAGAAAAAGATTACATAAATATTCCTCAAAACAAATTGGATTATTATTATTTTAACTGGCTCAAGCGCGCAATTCGTCCGAAGCCACGTAATGTACATATTTCAAAAGAACTTGATTGCCATACTCGTCTTCAGGAAGGATTAGATTTAATCATTGAAAAGATTGAAAAAGGGGAAGAACTTATTCCTCATCTTAGCAGAAAAATAAAGGACATTAATTATAGCGATCAATTACTTAATGATTGGGGAATACACCATCTTCACCTTGGTACTTTAATTGAAGAAGATGGTTTTGTTCAAAGAAATTCTAGAGTTTCTCACTTATATAAATTTCTTCTTTACGCACGTTTTAATGAAGAAAATGCATATCTAATCGTTGTGATGGATCACAAATCCTTTAGTAATCAAAGGCTAGTACAGATAATACATTATAATTGGCCTGAAACCATAAAACAATTTAAAGTTGATGAAGCTTTTACACTCGATGATCCCATTTCAAATGAATTTGTCAAAGAGCTTCGAAAAATAGGGGGAACATACTTTATTGAAGCGGAAAAGGGGGCAGTATATACACCAATTGGTGGGGGATATTCAATAGGTGGAACAAGTTTAAGCGCACTTACAGCAGGTGATTATTATCATCACAAAGTAACGAATCTTGAGAAACAAGTTAAAGAAAATATGTTTTTTTATCTCGGAGCAATTAGAGAAAAGATTGGAAGAAATCCTAAACAAGTTCATTTCAAGCTCTATATTGAGAAGGACAATTTCTATATATATGAAATATATTCAGAAATTTTATTTAAATAAATCACAGCGGAATTATAGCATTAGAGAAGAGATATAATAATAATTTAAAAACCTGATTCGATAACTTTTATGGGTGAAGCCACATAATCTTAATGTGGATTACTCATATAGACAAGCCTAGATATTTATGTCTAGGCTCATTATTTTATTTCTGCAAATACTTGATTGGTGATACGATAACTACATATAAATGCCAACCTAGTATCTTCACATACTAAATAATACTATGTACATATGCAAAATGACGATACCCTTAATCACGAAATCATCGCAAACTATCCGAAAAGGTATCTTAAGTAAATATCTGAAAAGTATATGACTTTATTCCGAAAAATGGTAAGATTATGAACAATAAAACAAAGATATTCTACTACTTATTTCTCAATTACATAATTTATTTAACTATGCATTATATTACAAGTTTATGATGAAGGGTGGATATGACATGAAGCATACACCTACGATACGGGCAGAATTAGACAGATACTTAAAACAAGAAGGTTTGAGTCTAATACAATTTGGGCATATTGCAGGCATGAATAGGGGGATAGTAAGTAGCATAGTGTCAGGAAATAAATCTATGTCTGTTAATCAGCTTGATCTAATCACCGAGGCCATGGGATTGGAAGAAGGGTATTTTTACGATCTGTTTATAGAAAACTACATCATAGACCATCCTCCGAATATGAGGCGAATCGAGCCATTTTTGTATCGCTGTGCGGATTTGAACAAGCTGGATGCGATCCGTCGAGTGGTGGGAGCCATCATGGACAATCTACTCTATTCACCCAAACTATTTGATATTGCAGAAACCCTATTCGCACAGGGACGATATGATGCGGCTCTGCTGCTCTATGAGAACGTAGCAGAAGTCGAGAAATACCAACATTCCGAACGTCTGGCTCTTTGCCAGTATCGTATATTCACGATTCAGGTTGGAGACGACCAAAACCGAAATGTCAGGGCAGCAGCGATATTTGAAGCTTTTGTAGAGCGTCTGGATGAAGTAGAGCAGCTTGACGCATTGAAGGATTTGGCAAACGTGTACAGGTCTTTGCGTAAATGGGACAAGGTTGATGAAATGGCAAGAAAGATGAGAGATAAAGCGAAAATCCAATATACTTTGAAACACCAACAGAACAGCAGAGAACTCAATGAGGCTGCTAAGAAGCTGAGTCGTCCCATGTTTGTATACATCACCTATGCCGACCTGTTGTGTGCAAGTGTCTGTGAAGCCCAAGGCGATTATCAGCAAGCTCTACATTATACATATGCCTACGCCAATTTAGATTGGGTCAAAGAGACGGACGAAGATGCTAAACATTGGATCAGCTTGTTTGAACATTGGGCGCAAGCTAACGTTACCGCAAATAAGCTTTTATCTGGGGATATAAACGCTTTATATGATTATGTTGAATATATTGGTGCACCGTCAGATACAGCTGAACAAGATAAGGTTACCCAACTGTTGAACATTATGATGACGGCAAACCGATACCAGATAGACGTAAATGATATACTCCAGCGTTTTGAAAAGGATGTTAATTCACTTTTGCAATTTCCACAATCTAATGACATATATACTAAACAAGTTTTACCAGAACAGTTTGCACGATTTGGTTATGAGTTGGCTTATTATTATTTACATCAAGGTTCTTACATTAATGGTTTTAAACATTTGATGTATTCAATGGTAAGTTATCATACACTGAATAATGAGACTTATTTTATAAAATGTATGGTGTTGTTTGAGCGTTATCGAGCTTATGTAGTATCCGAAACTAAGGCAGCATATTTAGAATTTATTGAAAGGGTGTGGATAGCTGATGTTAAGAAAAATGGCGCTATTGATCATAGCAACTAGTTTTTTGTTTATCGTGACTGCACCTGTTCAGACTCATAGCCAACACCAGAGTATCAGGCTTTACGATCAACAAGGGGGGGCTTAATATTTCAAACGAATGAGGAAAGCAAAAATCCCAGCTTAAAAAAATACACTCCCTAAAATGGATATTGGAGGAACCCAACACAGGTTGAACCGATAAAATTCTAAGGAGTGTATTTTTTATATAATAGTCAATCGAGAAGGAAGCAATCAATATAGAGACAAAAGAGGCAAAGTCAAATAATTTTACTTTGGCAAAAACGCAGGAGGATATTGCTCAGGAACTTGGCATCACGAAACAGCAGTTACATAACTACAAAAAATACCTAACTCTTATCTCTGAGTTGCAGGACATGGTTGAGGAACAAGATTTGAAAGCATCAACTGCTATACCCTAACTTAGGCATCATCTAACAGCGATATACATTACTTTAGTTGTAGTAATCACTGTTTTATTTCAGTTCAAATGTCACATCAATTAAAAGGTAATTTCAGGATAATGGATGGATATCCCTAAATCACCCCTTCTGATAAGATTATTTCCATCAAAATTAAAGTGGGCGTGGTAGAATGGGGAGAATATTGGTTCCACCTGACAAGCTGATGCAAGTGGCTGACCAGTTCTTGCATGGTAAACACGAAATGGAACGTATGCTGAATTTTTTGAGTGGACGAATTGATTTTGTCCAACAAGGCTGGTCTGGAGCTACCCAAGAGAGATTTTTTCAGGAATTTCAGGTTTCTCGACAATCTATGAATGTGACGCTTGAACGACTATCAACAGTAGCACAGGAACTTATTTTTATTTCAAAAAACTTTACACAGGTGGACGGAGAAAAGGTTGTATTAGATGTACCGGGAAATGGTGTACCTATTAAAACGGTATCCAGCGATGAAGGTTGGTTACATAAAATCTTTGAACAAATTGGACAAGCTGAGATCACCAAGGCTGAAGCCCAGATGGAAGCTAGCAAGCTTCAAAGTGAAATTTTATGGGATACTGTTCAGGGGGCAAAAGGAGCCATTCAGGAAGATTTAACCTTGGGGATGTTGCCCGACAAAGACCGTAACTATGATCATCCCATGGCAGCTAAAGTAGGTGAAATTCTCGGTCACGTAGCTACGACATTGCAGGGGGCTGGTGAGGTAATCGTTGGAACAAGTGGAGAAGGATTATCAGTTGCTGTTTCAGCTTCAGGCGTAGGGAGTATCGTTGGAGTACCGGGATTAATTGGATCGGCAGCTTTGGCAGCACATGGAAGCACCACCGTATTTAGGGGTGCAAGCGGAATTGGGAAAAGCTCAGCCGAATTGTGGCAGATGACGAAGGGGGAAGGTGGAGGTTCATCCAAATCTACTCCATCTTCCGGAGGTAAGGCAGAGAGTGCGCCTCATGCTATTGAGGGGGCGGACGGAGGTGGAAATTATGCTAGACCCTATGATGGAACACGTAATCCAGAAGTGGATTTTATGAATGGTAAAGGCAAAAGTACATTAGATAGACATGCCAGTAAGCACGATTATGATTTACCGGAAAAATATTTACAGGATGCAAGAGAATTTCTAGAAAAACGCCCAACGTCAACAACTCAGACTTTTGTCTCAAACGAAGGAACATATTTCAGATATGATTCTGCTACAAATGAATTTGGGATAATTAATAAGTACGGAGGAATCTCAACTTATTTCAAGCCTGAAAATGGGTTGGACTATTGGTTAGAGCAAATTAGTTTATATACTCCAAAATAAAGAGAGGCAACTAAGATGGATACGAAAAAATGCCCATGTTGCGGTAATTTTACTGTTGAAGAGGATTTTGATATTTGTGAAGTTTGTTATTGGCAGTATGATACTATTGCACACAATAATCCTGATATAGCCATGGGAGCGAATAAGATTTCTTTGAAGATGGCGCAAAAGAATTATAAAACTTTTGGGGCTTCTGAAGAGAGATTTATAGTTAAGGTCAGAAAACCAATATCGGAGGAACTTCCAGAAAACAATACTGAGAGTGATTAACATAAAAGCGAGTCTTAGAGGAGGAGATACATTTGATGAGGATTACCCAGTACGGAATTTAACGGATTCTGGGGTGAAGTATGGAAAGTCCCTCTCCCAGAATAATGGTAGAAAGCATTTGTTTTTTTAAGAGAGTGCTGCTGTAATAGCTAAAGTTCGTAATTTGGAGGATAAGGTTGTAAAGAAGAAATGAACGCTGAGATTGTAGAAATCATTAATGAATGGAATCCAATCAAAATATACCCTTTAATAGAAGATGAGTACTATTCGGAAATACGTAAAATTTATGAGATTAAAACAAACTCTGTAGAAGAATTAGCTGAACAAATCCATGTTGTATTTGTACAAGCTTTTAAAAAGGAGTTCAACAAAAGTATCGAAGAATGCTGGTGGATTGCTGAGAAAATAATTGATCTTATAAAATAGCGATTGCGGGTACATGGTCGATTCAAGATATTATCAGTCATATTATGGGTTGGGACAAAAGCTTGACTAAGACGCTTATACAGATTATCAATGATGAACAAGTCTCGTTCCAGGAACAACCCGATGTACAGGCATTTAACGATGCATCCGTTGCGTTCGGCAGAAATATGAAACCACATGAGTTGTTAAATGAAGCTATTGCTCAGCGCAAGCAAATGATTAGGAAGCTCAAAATGGTTTCAGAATTAGCTTTTGTCCGTCCATTTCCTAATAGTCCATACACCATGGAAAATTTTTTGCAACAGATGTTTGTTCTGCATGACAGACATCATAAAGAGCAAATCATGAAAGCTCTTCGAGCCATTCGCTGACGTTAGTCTGGGATTACTGGATTGTGCGCCTGAGCGGCAAAGGACGAAAGCGCCCATTAGTCTGCGTCCTGCAATAAAAAAAGTCGTCTCTCCCCAATAAGGAGAAACGACTTTTTTAATTAGTCGACCAAACCGATTATTCATTTAAACTGTTTCAGGCTGGAGTTTCTCAACCTTATCAATGGTTCCGCCGCCCAGGCATAATTCCCCATCATAAAACACGACAGCTTGTCCAGGGGTAATGGCTTTTTGATGTACATCGAATACGACGTGAACAGTTCCATCCTCAAGCCATCGCAAGGTTACTTGCTGGTCAGGCTGGCGGTAACGGAACTTGGCTGTACAACGGAATTCCCCGGATGGACGTGCATCTGCGCCTTCAATCCAATTCACATCCGTTGCAATCAGGCCGGTGGAATACAAGCTATGGTGACGATCACCCTGTACCACATACAAAATATTTTTCTCCAGGTCCTTATCGGCTACGAACCATGGTTCGCCTGAACCTGAGCCGCCGATGCCCAAGCCTTGCCGTTGACCCAGTGTATAGTACATCAGCCCATCGTGGCGTCCTTTGACTTCACCAGTAGCGATATCCACCATGTCTCCACCTTTTGCAGGCAGATATCCACTCAGAAACTCCTTGAAATTACGTTCGCCGATAAAGCAAACGCCCGTGCTGTCTTTCTTCTTGGCTGTATATAGTCCCGCGGATTCTGCGATTTTGCGAACTTCCGGCTTTGGCAAATGACCGATCGGGAACATGGCCCGGGACAGCTGCTTTTGACTTAACGCATTCAGGAAATAGGTCTGATCCTTGTTGCTATCCACACCGCGCAGCAAAGTAAAGCGGCCGTCTTCTTCCACAACCCGTGCATAATGCCCAGTAGCAACATAATCTGCTCCCAAATCCAGCGCTTTATTGAGAAACTCACCGAATTTAATTTCACGGTTGCACATGACATCCGGGTTAGGTGTGCGTCCAGCTTTATATTCATCAAGAAAATAGGAGAATACTTTATCAAAGTATTCTTTTTCAAAATTGACGGTATAGTAAGGAATGTCGATCTGTTCACAGACGCGGCGCACATCCTCCGCATCCTCTTCAGCCGTACAACGGCCAAATTCATCCGTGTCATCCCAATTTTTCATGAAGATGCCGATTACGTCATAGCCCTGCTCCTTTAGCAGCAGCGCGGTAACGGATGAGTCGACGCCACCGGACATCCCGACGACGACACGGGTTTCATGATTGGCTTTTGCCATGGTCATCACCCAATTCTTTCATTATTGTTGTAGAACCCACCTATTGTAACATAAACGATAATGAGTTACGATGTTTGGACGATTAAACGACAAGGCGAACGATGGGAGAAAACTACATAAAACGGGCTAAAGCCGTTCCAAATCGCTCGAAAACAACTTTTTTTAAGATTGTATCTGTAATGTTTCCCTTTACCTGCCCTAATATGTTAACATAAGCTGAGGGTTAGGATCGGAATAGAGAGGTTTACAACACCAATTATTCCGCGTGTTTAACGGAATTGTTACTATAAGTGAGGTGGCACAATTGAAAATATCAACGAAAGGCCGCTATGGCCTGACCATTATGATGGAGCTTGCTGCCAAGTTTGGCGAAGGTCCAACTTCTTTGAAAAGTATTGCCGAAAAAAATCAGCTCTCCGAGCATTATCTGGAGCAGCTTATTGCACCTTTGCGTAATGCAGGTTTGGTAAAAAGTATCCGTGGTGCTTACGGCGGTTATATTCTTGCCAGTGAACCGGCAGGAGTAACAGCGGGAGATATCATTCGTGTATTGGAGGGTCCGATTTCACCAGTCGATTTCACGGAAGAAGACGATCCGGCCAAACGCCAGCTCTGGCTGCGAATTCGTGACAGCATTGCAGAAGTGCTGGATTCCACAACGCTGAAGGACTTGATCACATACCAGGAACATGATGAGTTTGATAATTATATGTTCTATATTTGAGGTGGGATTAACATGAACAGAATTTATCTGGATCATGCCGCATCGACTCCTTTGCATCCTGAGGTTGCGCAGACTATGATGGACATCATGACCGGCCAATTCGGCAACGCTTCAAGCGTTCATGCCTTTGGCCGGGATGCCAAGCGCACCGTCAGTGCTGCGAGGGATGCCGTTGCGGCCTCTTTGGGCTGCAAGCCTGAAGAAATCGTATTTACAAGTGGAGGGACAGAAAGCGATAATCTGGCCCTGTTCGGGACGGCTACGGCAGATGGACGTACTTCCGGCCATATCATTACGACCACGACTGAGCATCATGCGGTGCTTCATGCTTGCGACGAGCTTGAAAAAGCAGGCTATGAGGTAACCTACGTTCCGGTCAACGGCTTTGGACGTGTCAACCCTGCGGATGTAGAGGCTGCCATACGACCGGATACGTTTTTGATCAGCATGATGTATGCCAACAATGAGATAGGCGTCATCCAGCCGATCCATGAAGTAGGACAGATTGCGAGAGAACACGGCATTGTATTCCATGTAGATGCGGTTCAAGCTTTTGGTCATATTCAGATAGACTGCCAGAGCCTTCCGATTGATTTGCTTAGCGTATCTGGTCATAAGATTAACGGTCCACAGGGGATGGGGGCTTTGTATATCCGTCAGGGTACACGCATCCAGCCGCTAATGCATGGAGGACTCCAGGAGAAGAAACGCCGTGCCGGTACCGAAAACATCGCGGGAATTGCCGGTCTGGCAAAAGCCGCAACGCTCGCCAGTGCGTCCATAGAGGAACGTTCGGCGTACGATACAACGCTTCGTCAAACCTTGCTGAAAGCATTGGGAGACACTTTGGGAAGCGATGCTTTTGTGATCAATGGTGATCCGGAGCATTCTTTACCGAATGTCGTGAATATCAGCTTCCCGGCCATTGGTACAGAAACCATGCTAATGAACCTCGATATGGAAGGCATTGCAGCGGCCAGCGGCTCAGCCTGCACTTCCGGGTCTCTGGAGTTGTCGCATGTACTGCAGGCGATGAATCTTCCTGAAGATGTTTTGAAATCAGCGATTCGTTTTAGCTTCGGTTTGGGTAATACTACGGAAGAAATGGAATACACGGCCCAGAAAATTGAAACCATATGGAAGCGGCTGCGTACTAGGTACTAGGGTTTTCTCCACATTTTAATAAGAAGGGAGGGCGGTTTTCCATTTCATTACATGAACGGAAGCAAGGTCTGACAGGCATGTACGAAAAGGACCGCACCTTCGTTCGGATTTGCAGAATGAGGAGGTACCCTATATTATGAAGCTTCAGGATATGATCGGGCTTACCGTTTTTGATGTGGAGAACGGGAAGCAGATTGGTAAAATACATGATTTTATGGTGACTGCTAATTGGAGAATTACGGGGATCGAGCTGGAAGGCAAAGGCCTTTTTTCTTCTCAAGTGAAGGTCGTTGCTTGGGATGACATCGTTGCGTATGGTGAAGATGCGATCATGATCCGTAATCAGCAGGCGGTACGTAAAACGGAGGCTCGTGAGATACAACATACGTACTTGCTTGGACCTGGTAAACTGAAGGATTTATCTGTGCTGACAGAGGAAGGGCTTATGCTCGGACACATTTCGGATGTTTATTTCGATCAGGAAATGGGCAATAACATAATAGGCTTGGAAATCAGCGATGGTTTTGTATCGGATATTATAGAAGGGCGGAAATGGCTGCCCTGCACCGAAGATATGTCCATCGGGGAAAATGCTGTCATGGTGCCCCCGTTAAGCGAGCAGCGTCTGGAAAAAGCCATATATTCTGTTAATGGATAGGGTGAGTTTATTGAGATGTCCGAATTGTAATTCGAAAGATATCGGCAAAATCGGCTCCCATCAATTTTATTGCTGGGGATGCTTTATCGAACTTCAGGTGAATGGTGAGAAAATGTCCGTCTACCAGGTAGAAGAGGATGGAACGCTTAGTTCATTGGATGACCTGTTCTTCGGAGATGAAATGGTGCAACAGGACTTGCCGCAGATCCACGCTTCTTCTTAAGCTTTACGCACGGAGCGGACAGGCTGTCTACTATGGAGTGTTTTCTAACCCATTGCTTGAATATGACTCAATGGGTAGATATGGCTTGATAAAAATAACGAAGAGGGTGACTCCCGGTGGCTGTATTGGCCTGGGAGTCACCCTCTTTTGTTTGCACGGTTCTGCGAAGACATCAATGCTTACAGTTTAAAGCGTTTGACCTCTTCCAGCAGAAGATCCGCGTGCGAATCGAGTTTGGCGGAAAGGTCGGCAATGTTGTTCATGGCATGGCCTTGTTCTTGCACGGAGGAAGCGACTTCCTCGGTAGAAGCTGCACTTTGTTCAGAGACGGCGACCACGCTGGAGATAACGTCGGAAATATGTCCGGCATTCACGCGGAGTTGATCCGTCGCGGCTGAAACGTCCCCAATTTGGGTAAGCATATGCTGAGAAGCTCCGCGGATGGATTCAAACGCCTGTCTCGTCGCGGTGGCTGCCTGCTCCTGTTCAGCAGTTACAGTAAGAGCCTTTTTCATTTCCTCCGTACTTCGTAGTCCTGCAATTTTGATTTCTTCCAGCTTATTCATGATACTGTCACTGGAACTGCCCGCTTGTTCAGCCAGCTTCCGCACTTCCCCTGCGACGACGGCAAAACCTCGTCCGTGTTCCCCGGCTCTTGCTGCTTCGATGGACGCATTGAGGGCCAGCAGGTTTGTTTGGGCAGCGATATCGTGGATGGCACCGGCCAGACGCTCGATATCCTGAGTTTTTAGAGTGAGTGAATCTACCGCTTCTCCTGCCGCAGTCGTCGTTTGTCTGGACTCTGCTGCAAGCTTCGCTTGACGCTCTGCTGTTTCATACCCTGCCACCACGGCAGAATCTGTCTCGAACACCGCAGTTTGAGTCCGTTTGACACTTTCTCCAATCAGGTTGATAGAGTCTGTCATGTGAGTTAGCTTCTCAGAGCCGGAATACACGGCCTCAGCCTGATCGCTCGCTCCTTGAGCAAGCTCTTGAACTGCACTGGCGATTTGTGACGCGATGGTTCCCGTATCTTTGGCATGCTGGTGCATATCATGCGAAGCTGAGCTGACATCGACGGCTGTATCTGCTACCTTGCGCAGGAGGTTAGAGAGGTTATCAGACATGATATTAAAATCCGCACCCAGGCTGGCGATTTCATCCTTACCCTTAATATCCACTCGTGTTGTCATATCCCCTTCAGCTACTCGTTTGACGTTCACTTGAAGCTTCCGAATCGGCTTGATAAAGCTGTTTGCCGCCCAGATCGCCAGCAGCATGGCAACGACGAAGATAATAGCAACAGTAATCAACAGTTGGTTACGAGTGGAGTAGTACTCCTGAAAAGCAATATCTTTTGAAATAGACAATCCTACAATCCAGCCTGTGCTGGGCATCTTTTTAAAATAAAGCTGGCGCTCACTGCCATTGTAGCTGTAGTCTGCTTTTCCCGAAGTGGCGCTCAGCAGGGCTGCAGTTGACGAACCTAGCTCGGGCGTATCCTTGAGATTTTTACCAGCCAGCTTGCTGTCTGGATGTGCGACCACGACTCCGTTTTGGTCAATCAGAAATGCATAGCCTAATCCGTTCAGGTTTATGTCTTTAATGATTTTGGTCATATCGTTTAACAAAATATCTTCACTGACAACCCCAGTGATGGAGCCGTTGGAATCCTTGAGTGGCTTCGCAATCGAGATGGTGAAATCGGTGCTGGCCGCATCAATATATGGGGAGGAATAATATATTTCCCCTTTGGCTTTGGCATCCTTGTACCACGGACGGGCACGAGGATCATAGCCTGCTTCAAACCAGCCGGAGCCATCCCAGTAGGTTCCATCCTCAAGTCCAGCATAAATGTTAGCGATACTTTGATCCTTATAATTTTGAAAGGCCGCTTTCAGGGAAACTAATTTGACATCTGATGGTATATCAGCTGATTGCAATTCGGCAGCCAGCGTTTCGATAATTTGGGCATTCCCGCGCGTCCACCCGTCGAGCTGGTTGACAGTTTCGGAGGCTTTGCTGCTCATAAGCTCTTGGATGTCACGGTTAGCCTGATTTTTAATGCTTGTCATGCTAATGACAGACAAAGGTCCAGCCGCAACGACAACAATGCAAGTAAAAAGGAGAATAAGTTTCATTTTCAAGTTCATGTAACGACCTCCGATGATTCAGAAATATGAAAATCTAATAGTTCTTTGTACTTATATCGACAGATGGAATGAATTTGTTAATTAATTTCATCCGTTTTCATCATTTTTTTACAATGGACATTAATGGTAAACGCCAGAATCCAAAGGAAGGATTAAAGTAAAGATACAGGCATATACTTAAAGAAGGCTAGTCCGGTAAGGGGGCACAATATGGAGCAATTAACGAAAAGTAGACTGTTCCGGTACGGAATATGGACGCTGCTGGGACTTGTCATTCTATATTTTATCTGGCTGCTGCGACCTTTGTTTTTGAATCTGTATGATTTTCTGAAAACAATCATTGCTCCGTTTGCGGTAGCGATGATCATTTCCTATGTTCTCAATCCTATTGTCAGTATGCTGGGCGGTCGCAAGGTGCCTCGAAGTGTAGCCGTGCTGCTTATCTATGCTGTATTTTTGGCCAGCCTTATTGTCATTTTGATGAATCTGATCCCGATGTTTATTGAACAACTGGATGAGCTGAATGAGCATTTGCCTGAACTGACCATGCATGCACAGGGATTAATGTCGAATATGGATAGCGGCATTTTGCCTCAAGGGGTGCGAACGGGGATGAACCAATGGTTTTTCCAACTGGAAAACCGCATGGCTACGGGGATTTCCAACTTTATGGATAACATTGGTAGCATGATCAACATGCTGTTCAATGTATTCATTGTGCCATTTCTCATTTTTTATATTTTAAAGGATTTTGAAGTGTTCGAGCGGACGATTGTATCTTATCTCCCGCGTTCTCGCCGTAAGGCGATTGTAACGGTGCTTAAGGAAATTGATCAGGCACTTGGCAACTATGTCAGAGGACAGCTGCTGGTATGCGTCATTATCGGCGTAATGGCTTATATCGGATATATGCTGGTTGGTATGCCTTATGCGCTATTGCTGGCAGGTGTGGTGGCGATTTTTAATATTGTTCCGTATTTGGGCCCTTTTTTGGGGGCTGCTCCGGCGGTAGTAATGGCTTCTACGGTTTCCTTCAAAATGGTGCTGTTGGTCGTGGTCGTGAACACCTGCATTCAAATACTGGAAAGTAATGTAATTTCCCCTCAGGTAGTCGGACGAACCCTGCATCTGCATCCGATATCCATCATATTCGCCCTGTTGGTGGGTGGAGAAATAGCGGGAATTACCGGCTTGATTTTGGCAGTTCCGGTGATGGCCGTATTAAAGGTAGCGCTTCAGCATTTTTTTGCTTATTATGTGAAGCGTAAACCGATCTGATTTTGTATGTTTTCCTAATGCATCCTGTCTGAAATCGCGTTGACACGGCTAAATGACACGGATATACTGAATTGAGTATGTTTAAATGTGTTTATCCAGTAGGGAAAGCTCATTTCGGAGTGCGGGCTGAACCCGCCGGGATGCTCCCGTTACCAGTGAAAACAAGGCGATCGCTCGTCCGTTAAACAGATGCCTGAGTGTGCAGCTTGCACATGTGGCATTTCGTACAGAGGGGACGGCGATAACCAGGGTGGTACCGCGATACAATCGTCCCTGATCCGTTCAGGGGCGTTTTTCTGTTTTTTATGGCCTGTGCCAAGAACAAGTGACACCATAACTAGGAGGCTACTTATATGAAAGCTAGTGAAATCCGCTCCAAATGGCTGGAGTTTTTTGAAAGCAAGGGACATGTGATTGAACCAAGCGCACCGCTTGTTCCTCATAAAGATCCTTCCCTGCTGTGGATTAATGCGGGCATGGCGCCGCTCAAGCCTTATTTTGACGGACGTGTGAAGCCTGAAAATCCACGTATCGCCAATTCACAAAAATGCATTCGTACGAATGACATTGAAAATGTCGGCAAAACGCGCCGTCACCACACTTTTTTCGAAATGCTCGGCAACTTTTCCATTGGCGACTATTTTAAAGAAGAGGCCATTACATGGGCATGGGAGTTTCTGACTGATCCGAAATGGATTGGCTTTGATCCGGAGCGTCTGGCTGTTACCGTGTATCCTGAAGATGAAGAAGCGTACAAGCTGTGGAACGAAAAAATCGGTCTGCCTGCTGAGCGAATTATCAAATTGGAAGACAACTTCTGGGACATCGGTGAAGGCCCTTGCGGACCTTGTACGGAAATCTTTTATGATCGCGGCGAAGCCTACGGCAGCGACATGACGGACCCTGAAATGTATCCAGGCGGAGAGAACGAGCGATACCTGGAAGTATGGAATCTCGTATTCTCACAATTCAACCATAACAAAGACGGCAGCTATACGCCGCTTCCAAACAAAAATATTGATACAGGAGCCGGCTTGGAGCGTTTTGCATCCATTTTGCAAAATGTGGATTCCAATTTTGACACAGATATTTTCCAGCCGCTCATTCAGAAAACAGCTGCAATGGCAGGAGTCAAATATAACGAAAATGTGGACAGCGACGTGGCTCTCAAAGTCATTGCCGACCATGTTCGTACCGTAGCTTTTGCGATTGGCGATGGCGTACTGCCTTCCAATGAGGGACGGGGCTATGTTATTCGCCGCTTGCTGCGCCGGGCTGTGCGTTACGGAAAAATGCTCGGTATGAACCGTCCGTTTATGTTTGAACTGGTGGAAACGGTTGGGAATATCATGGGTGTGTACTACCCTGAAGTGGTGAACAAGCGTGATTTCATCGTCAAGGTGATCAAAACAGAAGAGGAACGCTTCCACGAAACACTGACAGACGGATTGGCTATTTTGGCTGACATCAGCGCTCAGGCGAAGGCGGAAGGCCGCGATATGATTAGCGGAACAGACGCATTCAAACTGTACGATACGTACGGGTTCCCATTTGACCTCACCGAGGATTATGCGGATGAGCAGGGCTTGAAAGTCGACCGTGAGGGCTTCGATGAAGCGATGCAGGAGCAACGCAAACGCGCGCGTGACGCTCATCAGGACAATGCCAGCATGAAGATTCAGGGCGGAGCTTTGTCCGACTTGGCGGTTAAAAGTGAATTTGTTGGATATAATGACCTCGTAACTGAGTCAAAAATTGTGGCGATTGTATATGAGGATGTGCTGGTGGACAGTGTTAGTGAAGGACAAACTTGCCAGGTCGTGCTGGATGTGACTCCTTTTTATGCCGAAAGCGGCGGACAAGTCAGTGACCATGGCTTGCTGCGTGGAGGTACGGTGACTGCGAAGGTCGAAGGACTGTTCAAGGCACCACAAGGCCAGCATGTGCATCAGGTCGTTGTAGAGGCCGGTGAGCTGAACGTTGGCGATACGGTGAAAGCAGAAGTAGACCAAGCCTCGCGTGGAGAAATTGAGAAAAACCATACGGCTACACATTTGCTGCACAAAGCGCTTAAAGAAGTACTGGGTGACCATGTCAATCAGGCAGGTTCTTTGGTAGAGCCTGGACGACTGCGTTTTGACTTCTCCCATTTCGGAAGCATTACAGCGGAAGAGCTGGCGGATATTGAGTTGCGGGTAAACCGTGCGATCTGGAGCCAGCTGGATGTGAATATTGAACTGAAACCGATTGATGAAGCCAAGGCACTGGGAGCGATGGCGCTGTTCGGTGAAAAATACGGAGATATCGTAAGAGTCGTTAAAATAGGCGATTACAGCATCGAGCTGTGCGGTGGCTGTCATGTCAGCAATACCTCGCAAATCGGACTGTTCAAGCTTGTCAGCGAGAGCGGTATCGGATCAGGTGTCCGTCGTATTGAAGCAGTAACCGGGCGTGTTGGCTTTGAATATATGGAAGGACAATTGGAGCTGTTGAAGGTATCGGCCGGGCTGGTTAAATCCAAGCTGTCCGAGGTGCCGAAGCGCATCGAGTCCCTGCAGCAGCACATTAAAGACCTTAGTCGTGAAAATGAATCGCTGCAAAGCAAGCTGAGCGCTATTGAGGCAGGTCAACTGACGGATCAGGTGGTGCAAGTCGGTGGAGTACAACTGCTCGCTGCACGCGTACAGGCTTCCAGTATGGACGCTTTGCGTGCCATTGCCGATGAGTTGAAAGGGAAGCTTCCGGCTGCTGTGCTGGTGCTCGGCGCTGCGATGGACGACAAAGTCAATTTTGTCGTAGCTGTACCTGCAGAGCATACGAAGGCAGGACTTCATGCAGGCAAGCTCGTGAAGGAAATTGCTGCCGTATGCGGCGGCGGCGGCGGCGGACGTCCTGATATGGCACAAGCTGGAGGCAAGGATGCCAGCAAGCTGGACGAAGCGCTTCAACGTGCCCATGAACTGGTGGCGGCAGCTTCTCAAGGATAAAGTTCGATCATTTTTGCGGATTTTTGGAAAAAAAACGGGCTAAGACATTTCCTTGAAAGGCTCTGCTTATGGTATGATGTATAAGAATAAGCTGGCATAAACATGTACACATGTTTTGTGGAAGCGAGGTGTCAACAATGGATTCCATGGACAAAACGGTCAAATTTAATGTCAAGGCGGATGAGAAGGAAGCTTCTGCTCAGGAAATTTTGTTGACCGTATATGATGCTTTGGTAGAAAAGGAATACAATCCAATCAATCAGATTGTCGGGTATTTGTTATCAGGTGATCCTGCTTATGTGCCGCGGCATAATAATGCCAGAAGCCTGGTACGCAAAAAAGAACGCGATGAATTGATTGAAGAGCTGGTTCGTTTCTATCTGGCGAAGCACCGTTAGGAGACAGGCATGAAAGTAATGGGATTGGATTACGGGGACCGCCGAATTGGGGTCGCCGTAAGTGATGCCTTCGGCTGGACCGCCCAAGGATTGGAAGTCATAGAACGACGTGGTGACGACAGTGAGTTCGGTAAAATTGCAGATTTAATCCGTGACCATGAAATCGGTGAGGTGGTTGTAGGCTTGCCGAAAAATATGAACGGAACCGTGGGTCCACGCGGTGAGATTTGCATTGAGTTTGCGAACCGGCTTAAGGAGTTGCTGGGATTACCCGTTCACCTTTGGGATGAACGGCTGACGACGCGTTCGGCAGAGCGTGCGCTTCTGGAAGCCGACGTCAGCCGAAAAAAACGCAAGCAGGTGGTAGATAAGCTGGCAGCAAGCCTGATCTTGCAAAACTATTTGGACGCACACAGTACAAGGTGAGGGGGATATCGTAATGGCTGAAAATCAAGTGGGTATGGAAGAAGAGCCGGAAATTATTTATATTGCCGATGACGAGGGCAACGAAGAAGAGTTCGAGGTCATTATGAAGTTTGAGGTAGACGGTTCCGAAGCGAAGTACATGATGGTTGCGCCAGTGGACCCTGAAGCTGATGAGTCCGATGTTTACGCCTTCCGTTATGAGGAAGAAGGCGATGATATTAAATTGTATGTGATCCAAGACGATGCCGAGTGGGAAATCGTTGAAGAGACCTTTAATACATTTGTGGAAGAAGAGGACGAGGAAGACGGGAAATGACGAACTATTCACGTGAAGACCTAAGCTGGACCTCTGATTTAAAGGAAGCATTCGACGGCGATGTAGAGTTGCAGGATGAACAGGGTCATGCGGTACGCATGGAGCTGGAAGCAGAGTTCAAGGTAGGTAATCAACGGTACGCTGTATTACGTCGACCTGGGGCTGCTGCAGGCGAGCATGAGCTATATCATGTGAGCTCATCCACAGACGGCGAAGTCTCCATTACCACCATCGAAGATGATGATGAATGGGAAGATATTTCCGAGCTGTACGATGAATGTACGCTGCCGGAGCTGTAAGGCTGGATAACGAGGAGATCAAACCTGAAAGGGCGGACCTGTCCGCCCTTTTTGGCTGTGAAGGAGTGTGAGTGGATGTGAAGCGAAGGACGAGGATGACCACGCTGTTTTTGCTGCTTGTTATCATAGCAGGAGGAGCAGCTTTCTATATTTGGAGTGCTATGCAGCCTGTTCAGCCGAAAACGCAGCCTGTTGCATTTACGGTAGTGAAGGGAACAGGGACCTCAGCTATTGCAGATACACTGGAACAAAAGGGACTTATACGTAATGCGCTTGTGTTTAAGGCTTATGTAAAATTCAAACAGCAAGGAAATGCACTCCAGGCCGGGAATTATGAGGCGCAGCCTGGCATAACCTTTGATCAACTGATTGCCAAGCTATCGGCAGGGGACGTTGTCAAAGAGGAAATGATTCGTTTTACAATACCGGAAGGTTATACGATCAGACAGATGGCTGATAAGCTGCAAAAAGAAGGACTGGCGGACCGGCAGCAATTTTTGCAGTTGGCCAACGAGCCGTCCGCTTTTGATGTCTCGCTGGTGCGGGATATTCCGAAGCAGGCAGGGCTTCGCTATGCGCTGGAAGGCTATCTCTTCCCTGAAACCTATGAGCTGAAAAAAGGCAGCACAACCAAGGATATTGTTCAGGCGATGCTGGAGCAGACGCAAAAACGTCTGAATACCATACCTGACCTGGATGCTAACCTAAAGCAGCGGGGCGAAACGCTGCATCAGCTGCTGAGTGTTGCTTCTTTGGTGGAGCGCGAGGTGGTAGTGGATGATGAACGGCCTATAGTGGCTGGAGTCATTTATAACCGACTCAAGCAGGACAAGAAGCTGGAAATTGACGCCACCGTTCAATATATGCTGGATAAGCAGAAGGAACGGCTGTATTATAAGGATTTGGCTGTAGAAAGTCCTTATAATACGTATTTGCATCCGGGACTTCCGCCAGGACCAATTGCCAGTCCGAGTTTGAAATCAGTAGTGGCGGCCTTGCAGCCGGCAGCTACGGATTATTTATTTTATGTGACCAAAAAAGACGGAACACATGAACATTTGTTTGCCGCCACATATAAAGAACATTTGCATAACATTCAGGTAAGTAACCGTAAGACAAAATAGGAGGTGAGCCTATGGCTTACAAACCCGAACTGCTGGTAACCGCCAGCTCTCCGGAGGATGCCCGCCAAATGCTGAAGGCCGGAGCGAATGCATTGCTAATTGGAGATGACCGCTTTGGCATGCGGCTACCGGGACATTTTACACCGAATCAAATCCGTGAGGTTGTAGAAGAAGCACGGAAGCATACGGCACAGGTATACGTATCTATGACAAATTTGATGACGAACGAGCTGTTGCCGCTCATTCCCGAATATGTGCAGACACTTGCTGGGTGCGGTATAGATGCCATTGAGTTTAATGATCCGTCGGTACTCATGGCGGTGAAAGAGTATGCCCCCCATCTGAAGCTGTTTTGGAACGGAGAAATGATTTCCACCAACTTCGCAACCGCCAACTATTGGGGCGAGAAGGGAGCCTCACGCGTTATTTTGGCCCGTGAGCTCAGTATGGACGAAATTACGGAAATGATTCCGAAGCTGAACATGGAGGCACAGGTTCAGGTACATGGCATGACTAATATTTATCATTCCAAGCGCAAGCTTGTACAAAGCTACATGCTGCATCAAGGACGCCCGGTAGAAGGCGATCTCGGCAGGGAGCGCGGCTTGTTCCTGATTGAAGCCGAACGGAAGGAAGAGAAATTCCCCATTTATGAGGATATGAACGGGACGCATATTATGAGTTCGGATGATTTCTGTATCATGGAGGACCTGCATTTTCTGATGGAGGCAGGCGTTCACAGCTTTAAAATCGAAGGGCTGTTAAAACCTACGGCTTACAATGCAGCGGTTGTTCGTGCTTATCGTAAAGCCATTGACACCTATACAGCTGATCCGGAAGCTTATGCATATGATGAAAGCTGGCTGGATGAGGTTCGCCGGCTTCAAGACCCTGAACGGGAGCTATCCTTCGGATTTTTCTATAAAGAGCAGGTTTATTAATATTACATGAACACACAAGGGGGGAACGTCATGGGAACGTTGACCAAAACAAGAAAATATAATGGCAAGCGGAATCGTCTGGATAAGCCGGAGCTGCTCGCTCCTGCCGGAAATCTGGAAAAGCTGAAGTTTGCGGTTCACTATGGCGCGGATGCTGTATATATTGGTGGACAGAAATACGGTCTGCGTTCTAACGCCGACAATTTCAGTTTTGAGGAAATGCGGGAAGGTGTAGAATTTGCCAACAAGTACGGTGCCAAGGTGCTTGTGGCGACGAATATCTATGCCCACAATGAAGATATTGCCGGGATCGAGGAATATCTGCGCAATCTGTACGAGGTAGGCATTCATGCTGTAATTGTTGCTGATCCGGCCATTGTATCTGTGGCATTGCGTGCTGTTCCGGGATTGGAAGTGCATTTGAGCACACAGCAGTCCACACTGAACTGGCAAGCGGTAAAGTTCTGGAAGGACGAGGGATTGCCACGTGTTGTTTTGGGACGTGAGACCAGCCTGGAGGAAATTGAGGAAATTAAAAAGCATGTGGATATTGAGATCGAAGCTTTTGTCCATGGTGCGATGTGTTCTTCATTCTCCGGTCGCTGTGTGCTGTCCAATCACTTTACAGATCGAGATTCCAACCGTGGGGGATGCTGTCAGTCCTGCCGCTGGAAATACGACCTGTTCGAGGATGCCCGCCCGGGCGAGGTGTGGATATCTGAGGAAGAGGCGCAGGATAACAATGTGCTGAAACAGTTTCAGCTTGGCGTTAACCAGCTTCCGCTGTTTGAAGAAGGCGATAACGCTTTTTCAATGGGTTCCAAGGACCTGTGCATGATTGAAAATATTCCCGATCTGATTGATGTCGGTGTAGACAGCTTTAAAGTGGAAGGACGCATGAAGTCCATTCACTATGTGGCTACGGTCGTGAATGTCTATCGTCAAGCGATTGATTCCTATATGGCTGATCCTGAAAATTATGTGCTCAAGCCAGAATGGATTGAAGAGATTAACAAGGCAGCCAATCGTCCGCTGAATACAGGCTTTTTCTACGATACACCGGATCATGAGGATCATATTTATGAGCCGGAGGAGAAGGCAGTACCTTACGATTTTGCCGGATTGGTCATGGATTATGATGCTGCTAGCGGCATCGCAACGATTCAGCAGCGCAATCATTTTAAACCGGGTCATGAAATTGAATTTTTTGGTCCGAACGGAACATTCTTTAAACAAAAGGTCGGAACGATCTGGGATGAGGAAGGCAATGAGCTGGATGCTGCACGTCACCCGCTTCAACGGATTAAAATGAAGGTAGATCAACCTGTATCGTATTTTGATATGATGCGTAAAAAGAAGTGAATAGGCCCTAAGTCGCGGGTGAAAAGATTCAAAAGTCTCTCCTATCGGTTGGAGAGGCTTTTTTTTGAATACCTTTCTAGGAAAAAAGTTTCACAAAATTTAGTCATTCCACAAAGGAAAGCTACATTCCGCGTCGAATAGTTCCGATAGATGTTATATAGATAACAGATACATAGTGGATGACGTGGATCAGGAAACTAATTATATGGCGGCAGGTGAGAGGAATGGGTTTTCGGAAAAAAGAAGGGAAGACTTCAAAAAGGCAACCGAAGAAAATAGAACTCATGAAAGGCATGAAGGGCATCACAGCGAATAAAGGAGAACAGACAGCTAGGATATCCTCGAAAGTTATTCCCTGGGTAGCCAAAGCCACCCGTAAGAGCGCATATAATTTAAAGCGTTTACTTAAGCCGGAAAAGTACAGTAAGGATTTCATGCATTTGGTCAAAAACTATAATCCGATCCGTTCGGTTGGAATGAAGTTGTTCCTGATCTTTTTTGCGGCAATTATGTTATTTGTGGTCAGCTTGGGGATGATCTCTTACTACAGGGCAAAAAGTACGATTGAGCAAAATGCGGCTACCGCTTATCAGCAAACCGTTCAGCAAACCTCGGAAAAGCTTGATATTATTTTAGAACGCTTTCAAGATACCTCGACACAGGTATTTTTTGATACGGAATTAAGTGATCAGCTGCAAAAGGCGGCAAAGCAAGAAAAGAACTCTTTTGAATCTTTTGTTGCTATGGGTGAAGTAAACAAGAAGTTAACGAATCTTGCTTTTACGAATAAAGCGGTTGATTCATTGTACTTGTACCCGGAGGAAGCCAGTTTGGCGGCGATGGGCACAGGAACACAAAAGGATGTACGGCAGGAAGCGTGGTTTAAGGATATTCTGAAAAACAAGGGAATTGTTTGGTTGCCTACGCAGGTGAATGACAATGGAAGCAAGACCTTTCGTCTGGCACGCTCCATGAACAGTATGTCCGGACTCGGAGGGACCTACGTTCTGGTTATGGATTTAAAGTCCAGTGTGGTGGAGGACGAGTTGAAAAGTGTTAATTTGGGCGCGGGCAGTATGATTAGCCTTGTGACCGACAAGGGCGAATTTGTAGGCTCCAACATAGATAGCTTGTCAGGAGGAAAGAAAAAGCTGGATTACGTTTCCAAGCTTGAAGGGATCGAAGGAACTCAATTTATGGAGCAGGAAGCAAATGGGGAAGAACAAAATGTGCTAACGGTTCATAATACGCTGGGAACCTCCAAGTGGATTCTCGTGGGTGTAGTACCTGTATCAGAGCTGGTTAGAGACGCTAGGGGGATTTTAACGACGACCTGGATATTTGCTGCGGTGGCTGCACTCATTGCATTGTTCATTGGCCTGTGGATCGTACGCCTCGTAGCGCGTCCGTTGACCCATCTGAAAAATTTAATGGTCGAAGGTGCCAAAGGGAACCTGCAAATCCGAACGAACTACAAGGCTCAGGATGAAATTGGCCAGTTGTCTGTCAGCTTTGACATGATGATGGAGCAAATTACATTGCTGGTAGAGCAGACGAACGCGTCGGCTCAGGAGGTTCTGGATACAGCGACGGAACTGAGTGATGCCTCGAAGAAGACGGCTATTTCAGCCAAGGAAATTGCAGCCGCAACTGAGGAAATCGCTCATGGCTCCACCAGTTTGGCAACCGAGGCTGAACGTGGCAGCGGACTAACCGGGAATATATCTCAGCAAATGGATGTGGTGATGGCTTCTAATCATGAAATGAGCTTGGCCGCACGGGAGGTTGAACAATCCAGTGAAAAAGGGACGATTCAGCTGAAAAACCTGTTAAGCAAGACGCGGGTTACAGAAGAAACTACGCATGCTCTGGTAGGCAAGGTAGATGAGCTGAAGCAGACCACTTCCGATGTCTTTAAGGTGCTGGACGTATTACAGGATATTGCCAAGCAAACGAATATTCTATCGCTGAATGCGACGATTGAAGCGGCACGGGCGGGAACCGCCGGACGCGGCTTTATGGTGGTGGCGAATGAGGTTCGGCAGCTGGCTGAGCAATCACGTCAAGCCATTCAAACGGCCTCAGGAATTATTAACAACATCATCAATGAGATGAATGAAACGGTGCAGGCATTATCCGAGGTGTATCCACTGTTCCGTGAGCAGATGGGAGCCGTGCAGGTGACGACGGACATTTTCCAATCGGTGCAGCAGCAAATGGGAGAATTTGCGCTTCGATTGGGAACGGTCACCTCATCCATTCAGGAATTGAGTGAATCGCAGACAACTTTATCTGAGGCAATGACCAATGTAAGTGCAGTAGCTGAGCAATCCTCGGCCACTTCGCAGGAAGTCGCTTCCCTGAGCAATGAGCAGGCAAATATCGGTAATCAACTGGTAGGCTTGTCTGATAAGCTGGAAGGCGTATCCGTGAAGTTGAAGGAGCAGCTTTCGCGGTTTACGGTGTAAATGCAACAAAATGATGTATTGCTTATTTTATGATAATGGCAGGAAACCCATTTCCGTGTTCAAAAGCGGATTGGGTTTTCTTTTTTAGCTACAGGACATACTACTGGAAAAAGATGAAAGAAGGATGCGTGTGCCGAGGCGTGGCAACAGCTTCATGCGAAAACGTCGAATTGCATATATGGCCCTGGGGATGACGGTGCTGCTGCTAATTTTACTATTCCGACTGGCTTGGATTCAGGGGACGGCGGGGATACATATGTCTGCTTACGGGGGACGTTCGCTGAAGGAAATGTCTGTGCGTCAGCGTCAGGAGGGAATTGCTATTGACTCTGGGCGTGGACAGCTCACGGATCGATATGGACAGCCATTGACGGGTGGTGTCGTATGGGTACCGGTGCTTTTTCCCGACGTTGACGGCAAAGCGGCTCTACATGGCGAAGAGCTCGCCAGGCTGCTGCGGACGAACAAGAAGCTGCTGCTGACACAGTGGAAAGGTCTGCAATCACCGCTAATATGGCGGGATGGGCGCGGAGAGCCCGTACAAATTAAGCCGAATGAAGCGAGCAAGCTGCTGAAGCTAGCCCCTTCACTCATCGAGTTTGTTCCGTATGCGAAACGCTACACGGATCTCCCCACTGGCAGGCAATGGCTTGGCTTTTTGTATGAGCGTGGCGACCGAGTGGGTGAACTACCGATCGGCGCAGCCGGGCTGGAAAGAACGCTGGAGCCGTTGCTGAGTGGCGTGGGTAAAACATTCGTCTCCCGGTTTGTGGATGCGCAGCGTCGTCCGCTGACTCATGTATCGCTGCGGGTCAGTGCTCCAGCCAATGCTCACTATCCGCTACAGGTGCAGACCACCATTGATCTTTCCTTACAGGAGCAGCTTGAAAAGCTGACGGAAGCCAATCACCTGGCAGAAGGTGCAGTGGTTGTACTTGATGCCGGTAATGCAGATGTGCTGGCGATGGTGTCTCGTCCTTTTTATAATCCCGTTCGTGTCAATCCGCAGCAGACAACAGACTGGTCGAATCGCGCGCTCAAGGCGGTAACCCCCGGTTCCATTTTTAAACTGGTTACGGCTGCGGCTGCACTTGAATCAGGTGTTGTTCAACCGAAGGAGCAGTTCCATTGTCATGGAACCTATGGCAAGTACGGTTTGACTTGCTGGAAAAAAGAAGGACACGGCACCCTGAACCTGGAAGAGGGGCTTGCCGTATCCTGTAATATCGTGTTCGCTCATCTTGGCGAACGGCTTAAGCCTGAGCAAATTCAGGCTACGGCCTCTGCGCTGGGGTTGATCCGAACCGTGGGCTGGCAGGAGCGAAATCTTGCAGGGCTGCCGCAATTCAGACCGCTGGATCACGAGGAAAAGGGAGCCGTATTCGGCTCCCATACGAATGCGGCGGATCGGGGCGTACGTGTACAGACAGCGATCGGTCAGCGCGACGTGCTGGTCACGCCCCTCCAAGCCGCCAATCTCATCGTCACCTTGCTGCACGACGGCCAGGTTCATGCTCCACGCCTTGTGAATCGCATCAGCTACGCAGATGGAGGCACCATGCTAGAGCTACCTGCTCATGCTTCACCAGCACCCCAGGGAAGCCACCCGATTCATGCCTCCACGGCCCGCACGCTTCGCGAGGCGATGGAGAAAGTCGTGGTCCACGGTACAGGCGTATCCTTGCGTGATAAATCATGGCATCTGGCTGGAAAATCGGGTACAGCCCAAGCCTTAAAGGACGGCCGTCCCGTAAATCACCAATGGTTTATCGGTTATGGTCCGGTAGAGCGACCTCGTTATGCTGTTGCCGTCCTGGTGCAAAATGCTCCAACGCACTCTGCCAATCGAGCTACTGCACTGTTCGGACAGGTGATGGATCTGCTGGCTCAATTCTCTTCAGCTCCACGAGCAGTCTCACGGTTCTCCTCCTGAATTTTGACAATAAACGGGAGCTCATCAAATTCTTCTGTCGGAAACCGAATCCATTGTTGCAGATAGCCTTGCTGCCACAATTCCTTGAGTAAAATAATCAGAATCGGAGACAAAATCAATCCGGCCAATCCGAAAATGGATAACGATATAATGGCAAAGGAAAGCATCAGATAGGCAGATGAGACACCGATAGAATTTCCAGTGATTTTAGGCTCTGCCAGTTGGCGGACGATCACCGCGACAGCCATGACAATAAGCAGCCCGATAGCCAAGCCGGTATTCCCTGTAATGAACAAATACACTGCCCACGGAATAAAAATAACAGGCACACCCAGCAAGGGGAGAATATCAAACAACGCCGCCACAAGTGCCAATGACAGGGCATTATCCACTTGCAAAATGAGTAAACCTATAAATACAAGGATAAAGGTAATCCCTACCAGTAAGGCTTGAGCCTTCAGAAAGGCGGAGATCGCTTTAAGCACGTGGTTTTTTAGAAAAAGGTAAGCCGTTTTTAGTGTCTTGGGAGTTTTACTACGGGCAATTCCCTTCCAGAGATTAATTTCCATACTTAAAAAGAACGCTAAAATGATTGCAACGGCAAAATTGCCCATAAAAACAGTGAAGGAGCTGAGAAATTGTATGAAAAAGGATAATCCGAGCTGTGCCCATTTGGTAGCAATCGTGGTCGCAGTCGCAAAATATTCATTCACACGTTCGGTAACACCTGAAGGTAAAGCAGCAATTTTATCTTGAGAAAGATGAAGAAATCGCGTGAATTCCGTTTGGATAATCTGGGTATAATGTGGGAGGTTTTGCGCGACTTTCGTAAATTGCGTAACCAGAATCAAACCCAATCCGAAAAAAATAGCGAGTAAAAGGATGATGAACAGCAACACGGAGAGCGCGGAGGCGAAGGGCTTCTTCATCCCTTTGCGATGGAAATAACGGGCTGCAGGTTCAATGCACCAGAACACGACGAACGATAGGAATACTGGTGCCGCCAGCTGATACAGTTTGCTGGATACAAACATAATTAAATACACAGTTAATACAATCAGACCGATATCAAAAACGGTACGCCAATATTTTTTGTACAATGGAAGCATATGTATACAACGACTCCTTTAAGATTTTTATTTATTGTACACTAAAATTGGACTTCAATGCTGATCATGCAATAGCAAAATGTCCGCATGCTTACGCTTTATGATAATATATAAGTAAGTGAATTTTCCTCAGGAATCCAGCTTGCGAGTACAGAATAGAAAAGTGGGGATAAAACGTGCAGACTTTGCTGTTATGGATGTTTTACATTTCAACTTTTTATGCTTTTATTCCGGCGCTAGTCAGTCGTATTTTTGGGTTCAGAGTGTTTCGACGTGGCAAAAGCGAGCAGGAATTTGCGCTCACCTTTGATGATGGTCCTGATCCGGTGTATACACCGCAGTTGCTGGATTTATTGAAGCGTTTTGATGCCAAGGCTACTTTTTTTGTCGTTGGCATCAATGCGGAAAAGCATCCCGAGCTTCTAAAACGCATGCATGATGAAGGTCATTTGATCGGGATTCATAATTATGTGCACAAATCGAATTGGCTGATGCGGCCAGTTACTGTCAGAAGGCAGATTGCCCAAACAGAAGAAGTCATTCGCCGGGTAACCGGAAAGGGAACGACCTTCTACCGTCCGCCATGGGGAATTGTGAACTTCTTTGATATTTCTAAAACAAATGGTCGTCGAATTGTATTATGGTCCTCCATGTTCGGGGATTGGAAGGCGAGCATTGGAGCAAAACAGTTGGCGGAGCGGATGCTCAAAAAGCTGAGGGGTGGCGAGGTGATGCTGCTCCATGACTGTGGCACGACATTGGGAGCAGACGAAGAGGCCCCTCAGAATATGCTAATCGCGCTGGAGAAGCTTCTGATGGTCGCCCAAGAACGGCAATTGCGCAGCGTACGGGTGGATACATTGTTTGGTCAGCCTGTCCTTATTTCAGCTGCCAGTGAGATGGCCGGTACGGGGTGGTTTAAAAAAACGCTGGTATTTGGATGGCTGCTCTACGAGCGCCTATTCCACACTTTATTCCGGCTTCGTCCCGTAAGCAAGGAGGATACGATTTTTTATTATCGTCGTCGTACCTATCGTGGACCGAATGTAAACATGGAGAACGGTAGGTGGCTAAAAAAGGGAGACCCGATCGTCGAGCTTCATTTTGATAATAAAATGTTGTTTCATTTAGGCTCGACAGCAAAGTCTATGGTGCATTTGGCTATTCAATTGATCCGAATCGTGAAGCGGCAGCTTCCTGATCTTGCCCATCAGCTTGTACATGATTCTGGAATGAATGGTGTAAAGGCTGTCTATGCAGTAAGTATGATTAACCGCGGACCAGAGAAGCTGGGATTTCAAATTCAAGAGCTGCCCAAAGGACTGTTCAAGGGAGCGTCGACCATATATTTAAAGCTGTTATTTAGTGTCATCCATCCTTCGGGCCTCGAGCAGTTGAACGAAAAAAAAGAAGTGATGGTCCCAAAACTGATCGTGATGCCAATTGATACTTTGTTTGCCCGTTTCCACCAAAGGGAGGCATATCAGGCAGATTCGGCCCTTGGTCAAACCAATCAACTGGGAGCTGCGCATGTGCTCCACGGTGAAGTGAATGATGAGGTTAGCTCCATTTAAATAGCAATTAGAGCCTCACAAGCAGCGAACACAGGATCAAAGCGGTTAACCTAATATGAAAAAGCCTCTCACCCCCTGTTATCAGGGAGCGGGAGGCTTTTTAGCTGTTCATAAAGCATATCTTAGTCACGCATTAGATTTTCATAATTCCGCCGTTGCTTGCGTTCGTTACCAGCTTGGAATAACGTGCCAGGTAACCAGTCTTCACCTTCGGCTCAAAACCTTTCCAGTTGGCGCGGCGACGTTCAAATTCTTCGTCCGAAATCTGCAGCTCGATCTTACGGTTGTTCAGATCCAGCTCAATAATATCGCCGTCTTCAACAAAAGCGATAGGACCGCCCTCAGCGGCTTCAGGAGAAATGTGGCCAATGGAGATACCACGAGATGCACCAGAGAAGCGTCCGTCTGTAATCAGACCCACCTTGGCACCAAGCCCCATGCCCACGATTTGCGAGGTTGGAGCCAGCATTTCAGGCATACCCGGTCCGCCCTTAGGACCTTCATAACGGATAACAACAACGTGTCCTTCCTTGATTTTCCCGTTGGCGATGCCAGCCAGTGCATCTTCCTGTGAATCAAAGCAGATGGCAGGACCTTTGTGATACCCCTTAACAGAAGGATCAACTGCACCGACTTTAATAATGGAGCCCTGTGGTGCCAGATTGCCGAATAGTACAGCCAGTCCGCCGCGTTCGGAATAAGGGTTGTCCAGCTTGTGGATGACATTTGTGTCGAGAATTTCCTGTCCTTCTACGTTTTCACGAATAGTTTTTCCGGTTACCGTAATACAGTCGCCATGCAGTGCGCCTGGTTTCTTCAACAGTTCATTCAGCACTGCGCTTACGCCGCCTGCATTGTGAACATCCTCAATGTGATAGTCGGAAGCAGGTGCCAATTTGGACAAATGAGGTACGCGGTTGGCGACTTCATTAATACGTTCAATAGGGTAATCCACTTCAGCTTCATGAGCCAATGCCAAAGTATGCAATACCGTATTGGTGGAACCGCCCATTGCCATGTCCAACGCAAATGCATTATCAATGGCTTCTTTAGTTACGATATCACGTGGCTTAAGATCCAGCTTGATCAATTCCATCAATTGGTGTGCAGATTGTTTGACGAATTCTTTACGCTCTTCTGCCACTGCGAGAATGGTACCGTTACCTGGCATAGCCAGACCCAGCGCTTCAGCGAGACAGTTCATGGAATTGGCTGTGAACATTCCTGAGCAGGAGCCACAGGTTGGACAGCCGTATTGTTCCAATTCAAGCAAGCTTTGGTCGTCAATCTTACCCGCCTGGAATGCACCTACACCCTCGAAGACAGAGGTCAGGGAGATAGAGCGTCCATTTTTGTCCTTACCAGCTTTCATAGGGCCGCCGCTGACGAAAATAGTCGGAATGTTAACACGCAATGCACCCATCATCATGCCGGGGGTAATTTTATCACAGTTAGGAATACACACCATGCCGTCAAACCAGTGAGCGGAAACGACGGTTTCCAGAGAGTCGGCGATAATTTCGCGGCTTGGCAGAGAATAACGCATACCAATATGTCCCATGGCAATGCCGTCATCTACACCGATGGTGTTAAATTCGAAAGGTACACCGCCTGCGTCACGAATGGCCTGTTTGACAATTTTGCCGAATTCCTGCAAATGAACGTGACCCGGTACAATGTCAATATACGAGTTGCATACCGCAATAAACGGTTTGTCAAAATCTTCTTCCTTAACGCCCGCTGCGCGCAGCAAGCTGCGGTGAGGAGCGCGGTCAAAGCCTTTTTTAATCATATCGGAACGCATTTTCGTCTTTGCTGTCATGATGCTGGTTTCCCCCCAAAGTATAAAAATGATATGGCGCTGAATAGACGCCGTTAAGAGCGCAGATGTTTTCTAAAGAGTCTATCATAGATGTGAGCATTTTTCTACATATATGAGGATTTCGAGAAATGACAAAAAGTGAATGTGAAAAAGCCCACACCGCTATAAAACGGGTGAGCTCCAGCTAAATAAAATTATGCAGATCGTCTAAAAGGATAAGGAGTTGGTTTAAGCATCCAATCTACTTGTGGCTCAACCAGAGGCCGTGTTGCCATCCGAACCCAGGGCATAGTCAACAAGCAGCACAGACCTGCTGCACACACTACGATTAAAATAATCTCCACCGGTGTATCTATATATTCGTAGACTCCCTTCGCAACAACGGTACGGACGATCAGGCCATGGAGCAAGAAGACGTATAATGTCCGCCGACCCATCTCGGTGATACGTCCTGTGATTGCTGGAACTAAGCCTAAAAACGCCATGGAGGCTATGAATTGAACGCCATACATGCCGATACGGTAAATCCCTGCGTACCATTCGGTATGGCCCAGCTCACCATAAGTCATGCTGCCATACAGCCAGCCTGCAGGGATGCCGAAATACGACGTTCCCGCCAACACCATGAGCAGAAGGGACAAAGCACCAGCGATGATTCGAACTGGAGCTGTAAAGAAGCGGTGAACGTCCGCATAATTCAAATGATATCCTGCTATAAAGTAAGGTAAATAAACAAAGGTTCTGCATACGCTTAGCCATATGCCCTCCACAGGGAGATATCCAACAAGGATGCCCAGTAGCACGGATATGCCCAATTGCAAGACGGGCGGCACTCCCCGCAAAGCGAGCATCAACAGTCTCCAACAGATATGGCTGGCAAGGAACCAGAGCAGCAGGTAAGGTGCGAAAAAAGAATGATGGATACGTGGAACGTGAAAGAGTGCAACATCCAATACAGAATAGAGCGATTGGAAAATAAGATATTGCATACCAATCTGTAGAAGAACTTTACGGCCTGCTGGTCCCGTCAGGGAGGACTTGGCAAAATAGCCTGTAACGAGCACAAACAACGGCATATGGAACATAAATATCCAGCTGAACCATTGCTGGGCGATATGAAATGAATTAGCTAGCGGCTCCAGAGCGTTCCCCGCAAATACACATATGATCAACATAAATCGCAAATTGAGAAAGAAGCTTTCCCCCTGTACATCATGGCTTGTCGTCATGTGTTTCCCTCCGAGCGGCAGTCAGCCGTGTCAACTATTTAAAAAATAATTCTTTACAAGGAACAAGGTACGACACTCTGGACTCTATCATTGTGATTTAATTCACAATAGTAAGCGCTATCATGTCCTTATTATGTGGCGAAAGCTTGAACAGCGGATAAAGATAGGCCAATACTAGGAAATATTTGCTGATTTGACCCTGAATGTACAACGGTGTTACCCTAACATGGCTATAGTTACACTGGTGAATACTTGCTACACATTGCATATTCAAAGTTATTCAAAAGCTGAAACACGAGGCAGGCAAGGTGAAAGGAACATTTAAAATGAGAAGAAGTACAAGAAGATCATACCATTCATATGGGACACGTGGTCCCCGGAAAATATGGAAAATCCTCCTTGGCATCCTGATTATCATTGTGCTGATCGCAGGCTGGGGAGCATGGAAGGTGTTCACACCTTATCAGCCTGATGAGAAGGCTGTAGCTGCATTAGCAGAAGCCGATGATGCTGTAAGGGTAAATGAACAAGAGCATTGGGTTGGTTTTGAGCCCGCCAAAAGAAGCGGTGCCGGAGTCATTTTGTACCCGGGAGCGCTGGTGAAGCCCGAAAGTTACGCGCCATTGGCACGCCGTCTGGCGGAAAAGGGCCATCATGTGATCATTGCAAAAATGCCGTTGAATTTGCCGCTGGCTTCCCCCGATTTAGCGGGTGAAGTGCTTAAGGCTTATCCGAAAGAAGCATTTGTCATTGGAGGCCATTCGTTGGGTGGTGTGATGGCGGCCCGCTATGCTGCTGCACACGCCGATCAAGTCAAGGGCGTATTTTTCCTCGCCTCCTACCCGGATAGCAAAGGCAATTTAAAGGATAAGAATCTGCCGGTCATTTCTCTCCTGGGAAGTGATGACGGAGTTATCGATATGGATCAGGTTCAGAGTGGCAGAGCCTATTTGCCAGCCAATACGTTATATTTTACAGTTGAGGGAGGCAATCATGCCCAGTTTGGCAGCTATGGAGCTCAAAAAGGTGATAAAGCGGCAACAATTAGTGCCATTGAGCAATGGAATCAGACGGTATCGGCTTTACAGGACTGGATGAAAGAGAGTGTGGTGGACGGGGCTCCTAAAAACCAGTAAAGGAGGCATACTGCATGTCTGAGCTGATCGTACAGGGGGAGCGGTATTCGTGCCGTGGCATTTTGTTGGATAAGGATGGCACGCTGCTGGATTTTATTCAGTTGTGGGGCCCTTGGGCTCGTTCTATACTGGATATGATGGAGCAGCACCTTGCCTTGTCAGGTACCGGTTTTACAGTGGCAAAAGATAGCGTTCTGGGCACGATTCATGACCGGGAGGGGCGCGTGATCGGCTATGATCCTTCCGGTCCGCTGGCTATGGGAACGGTGGATGAAAGTACGGGCGTACTCGCTTGGCAGCTGTATGCTGCTGGCGTGCCGTGGAATGAGGCTGTGCGGCTTGTCCGTGATTTTAATAAAACAGCGATGGCTGATATTCGAAGACAGCGGGCAGCGAAGGTGTTTCCGGGGTTGCGGACGTTGCTGGAGCAAAGCCGCCGTGCCGGGGTGAAGCTGGCGGTTGTAACCTCTGACAGTACAGAGGCCGCACAGGAGCATTTGGAATGGATGGGGCTGACCTCCTATTTTGACGAGGTCATTGGACACGATAGGGTTACATACGGCAAGCCTGACCCGGAAATGGCTGAAAAAGCCTGCGCTTTACTGGGACTACCACCATCGGATGTAGTTGTCATCGGAGACAGCAACGGGGATATGCAGATGGGCAAGCGTGCCGGAGTACGGCTGGCTATTGGATTTGCGCCGGAGCCCGAACGTTCGGCTCATTTGCTGGATGCGGACATGGTTATCCGCGCATATGAAGAACTGGAGGTGCGTGAAACATGGACAAAGTAAAAATGTTGGCTGAATGGATACAGGACGCGCAAAATATCGTTTTCTTCGGCGGAGCCGGGACATCGACGGAAAGCGGTATTCCGGATTTTCGTTCGGCGGCCGGCTTGTATCAGAGTGAGGAAAAACTGCCTTATTCCCCGGAGGTTATGCTGAGCCGTTCTTTTTTTGTCAAGCACCCTGAAGTGTTCTTCGGCTTCTATCGCAGCAAAATGCTGCATCCCGATGCGGAGCCGAACGGCTGCCATCGTTTTCTTGCGTCCTTGGAACACCAAGGCCGACTTAAAGCGGTGGTGACACAAAATATTGACGGATTGCATCAGGCCGCAGGCAGTGTCAATGTACTCGAACTTCACGGTTCGGTGCATCGCAATCATTGCATGAAGTGCGGGCGCTTTTACAGTCTGAATGAGGTAATGAGCAGCTCTGAGGTCGTACCCAAATGTCCGGTGGACGGGGGAATGATCAAACCGGATGTTGTTTTATATGAGGAGGAACTGAATCAGGATACCATTGTTCGATCCGTTCAGGCCATTTCGCAGGCCGATCTGCTGTTAATTGGGGGAACGTCGTTGACCGTGCATCCTGCGGCAGGTCTGATCACTTATTTCCACGGTAAGCATACGGTTCTGCTCAATACCGACCCCACCTCCTATGATCACAAGGCCGATCTGCTTATCACTAACCCGATTGGACAGGTTATGGCACAACTCGCTGATCAGTTAGGGTTGTAATCGTTTTCTTGTCAACGGTCGCATAAAAGCGCTATAGTATTGTTGTACCGGACATAAGAATGTTTCGAGAGAGGCAGGGATAGCATGGTTTATTTGGCTGACGATAATCGTTATGAAAGCATGAAATATAACCGCACAGGGAGATCAGGCCTCAAATTGCCCGCCATTTCGTTGGGCTTGTGGCACAATTTTGGCGGAATCAACAACGCGGAAAATGGCCGCAACATGATCACCCGATCCTTTGATTTGGGAATTACGCATTTTGACCTCGCCAATAACTACGGCCCTCCAGCAGGATCAGCAGAGGAATTTTTTGGACAAGTATTAGCTAGTGATCTGAAACCCTATCGGGATGAGATGGTCATTTCAACCAAAGCAGGCTACTATATGTGGCCGGGGCCTTATGGGGATTGGGGTTCACGCAAGTATCTGATTTCTAGTCTGGATCAGAGCCTGAAGCGGCTGGGGCTGGACTATGTCGACATCTTCTACTCTCACCGCTTTGATCCTGATACACCTCTTGAAGAAACGATGCAGGCGCTCGATCATATCGTGCGTTCCGGCAAAGCACTGTATGTAGGTGTATCTAATTACAGCGCGGAGCAAACGGCAGAAGCCGCTCGTATTTTGAAGGAGCTGGGAACACCGCTTCTGATTCATCAGCCGAAATATTCTCTGCTCGACCGCTGGATTGAAAACGGATTACAGGACGTACTGGACGAAAACGGGATAGGCAGCATTGCCTTCTGCCCGCTGGCTCAGGGATTGCTGACCAATAAATATTTGAACGGCATTCCAGAAGATTCACGTGCGGCGAGTACGTCAGTCTTCTTGAATGAGAGCCATGTGACGCCTGAAACACTTCGCAAGGTACGTGCTCTCAATCAAATGGCAGCTGCGCGCGGACAAAGTTTGGCTCAATTCTCGTTGGCCTGGGCTCTGCGCGGTGAACGACTGACCTCCGTCCTGATCGGGGCCAGCCGTGCCAGCCAAATAGAGGAAAATGTTGCCACCTTGTCCAATCTGGACTTTTCACAGGAAGAACTGGATCGGATTGATTCCATTCTGCATGCGGGGAACACCCAGGATTAGGATAGAGGCACAGCCTAAAGGCCAATCGATATTTCGCAATAATCGATATCATTCATTCTGGCATAAATACTATACACGTAACAGCCCGCATCGTTGAAGGATGCGGGCTGTTTGTCATATTGTAAACCATGCTGAATCTATCCTCCGTGATCTTGGCTGCAAAAAGATCGATTGTCGGGCTGAGTGTGTGCAGACTTATGCAGCCTGTAAAGCCTATCCCTAAGGCTGAGGATATTGCTTAACCTTGTTTCGATACTCAGTGGGTGATTGACCGCAGAAACGCTTGAATTGACGCGAAAAATACAAAGCGTCCGTTAGCCCAACCGAGGCGGCTACCTGCTCCACGGACAGCTCGGGACGCTCACGCAGCAGTTGACGTGATTTGTCGATTCGCAGCTTGAGCAGATAAGTCACGGGGGAGACGCCCGTCTCCTTCTTGAATATCCGTGACAAATACGCACGGTTATACCCAAGTCCTTCAGACATTTGCTCAATGGAAACGGGATGTGCATACTGAGTAGACATATACTGAACCATCTGTTTGACGGTGCGTCGAATTTGCGAATCTGCTCCCGACGGATCAGACCAGTCACTCAGATGATTACCTGCTTCTCCCATGATCAGATACAAATAGCCGAGTGCTGAAAGATGAGAGCTGGATTTTCTGCTGTAGAAGGCCAATTGCATTTGCTCCAGATAACCGGGAATGGGATTGTGATCGGAGGCATGGAAGACAGGCTGATGAACGCGCAATCCTGCTTCCTGTACCACCTGCTCGGTGAGGTATCCAGTAAATGCTGACCAACGATAGCGCCACGGTTCTTCTTCATCCGAGGTATAGCTCACAAGCTGACCAGGGTGGATCAGAAAAAAATCGTTTTTTTCAAGCCGATATGTGTGCTGTTCCGTTCGGAAAATCCCTTTTCCCGATTCTACGAAATGAAGCAGATAGTAATCATAGAGCTTGGGCCCGACGGCATGACCGGATTTGGTTTGGCTCTCCCCTGCAAAGAGCACATGCAGCGGGCTATTTTCGTAAAGCACCGGATTAGAGGCGACAGCATAACTATATGAATGCGCTTGCAAAATAGGGTCATCCTTCCTACATTGTGAATAGTTTAGCGAATGCGGTATACTTACATTGTACATGTCCAAGTCACATTTATCCATAGCTTCAACACATGGATGCATTACACTGTGTGGCGCTTTCATTTATACTGAATTCATAAGAGATGTCAACCTGATTATGATTTTTACAGGGAAGTCAGGGGGACCTTTACTAACGTGAATGAGGTGGATGTGGATATGAACTCTGCTGAATTAAAGAAACATTTTATTGAAAAATATGGTGAAAGCAGTCGTGAGCTGCGGATATTTCACGCACCTGGGCGGGTCAATCTGATTGGAGAGCATATCGACTATAATGGTGGCTATGTACTCCCGGCTGCGCTGGAATTCGGAACGACACTGATCCTTCGTGCGCGCAATGATGATGAGATTCATTTTGCTTCGACAAACCTTTCGTATGAAGGTTCTATTCCACGTGGAGAGATAGGTAAAAACAAAACCGATGAGTGGGTGGACTATCCGGTGGGTGTGCTGGTGGAGTTGGCTAAAAAGGAAGTTTATCCGACTAGTGGATACGACCTGCTCTATCATGGAGAAATACCGAATGGTGCTGGATTATCCTCCTCTGCCTCGATTGAGGTTGTAACGGGATATGCGTTCCTCACGATCGAAAAACAAGCAACAGATACCGTCGAAATTGCTTTGTTGTCCCAGCGGGCAGAAAACAATTACGTTGGTGTCAACTGCGGTATTATGGACCAGTTCGCTGTCGCGAACGGAGCGGCTGATCATGCCATTCTACTGATGTGCGATACGCTGGAGTACCGTAAGGTGCCCTTCCGCACCGGTGCCTATAAGCTGGTGATCGGCAACACGAACAAGCGTCGCGGTTTGGTGGATTCAGCTTATAACGAGCGCCGCAGCCAATGTGCCGAAGCGCTGTCTATTTTACAGCAGCAGGAGCCGACATTGGAATACCTCGCTCAGCTGGATGAGGCCCGTTTTGGCGAGCTTCAGCATCACATAGCGGATGAAACAGTGCGCCGCCGGGCACAGCATGTGGTAGAGGAAAACGCGCGTGTGCTGGCCTCTGTCGATGCGCTTGCGGCCCATGATCTCGCAGCTTTTGGACAGTTGATGAACGCCTCGCATGATTCATTGCGCGATTTGTATGAGGTCAGCTGTACGGAGCTGGATGTCATGGTTGAGGAAGCACGACGCATTTCAGGTACACTGGGTGCGCGTATGACAGGTGCTGGATTTGGAGGTTGTACGGTTTCACTGGTTCACGAAGATGATGTGGAACGTTTTGTACAGGAAGTCGGCGAAGCTTATCAGACCCGGACGGGGCTGGAGGCCAGCTTTTATGTATGTAAGGCGGGAGACGGAGTTAAAGAACTGAAGGAGGACGAATAACATGGCAATTTTGGTCACAGGTGGAGCGGGATATATTGGTTCACATACGGTAGCAGAGCTGTTGGATCGAGGGGAAGAAGTGGTTGTGCTGGACAATTTGCAGACCGGGCACAAGGCAGCGCTGCTTGGGGGAAAGCTGTATGAAGGGGATTTGAGAGATAAAGAGCTGCTGTCCAAACTGTTTTCCGAAAATAGCATCGACGCGGTTATCCATTTTGCAGCCAACTCGCTGGTTGGGGAAAGTATGCAGAATCCTGGAAAATATTATGACAACAATGTGTTTGGCACGTTGAGCCTGCTGGAGGCTATGAAGGATGCTGGCGTGCGCCGAATCGTGTTTTCTTCTACTGCGGCAACCTATGGCGAACCGGAAAAAGTGCCGATTGAAGAGGGCGACCGTACAGAGCCGACGAACGTGTATGGCGAAACGAAGCTGATGATGGAGCGCATGATGTCCTGGTTTGATAAAGTATTGGGCATTAAATATGTGTCCTTGCGGTATTTTAACGCGGCTGGCGCACATGAGAGCGGCAAGATCGGTGAAGACCACCGTCCAGAGAGCCATCTGATCCCATTGGTACTCCAAACAGCACTGAAACAGCGTCCGCACATTTCCGTGTTTGGTGATGATTATGCGACACCTGACGGGACGTGTATCCGTGATTATATTCACGTCAGCGATCTGGCAGATGCTCATATGCGTGCAGTCAACTACTTGCGTGAAGGCAATGACAGCAATGTGTTCAATCTGGGCAATGGACAGGGCTTCTCAGTCAAGGAAGTTATTGAGACGGCCCGCAAGGTTACCGGGCTTGACATTCCGGTTGTTACAGAACCACGTCGTGCAGGTGATCCTGCGGTATTGGTTGCATCTTCTGACAAGGCTCGTTCTGTGCTTGGCTGGAGTCCGAAGCGGACCAGGCTGGAGGATATTATTAGCGGAGCATGGGGCTGGCACCAGTCGCATCCTCAGGGCTACGGCGACGAATAGACAGGAGACGATGACATATGAGTGAAAGTCAATTCGCAGCTAAGAGCCATGATGAAGAACAGAACCGGCACCTGGCTCATGACATCGACGAAACGGCGCAGCAAGCAGCTTTATACGCGGTGGAGCAATTGGTTGCATTCGCGCAAAAACGGGGCTTGATCAGTCCGCAAGATATAGATTACAGCCGTAATTTGCTGCTGGAGCAATTCGGGTTTTCCGAGCCTTATTCAGGTGGGGAGGCAGGGGGCATTACTGCCCCCGAAGTTCTCCAGCCTGTGCTCAATATATTGATTGATTATGGCTTTGCCACAGGACTTATTCCCGAAAACACAGATACGTATCGTGATTTGCTCGACTCCAAAATCATGGGCTTGCTGATGGCAAGACCTTCCGAGGTCGTCCGTGACTTTCAGCAAATGCAAGCTGAACGTGGCATAGAGGCGGCGACAGATGCTTTTTATCAGCTATGTATCGACTCGAACTACATTCGAATGGATCGGGTTTCCAGCAATGTGTACTGGAATCAGCCGACAGCTTACGGGGATATGGAAATTACGATCAACCTGTCCAAGCCGGAAAAAAGTCCAAAGGAAATTGCGATGGCGAAGCTTCTTCCACCGCCCGTGTATCCTAAATGTCAATTATGCCGTGAAAACGTCGGATATGCCGGAAGAGTAAATCATCCGTCCCGTCAAAATTTGCGCATCATTCCGTTGGAACTAAACGGGGAGCCGTGGTTTTTTCAATACTCACCTTATGTGTACTACAACGAGCATTGCATCGTGTTCCATCATGATCATGTGCCAATGAAGCTGACAAAGGACACGCTGCGGCGGTTACTGGCCTTTACGAAAGCGTTTCCGCATTATTTTATTGGTTCCAATGCCGATCTGCCGATTGTCGGGGGATCGATCCTGACCCATGATCATTTTCAAGGGGGGCGCCATACATTCCCGATTGAAAAAGCAGGTGTGGACGGGGTGTATCATAATAAAACGTTTCCGCAGGTTACGGCAGGCATCGTGAACTGGCCGATGTCGGTGATCCGTTTTACGTCAGCGGATGCCGAGGAGCTGTTGGAGGCAGGAAATGCTGCTTTTGAAGCTTGGAAAGCTTACAACGATCCTGCAGCCGACGTCCTCTCTCATACAGAGCAGAAGGGGGAAACGGTTCCGCATAACACAGTGACGCCGATTGTGCGCCGGGATGCTGAAGGAAGGTTCCAGATGGATCTGGTGCTGCGCAACAACCGAACAAGTGATGAATACCCGGAAGGTATTTTTCATCCCCACCGTGAGATGCATCACATCAAAAAGGAAAATATCGGCCTGATCGAAGTGATGGGACTTGCCATATTACCGGGGCGGCTCAAGGAAGAGCTGGATGGAATTGCAGATATTTTGTGCGGGAACGATGAGCTGGCTGCTGCCATACAGGAGGAAGGACATCCACTGTTCAAGCATGCAGACTGGATTGATCAGTTAAACACGCGATTTGGTCGCTTGTCTGACAAGGAGACGGCTGTCCGTACCGTGCAAAATGAAGTTGGACTGAAATTCAGCGAAATTCTGGAGCATGCAGGAGTGTATAAACGGAATTCGTCCGGTCAGCAGGCCTTTGGCCGTTTTATGCAACAATTGGGATATACCCTGGGAGAATAAAATCAATTGCACGGCGCATAATACATTACGAGAACCCTCCCAAGATATGACATGGAACCATGCTCCTTTACAGAGTGTGGTTTTTTTTCTGAAAAGAATGCTGATTTGTTTCCTGTAACTGATAAGGTTATAATAGAGTAGTTTCTTAACATTAAACTTTAGAAAATATTGGAGGCGAGCGTTTGCGATGAAAGCATTTGAATTTTATAATCCGACACAATTGATCTTCGGTAAAGGGCAATTGGAAGCTCTCAAGCGTGAAGTTCCCAAATATGGTAAACGTGTATTGCTTGTATATGGCGGTGGCAGTATTAAGCGCAGCGGTTTGTACGATAATGTAATAAGTTTGCTTGGTGAAATTGGCGCAGAGGTAACGGAACTGGCAGGTGTAGAACCAAATCCTCGCTTGTCCACCGTACATAAAGGCGTGGAATTGTGTAAAACACATCAAATCGATCTTGTATTGGCTGTGGGTGGCGGTAGTGTGCTGGATTGTTCCAAAGCTATCGCTGTCGGCGCAAAATATGATGGCGACATGTGGGATTTTGCGGAGCGTAAAGCGGCTGCAAAGGCGGCATTGCCATTAGGTACAGTGCTGACGATGGCAGCAACCGGTTCCGAAATGAACGCAGGTTCTGTCATTACGAACGAAAAAACACAGGAGAAATTGGGATGGGGCAGCGTATATGCGTTCCCTGCGTTTTCCATTCTTGATCCGGTGAACACGTACTCTCTGCCGCGAGATCAAACCGTTTACGGAATTGTGGATATGATGTCACATACGCTGGAGCATTATTTCCATTTGGAATCCAATACTCCGGTTCAACTGGGCTGGTGTGAAACGCTTTTGCGTACGGTTATTGATGCTGCTCCGGGTCTGGTTGACAATCTGGAAAACTACGAGTTGCGCGAAACGATTATGTATTGTGGTACGATGGCGCTAAACGGCTTCCTGAACATGGGGCTGACAGGTGACTGGGCTACTCATAATATTGAGCATGCTGTGTCTGCTGTGTATGATATTCCACATGGCGGAGGATTGGCTATTCTGTTCCCGAACTGGATGAAGCATAATCTGCATGTGAAGCCTGAACGCTTCAAGCAACTGGCTGTGAATGTATTCCATGTGAACCCGGAAGGCAAGAGTGATGAAGAAGTAGCGTTGGAAGGTATTCAGGCCTTGCGTGATTTCTGGAACTCGATTGGTGCGCCGAGCCGTCTGGCAGATTACGATATTGATGCTTCCAAAATCGATGTTATGGCGGATAAAGCTGTGAAATTTGGAGCTTTCGGTGGCTTTAACAAGCTCAATCGCGAAGATGTAGTGGCAATTTACAACGCTTCCCTGTAACTCGGTTTCGGATCACTTTAAGCACGTTTGTACGTCATTTGACGTAGGGACGTGCTTTTTTTGGGTTTCATGTAAGGTATAGGAGGAAAATTTTGAAACTTTTTCAGGTTGAATACGTAAACATATTTATAGGCTGGAAACCAGACTGAAAAGGTGCATGGAAGGAGGAGTCGCATGGAAACCATATTTTGGTGGTTATTGGCAGGGGGCGCTATCTTTACGGTGGTCAGTGTACTGATCGGGGATGTACTCGGAAGCTGGCTGGATGGGGCGTTGGAGCTGCCGGGCCTTGATTGGTTCAGACCTGTCGTTTTGCTTGGAGCCATGACTGCTTTTGGCGGGGCTGGTGTACTATTGACGAAATATACAGGGCTAAGCACGGGCTGGGTCGTTGTGCTTGCTTTTTGTGTTGCATTTGTCATTGGAGTACTCGTGTTTTTTGCGTTTATCAAGCCGATGGCGAACTCGGAGGTATCCAGCGGCTTCTCTATGCGTGAGCTGACTGGCAGGATCGGTGAGGTCACCATTCCGGTACCGGAGGTTGGTTACGGGGAGGTTATGATCCGCTTTGGTGCAAGCAACACCATACATACGGCATCGAGCTTTGATCACAAGCCGCTGGCTGCGGGGACCCGTATTGTCGTGGTTGAGGTCGCAGAGGGCGTCGTCCACGTAGCATACCTGGACACATAGACGGCGCATTCGCTTAACTTGAAGGGAGCGTGAACGGGAGTGTCAAATTTGCAGGATGTTATACTGGTCCCGGGAATTGTTGTCATCGTTATTGTCATATTAGGGATCGCTTTTTGGGCCCGCTACAAAACGGTAGGACCGGATGAAGGGATGATCGTGACGGGTTCTTTTCTGGGAAGCAAAAATATTTCCGAGGATGAATCCGGTCGCAAAATTAAAATTGTGCGCGGTGGCGGGGCCTTTATCTGGCCTATTTTTCAGCAATCTGAATTTATTTCTCTTTTGTCCCACAAACTGGATGTAACCACACCGGAAGTATATACGGAGCAAGGGGTTCCGGTGATTGCTGACGGTGTAGCCATTATTAAGGTCGGCAGTGCCATTGAGGATGTAGCGACAGCAGCGGAACAATTTATCGGGAAGCCTTTGGAGGCTCTCAAGGGAGAGGCCCAGGAAGTGCTGGAAGGGCATTTGCGTGCAATTCTCGGCTCGATGACAGTGGAGGAAGTGTACCGTAATCGGGACCGATTCGCACAGGAAGTACAGGGCGTAGCTGCTCGCGATCTGAAAAAGATGGGGCTGCAAATTGTGTCATTCACCATCAAGGATGTACGTGACAAACATGGATATCTGGATGCGCTCGGTAAGCCGAGAATTGCTGCTGTAAAACGGGATGCAGAAATTGCAGAAGCCGAGGCTGTGCGGGATGCCCGAATTCAGAAGGCCCGTGCAGAACAGGAAGGCCAGAAGGCTGAGCTGCTGCGGGACACGAATATTGCCGAGGCAGCCAAGGAGAAGGAGCTGAAAGTGGCTGCGTTTAAGAAAGAGCAGGATACAGCCAAGGCCGACGCTGATCAGGCTTATCATATCCAGGAGGCTCGTGCCAAGCAAACTGCTGTTGAGGAGCAGATGAAGGTCGAACTGGTCCGCAAGGAGCGGGAGATTGATCTTCAAACCAAGGAAATTCAGGTTCGTGAAAAGCAATATGATGCGGAAGTGAAAAAGAAGGCGGAAGCCGATCGGTATGCCGTAGAGCAGGCTGCGGAAGCGGACAAATCGCGTAAAATGCGCGAGGCAGAATCGCTGCAATACTCGATTGAGACACAGGCTAAAGCATCAGCTGAGCAAAAACGCCTGAACGGGCAAGCCGAAGCGGATGCGGAACGCGCAAAGGGGACGGCGGACGCAGACGTCATCCGTTTGCGTGGTTTGGCAGAAGCGGAGGCCAAGGAGAAACTGGCGGAGGCGTTCCAGAAATTTGGAGAGGCAGCCGTGCTCGATATTATCGTGAAAATGCTGCCTGATCTGGCTGGCCGTATTGCTGAACCGATAGCGTCCATTGATAAACTGACGGTGGTTGATACAGGCAAAGGAGAAGGAGCAGCACGTGTCAGCAATTATGTCACAGAGTTGATGTCCACGGCTCCAGAGATGCTTAAGAGTGTATCCGGTATCGATGTGGAGCAGTTAATTAAGGGACTGACCGCTGGGAAAAATGGACTTCATGCTGTACCATCTGCTGGAGAAGCTGATAAGCTGCATATCCATGCCCCGGTTGAGGTAGCTCCAACAGATCAAAAATAATCGCAATTCTTCGGGGAGCAGTTGCTCCTGAAGAGAAGCAAAAAGACCGCTTTTCATCACAGCTTTTCCCAGCAATTGTGATGAAAAGCGTTTTCTTTTTATTGACCTTTAGCGGAATATTTGTTACTTTAACGTGGATTCCTCTGAGCAGCATGCTATAATTCTTAGGATCAAGGTTCTGATAAAAAGAGGTGCGGATGTGAGCAGCCTACAAGTGGCGAAAGCGCTGAATAACAATGTGATTATAGGAATGCATCCCGAACATGATGAGGTTGTCGTGATTGGAAAAGGAATCGGTTTCAATCGCAAAGCCGGCGATCTTATAACGTTGGATTCAGTTGAAAAATTATTTATATTAAAAAGCCATGAAGAGCAGGAGCAATACAAGCGATTGCTGCCTGAGCTGGATGAAAAGCTCATTGAGGTCATCGGTGAGGTGCTTCATCTTGTTCAGCTTCAAGCGAAGAAGCCTTTGAATGAGCACATACTAATTGCTTTAACCGACCACATCGCTTTTTCCATCAAACGTCAGAAACAGGGGATTACGATTCATAATCCGTTTCTGTACGAAACCAGGGAAATCTATCCCCAGGAATACAAGATGGCTGAACAAGCTGTGACATTAATCAGGGAAAAGATGGACGTGGATTTGGGAGAAGATGAGATCGGATTTGTGGCCCTGCATATTTATAGTGCCATGACCAACCAGCATATTTCCGAGGTTAGGAAGGATTCACGTCTGATAGCAGATATGGTTCAGGTAGTCGAGAATACCCTCGATTATCGTATTCCTCTCCTGTCTCTCGATTATTCCCGTCTGCTGACTCATCTGAGATTTGCCATTGAGCGTGTGCGCCGGGGTGAAATTGTGCAGGAGATTTATCGTTTGGACAAGCTTTTGAATGAGGAGTATCCGGAAATGTACATGCTGGCCTGGAAGCTCACAAAAATTATGGAGAAAAGGCTCCGTAAGCCTGTGTATCCGGCTGAGGTCAGCTATTTGACGATGCATCTGCAGCGGTTGTCCCAACGCAAAGAGCAGGAAGAATAACCATGATAAAGCCGAGAAATAAAAAAGTATTGCCTCACTTTTAGCAGGATGCTATAATCAATTCTGTAATGAGCAAGACAACAATTGAACATTTAACGTGTTACTGATTCGATCAGGCATGAGTTGTTTTAAGTTATGATTGTTTACAGCCTACTGGGGTAAGCTATATCCCAAGGTTGTGTTCAAACATACTTAAATCGGCTCATGCCTTTTTTGTTGTTTTGCCTCTGTATTCTAAATTTTTTAGAGAAGGAAGTGGAACGTATGTTTAAAAAGCTTTTCGGCGTTTTACAGCGTGTCGGCAAAGCTTTGATGCTTCCTGTAGCTATTTTGCCAGCTGCGGGACTTTTATTGGGGATTGGTAACATGCTGGTCAACCCTGATTTTCTCCAGTACATTCCTGCATTAAATGCGGGCTGGGTACAATCAGTTGCGACGATCATGATGAATGCCGGTCAAATCGTTTTTGATAATCTGGCATTGTTGTTTGCAGTCGGCGTAGCCGTCGGTCTGGCAGGCGGTGAGGGTGTAGCAGGTTTGGCTGCGATCATCGGTTACCTTGTAATGAATATTACACTGGGAACAGCCGTTGGTGTCACACCAGGCCTGATTGCCCAAAAAATCCCTGGCTATGCCAATGTATTGGGGATTCCAACGCTGCAAACAGGGGTATTCGGCGGGATTATCATCGGTATTCTGGCCGCGTCTATGTACAACCGCTTTTTCAAAATTGAGTTGCCTTCATATCTGGGCTTTTTCGCAGGCAAGCGCTTTGTTCCGATTGCAACGGCATTATCCTCGTTGCTGGTTGGACTACTGTTGGTCATTGTATGGCCTCCGGTACAGCACGGACTGAACACCGTATCTCACTTCATGGTTGATTCTAATCCGACACTGGCCGCTTTCATTTTTGGGGTCATTGAACGTGCGCTTATTCCATTCGGTTTGCATCATATCTGGTATTCACCGTTTTGGTTTGAGTTCGGCGAATATGTTAACAAAGCAGGTCAAACGATTCATGGTGATCAGCAAATCTTCTTTAACCAGCTTCGCGACGGAGTAGCCCTGACAGCAAGTACGTTCCAAGTAGGTAAATTCCCGTTCATGATGTTCGGTCTGCCAGCTGCTGCGCTTGCGATGTACCATGAAGCAAGACCTGAGCACAAAAAATATGTAGCAGGTATTATGGGTTCCGCAGCTTTGACTTCGTTCCTGACAGGGATTACGGAGCCGCTGGAATTCTCCTTCCTGTTCGTTGCTCCACTGTTGTTCGCAGTTCACTGTATATTTGCGGGCTTGTCATTTATGACCATGCAAATTTTGAATGTTAAAATCGGCATGACGTTCTCGGGCGGATTTATTGACTTCTTGATTTTCGGGATTATTCCAACTCGTACGCCTTGGTGGTATGTCATCATCGTCGGTCTGATTTTGGCGGTAATTTACTACTTCGGATTCCGATTCATCATACGGAAGTTCAACCTGAAAACACCAGGCCGTGAAGAAGCTACAGACAATGTGGATGGCGTTGCAACCGGAAGTAGTGATGATCTGCCACACAACATTTTGGCCGCTTTCGGTGGTTCATCCAATATCAAGCATCTGGATGCTTGTATTACACGTCTTCGGATCGAGGTTAATGAGAAATCGAACGTTGACAAAGCCCGTTTGAAACAGCTTGGCGCATCGGGTGTTCTTGAAGTCGGCAATAACGTACAGGCGATTTTCGGTACACGTTCCGATACGATTAAAACTCAAATGGCTGATATCATGGCGGGACGTACGCCTGCACCTGCTCCTGCACAACCAGCTCCACAAGAGGAAAAGGAAGCCGGAGAACAAAAGCAAGCGATTATTGTGGAAGATATCGTAATGCCAGTTAATGGCGAACTGGTTGATATTTCGACCGTTCCCGATCCGGTATTTGCAGAGCGTATGACAGGTGACGGTTTTGCAGTCGTGCCAAATGATGGAACGATTGTATCCCCTGTTTATGGTAAAGTCTTCAATGTATTCCCAAGCAAGCATGCGATTGGCATTCAATCGGATGGCGGTAAAGAAGTGCTTGTTCATATCGGAGTGAACACAGTGAAGCTGAAAGGACAAGGATTTGACGTTTTGGTGAACGAAGGCGATCTTGTGTCAGCAGGTCAGCCAATCATGAAAATTGATCTGGAATACGTGAAAGCAAACGCTAAATCCATCATTTCACCTGTCATTTTTACTAACCTTCCAGAAGGTTCTTCGATAACTTTAAACAAAACAGGAGTATTGAAGGCTGGCGAAGATGGTATAATTACGATAAAATAAACTCTATGTGTTTCGGTTTAATGATTAGGCGGCTTAGTCCGTCTGATCATTGCCCGGTTTCACTGCACGTATTATACTGCGTGTAAACAAATATATTTTTAGAAAAGTGGGAGGAACAAATCTATGCAAACAACTTTCAGAATTACAGATGAAGATGGTATCCATGCACGTCCTGCAACTGCGCTGGTAAATACAGCTAACAAATTCAGCGGTGCTGAATCTTTTGCCGAAGCTAATGGTAAAAAAGTAACTTTGAAATCCATTCTGGGTGTATTGTCCCTGGGTCTGGAGCAAGGTGATATCATCAATATCATCTGTGAAGGTGCTGAAGCTGCTGAAGCTTTGAAAGCTCTTGAAAATGTAATCGTTAACGAAGGGCTGGGCGAAGTTCATGCTTAAGATCTCCGGGATTGCCGCTTCGGCAGGCATTGCTATTGCCCGGGCGTTTATTTTGGAGCATCCGAATTACGCTGTAGAGAGACGCGCGGTTGGTGATGTTGAAGCTGAAATCGCAAGATTGGATGCGGCTTTGGCAGAATCTCAAACTGAATTGGAAACGATTAAGGAGAAAACATTAAAGGAACTGGGCGAGAAAAAAGCAGAAATCTTTGCTTCTCACCTGTTGATCCTGAATGATCCGGAACTGATCGATCCAGTAAAAGCTAAAATCAAAGATGAGCAGCTTAATGCTGACTATGCTTTGGATGAAGTAGCTACACAGTTTATTTCCATGTTTGAAAACATGAAAAGTGCATATTTGCAAGAACGCGCGTCTGACATGCGTGATGTAACCAAACGGGTGCTCAATCATCTGCTTGGTGTTCATTTTGTCAGCCCTGCAGAAATTGCCGAAGAAACGATTGTACTTGCAGAAGATTTGACACCTTCCGACACAGCTCAGCTGAATCGTGAATTTGTTAAAGGCTTTGCAACGAATATCGGTGGACGTACTTCGCACTCGGCTATCATGGCTCGCTCACTTGAAATTCCTGCGGTTGTAGGAACCAAAAATATATTGTCCCAAGCTAAAAGCGGGGATTTGATTATCGTTGATGGTCTGGATGGACACGTATTCGTGAATCCTTCTGAAGAGATCATTGCAGAATACCGTGCTAAACAAGTGGCATACGACAAGCAGCGCGAAGAGTGGCGAAAGCTGCGCGGCGAAGCTACAGTTTCTGTCGATGGTGTCCATGTCGAATTGGCAGCCAATATCGGTACGCCTAACGACGTAGCCGGTGTTCTGGATAACGGTGGTGAAGGCGTCGGCTTGTATCGTACAGAATTCTTGTATATGGGACGCGATAAGCTTCCATCTGAAGAAGTACAATACACAGCATACAAAACCGTTCTGGAAAAAATGGAAGGCAAACCGGTTGTAGTCCGCACGTTGGACATCGGTGGCGACAAAGAACTTCCTTATCTGGATCTGCCAAAAGAAATGAATCCGTTCCTCGGATTCCGTGCAATTCGTCTGTGTCTGGATCGTCAGGATATTTTCCGTACTCAATTGCGTGCTTTGTTGCGGGCAAGTGTACACGGTAACCTGCGCATCATGTTCCCGATGATTGCTACGCTGAACGAATTCCGTGAAGCAAAAGCTGTTTTGCTGGAGGAAAAGGAAAAGCTGGTGGCCGAAGGTGTAGCCGTATCTGAAGAAATTCAGCTGGGCATCATGGTAGAAATTCCTTCTACAGCGGTATTGGCTGACCAATTCGCCAAAGAAGTTGATTTCTTCAGTATCGGTACGAATGACCTGATCCAATACACAATGGCTGCAGACCGTATGAACGAACGCGTGTCTTACTTGTATCAACCATACAATCCATCCATTCTGCGTTTGGTGAAAATGGTTATCGATGCGGCTCATCGTGAAGGACGTTGGGCTGGTATGTGTGGCGAAATGGCAGGGGATGCGACAGCAATTCCGTTGCTGCTGGGACTGGGACTCGATGAGTTCAGCATGAGCGCAACTTCCATTCTGCCAGCACGCAGTCTAATCTCCAAATTGTCTCGTGCGGATATGGAAAAACTGGCTGCCAAAGCTTTGGACATGCAAACAGCCGAACAGGTTGTTGAATTGGTTCAAAGTATTGAAGGCTAAGGGTATCACATTTTTAAGGGTTATATCTTTTTCCAACAAAAAATTGCTGTGTACATACAGCAGCCGGTATCTCAACAGATACCGGCCTTTTTGCATGCTTCTTTTTTGCATGTATTTGATTAAATTTACTTTTAGCTGCACGAGCAGTTCAATACAGGCTTGCGGGCGGCAGTGGTTTCGTCCAAGCGTGTGACTGGCGTGGTATAGGGTGCATTCATCACCAGTTCGGGATTCTCCTCCGCTTCTCGCGAAATCTGAATCATGGTGTCGATAAAACCATCAAGCGTTTCCTTGCTTTCTGTTTCCGTCGGCTCAATCATGATACATTCCTCTACATTCAGTGGAAAATAAATCGTAGGTGGATGGTAGCCGAAATCGAGCAAGCGTTTGGCAACATCCAGCGTACGCACTCCAAATTTTTTCAAATTCCGTCCAGACATTACGAATTCGTGTTTGCAGTGGCCCGGGTAGGGAAGATCGAAATACGGAGCCAGCCGATGCATCATATAATTGGCATTCAGTACGGCGCATTCAGATACCCGCTTCAAGCCGTCAGGACCATAGCTGCGGATATAGGCATAAGCACGGACGAGAATGCCGAAATTACCGTAAAAGGCTTTGACCCGTCCGATGGAATCTCCCTGCTCCCGGTCCCAGCGATACGTACCCTGAGGATCACGCACAACCATCGGCTTTGGCAAATAGGGAATGAGCCGCTGCTTCACGCCGACAGGCCCTGCGCCGGGGCCACCTCCGCCATGCGGGGTACTCATCGTTTTGTGCAAGTTGAGATGCACAACATCGAAGCCCATATCCCCAGGGCGGGTAATGCCCATGATGGCGTTGGAATTCGCGCCGTCATAGTAGAGCAGGCCTCCGGCCTCATGCACAATCGCGGCAATGTCAGCGATTTGCTTCTCGAACAGGCCAAGCGTGTTCGGATTGGTCAGCATGAGCGCAGCGGTGTCGTTGCCTACGGCTTGACGCAGCGCGTCCAGATCCACCAGCCCCTGCGGGGTCGAGGGGAGGGTGACCGTTTCGAAGCCCGCGACGGTTGCACTGGCGGGGTTCGTTCCGTGCGAGGAATCCGGCACGAGCACTTTGTTACGACGCTCACCACGGGCTTCATGGTAGGAGCGGATCATCATCAGCCCGGTCCATTCGCCATGGGCGCCTGCTGCGGGCTGAAGGGTGACGGCATCCATGCCGGTTAACGCGGCCAGATCGTTTTGGAGCGTATACAGCAGCTCCATGGCCCCCTGGATGCTATCCTCAGGCTGATATGGATGAATTTTAGCGAAGCCTGCATAACGGGCGACATCCTCGTTTACCTTCGGATTATATTTCATCGTACAGGAGCCGAGCGGATAAAATCCGTTGTCTACGCCAAAATTGCGCCGGGACAAGGCGGTATAATGGCGAATAACGTCTACTTCGTATACCTCCGGTAATGCCGCAGGCTCACTGCGCAGCGCATAATCCGGCAAAAGCTCTGCCACCGGGCGCTGGGGAACATCGCATTCGGGAAGGGAATAGGCGATACGACCCGAACGGCTCAATTCAAAAATGAGTGATTGATCATGTTCCTTTAACAGCTCCTGCTTCTGATCCTGTCCGGCCTGCGTCATAGCAATCCCCCCAAGGTGTGTACAAATTGGTCGATCTCTTCTTTTGTTCTTTGCTCGGTTACGGCAATCAGCATGTGACCTGCAAGCTCCTCGTAGTCCCGGCCCAACTCATAGCCACCGATAAATCCCGCATCAAGCAATCCGGCCTGGAGCTTGGCCATATCCGTACCCTCAGGCAGTTTAAGGGCAAACTCGTTAAAGGTCGGCGCGTTAAAGGAAGCAGTTACGCCCTTTAAGCTTAGCAATTGCTCCAATGCATAGCGGCTTTTATGCAAATTCAGCTCGGCGACTTCCCGCATGCCCTGTCTCCCCATAACGGACAAATACACAGATGCAGATAAAGCAAGCAATGCTTGATTGGAGCAAATGTTGGACGTGGCTTTTTCACGGCGGATATGCTGTTCCCGTGCCTGCAAGGTCAGCACGAAGCCGCGTTTGCCGTTGCGGTCTGTCGTTTGGCCCACAATACGCCCGGGGATGCGGCGCATATGCGCCTGAGAAACGGCAAAGTAACCGCAGGTCGGACCGCCAAGGGAGGGAGAGATGCCAAGCGGCTGTGCGTCTCCGACGACAATATCCGCACCCTGCTTGCCGGGCGTCTCCAGCAAGCCCAGCGCCAGCGGGTTGGCGCTGACAACCATAAGCCCTTGGTGCGCATGGATCAGATCAGCCATCGGCTTCAAATGTTCCACGGCTCCGAAAAAGTTGGGACTTTGAACCAAAACAGCCGCCGTCTGTTCCGATACGGCCGCTGCCAATGCCTCTACATCCGTTACACCGTCCGAATAGCCAATCTCCACGATGTCCAAGCCTAGCCCGCGTGCATAGGCAGCCAATACCTGACGTGCCTCCGGGTGGACGGTTCGTGATACGATAAGCTGTTTACGGCGGGTGGCAGAGGCGGCCAGTGAGCCTGCCTCTGCCAGCGCAGTCGCTCCATCATACATGCTGGCATTGGCTACAGCCATGCCTGTTAATTCGCAAATATACGATTGAAATTCGAATATGGCTTGCAGCTCGCCCTGGCTTACCTCTGGCTGATAGGGAGTGTAGGCAGTGTAAAATTCCGAGCGCGAAGTGATGTGCTGAATGACGGACGGAATATGATGATCATAAATCCCTGCACCAAGAAAGCTGACATGTGTGTCTGTGTTGGCATTATGCCCTGCCAGCTCGGCCAGATGGCGGGTTAAGGCTCTTTCGTCCAGTCGAGAGGACATGGGCAGCTCGCCCTGATATCGGATTTCTGCTGGAATATCACTAAATAAATCGTCAATGGACGATACGCCGACCACACGCAGCATTTCGGTTTGGTCCTGTTCGGTCATGGGCAGATAGCGATGCTGCTTCATAGGTTCTGGCTCCTTTCAAAAAGCAAAATGTAAAGTCGTAAATTGGCTAATACATAATCGTGAACTGGAAAATCCAGAAGTCCATATCTCCTTGTTCGCTTTATAGAAATGAAAAGAGTCTAGGATCAGTGTGAACGTTTATAAAAAGGCGCTGCTACCACCTCGGCGCGCAGGCGTTTGCCACGGATCTCGACCTCCAGCGGTGTGGATAGCGTGCTAAAACGGCTGTCCACCAGGGCCAGACCCAGATTGCGCTTTAAGGTTGGCGACTGGGTTCCCGTTGTAACCTCACCGATTTGCTGTCCTTCCGCGAATACCGGGTAATGGGCGCGCGGGATACCGCGATCCAGCAATTCCAGTCCGATCAGCTTGCGGGGAATACCTTGCTCCTTCTGACGCTGCAGCGCTTCTCTGCCGATAAAATCTCCCTTGCCCAGCTTAACGAAAAAGCCCAAGCCAGCCTCAAGCGGTGAAATCGTGGCAGATAGCTCTTGTCCGTACAAGGGCAGCCGTGCCTCAAAGCGCAGCGTATCCCGGGCACCAAGCCCGGCGGGAATCAGACCATACGACTCACCTGCGCGAAGCAATCCTTCCCATACAGCGGCTGCTTCCGCTGCAGGTATATACATTTCAAAACCATCTTCACCTGTATATCCGGTGCGGGAGACGAGTGCTTTCACTCCGAACAGCTGCACGTTCTCACGGAATCGGAAGGAGGCCAGATTGGTTATATCCGTATCTGTCACGGCTGCCATAATACGCGCTGCTTCCGGGCCTTGCAACGCCAGCAATGCTATGGCATCCGACACATTTTCGAGATGAACGGATGCAGGCGCGTGGCGCATAAGCCAATCCCAATCCTTGTCGATGTTGGAGGCATTGACAACCAGCATGTAGCGCTCCGGTCCTTTGCAGTACACAAGCAGGTCATCCACCACACCACCATCGGGGTAACACAAGAGCGAGTACTGGGCCTGACCCGGTTCCAACTGGCTGACATCGTTCGTCGTTACTTGTTGCAGAAAAGCTTGGGCTTCTTTGCCTTCAACCAAAAACTCGCCCATATGCGATACATCGAATAATCCCGCATGTTGGCGGACGGCCTCATGCTCCTTTTGAATGCCGCTAAACTGCACAGGGAGCTCCCAACCTCCAAAGTCAATGCAACGGACTCCGGGCAGCGTCCCGTAAGAAGAATACAGCGGTGTTCTTCGCAAGTTAGTCATTTTTCCACTCCTATCCGGTGTGATCGGCTAAACAAAAAAGACAGGCTGAAAAAAACGTATAGACGGCGGTCCATACTCTTTTTTCAGCTCTGTCCTTGATACCTGAAAGTTACCCCGGTGTGCACCAGGTTTCCTCTTGGGTGATCCGCTCCATGGCGAATGCTCTCCAGAGATGCGTCCGGCAGAGGTCCTTTTGCCTGAGAGATTCACCTGCCGTGCAGGTTTACTCCTTCGGCGCTACCTTCGGGAATATTGTATGTTACCGATGGATACAGATAACAACATAATCCGATTCGCATGTACCTCTGTCTCACAAGCAGTAACAGCTATGCGAATCCTGGCAGTCTCTCCCTCCGCGTTCATCCGCGTTTGCAGTTGTCGGGGTATTTCCACAAGCATTGGCTATAACCCATTAATACGCAAATTCATTCAAAATGTCAATAAAAATGTCATGAAAATCAATCTAAAAAACATTTAATACATAAATAAGGATATGTAAGCGTTTGTTGTACCTTGTCGTATTTTGGTTTACAACGCTTTTTACAGTGATATGAAGTATTTTTGTTAGTATTATTGACATAGGTATTCTTGTTGTCATAATCTTAACCTGTCTAGTATAGGTGAGCAGAAGCAATTACATTCCCTTGGAAGTGAGGCGGAAGCAGGATGAGCGAAGTGAAACAGCAGCTTTGGTATACGGAGGAGCATGAATGGGTTGAGCGTATAGAGGATGGAAAGGTTCGAATCGGTATTACAGATTTTGCACAGCACCAACTGGGTGACATTGTTTTTGTGGAGTTGCCTGAGGAGGGAGCAGCAATTGAACAAGGAGCGGAGGTTGGTACCATTGAATCGGTGAAGACGGTATCCGATTTGTTTTCTCCGGTGACGGGAACCGTATTAAGGGTGAATGAAACGTTGGAAACTACGCCTGAGCTGGTTAACGAGTCTCCCTATGAAAAAGGCTGGATGATCGAGGTCGAGATCAGCAACGATGTGGAGGAAGCTCTGGGCAAGCTATTGTCTGCGGATGAGTACGAGAGATTGACTGCCGAAGGGTAATAATAAAGTCATATCGTGTCGAAAATTGAATAAGAGTGTCGTTTATTCGCTTGTGCTTGTATAAAATGGGGCTGTCCCAAAAGAGTTCTTTTCGGATAGGAATAAGCCAAAAATGACCTCATATTCCACGGTGAAGTGTCAAGTGGAGGATGAGGTCATTTTATATCAAATATTTTTCGTTTTGTTCATGCCGGTATCCGGCGTTTAAACTCTAGTCTGCGGATTGGCCATTTTAGCGCATATAGCCGCCCTTGCCGTCTGATCGGGCATAACCGTCTCTGAAGTTTTTCACAGAGGCCTCCAAACTTTCATAGCCTGCAAAGGAACCGCCACTTATGGTATATCCCATATCATCGAAGAAATCGCCGTAAGTAACGGCCTGTCCGGTGGCTCCTCCATGTTCTCGCTTGCTGACCCCGCCGTGACCAATCGAAAGCCCCTTAACTACGGCATGACCGCTCACAGTATAATATCCCTTCACTAAAGCGCTTTCGACCACCTGTCCATATTCCGAAACTTCTGCTTGTTCAGTAACAACGGCTTGATCCCCTACATGACCATGACCTGTTATTTTTGCAGAACCGTCCGCAATCGCATACCCGCTTAGGGTAGCGGATTCGCCGATCTGGGCGCTTCCACGCACCAGCGCATAGTCTGTAATCTTGGCTGAGCCGCTTACTCTTGCGGCACCGCGCACCACAGCAGAATCTTCAATGCGGACATTCCCGGTCACGGTTGCACTGTCAAGAACCTTGGCATTCTTAGCCACATAGACACTATCATCGACCCGAGCGCTGTCGGCTACGAAACCTCCGCCATTTCTGTGTACGTGCCCCCTGATGCCGGTACTTTCTTCAACCTTACGCATTTGCGGTTCAGCATTTTCCAAGGTGACTTGATAAGGATATTGCGGTTTGGATTCAAACGGAATATTTTTTTCGGAGAACTTTCTTTGCCAGCTTCCAATACCTATTTTAGTTTTTTGCATGCTTTCCAACGTAGGGGTTGCCGCCACGCTCAAATAAGCTTTTTCCCCGTTAAAGACTTCTTCCTGAACGGATTCCCCGTTACCGAAAGAACGGCTATACCGGCTTTTTCCATTCTTATTTTCAACGATAAGATATGCTTGCCAGCCAGCACCGTTTGCTTTAGCCAAGCCATCCAATTTGACTCGTACTGTGGTGGAGGAAGCGTTTGCAGGAATCTTTGCATCAAGCGGGATGATGTTGTAGCCGGTAGCCTGAGGGGCACGCTCAGAAGGAATGGTATAGACATTCTCACTTCCATCCACTTTAAGCATCATCGTATAATACTGCTGCCAATAAAGTTCTCCGTACCTGAGCATGTTCTCGACATTGCGCTTGTAGAGCTTCTGATTACTGAAATCAAAAGTAGCCATTCTGCTGGCAAAACGGCCAATCATCTCCTGCACCTTTACTTGAGGATTAATTCTTTGGATCACCTCATAGATGGACTCCGTTGGGTTTTCCGGTTTCCCGGATTGCAGCAGCTTTGCGACAAAACCCGATCCGTAACCAGGTAAGCCATCCGGATTTTCCTCAAGGTATTTCAGGAGCGGCCAGGCTTCGTAATATGCCCGCCCATTTACGGCGGTCAACGTGCTTGCGCGTAAATATAGAGCGGAAAAGTCGGTTGCTCCCTCCGTACCTGACTGTTGTTTATAAGCGTCACTGGACGTGTATTCCTCGCGGAACCAGTTGCCCACCGCTTCGCTCCAAGGGCCAAGGTAATCATTTCCTCTCCAGCTGTTGCTTCCTTGGGCAAATTGTACTACATGTCCAAATTCATGAGGGACTGGCAAACCTGGCTGCACTCTGGGACTCATGGCATCCGGAGCGCACATCAAGTATGGATACCCCTCTGAGTCAAGCCCGGCAAAAGCCCATCCCCCCTCGTAGAGATGAAGCCCGGTTCCCAGAATGACCACGTTGACCTTGTAATCTTTATTATCGCGTATCCACTCATGAGTCGAACGGGTAGGCGGTGTCATTTTAAGCTTATTTATGAATAAATCCCAGTTATCCTCCAAAATCTTTGCATTTCCCTCCAGGAAAGCCTTGGTTACTTTTTTAGATTCCCCGCCGTTGCCCCATAGGAACTGAAAATGCTCCGATTCGTATACATTGGCATTTGCTTTGGAAATCACTTCCGCATCATTATGAACACCGCGTACAGAGTAGGCTGCTTGTACCGCGTAGGCTGTTTCTACCGCGTAGGTTGCTTCTACCACATTTCGGCTCTCGCTAAGTGAATCGGCAACCATTTCTACTTCCGGCTCACTTTGAGCCGATACGCTCTGCGTATGCAGAGACAGCCCCCCGGTAAATGCCAGTGTCATGGCCAAGGCACTCACTCCTGCTGCCAGCGCACGCTCTTTTCTTGTTTTTCTTGTCACATGTTTCTTCTTCATTTTTTTCTCCTTTCTGTGTAACCCTCATTTTGTTTTGCAAATCCTTTTTCTGTTCATGGTCTTTATAAGCCATGCTCTTTGAGCGTTGTCAATGCACCCCCTTTCTCTTCATTTCAGGAAAAAAGAGTTCTCCTATTATTTTTATCGGTTGACAAAATGAAAAGTGAATACATTAATGTATGAATATACAATTTTATGGTTTGTATTTCCAAGCAGAAAAAAGAAGAAATTTCAATAGGGAGACTATAGAAATGGGACAATCAGATAAGCCCCATTTTTTGTTGTTTTTTGGGCAGGCGTAATTACGTGTGTTTTCTTCTATTAAGAGGCTTGTCTCCTTGTAAGAGTAGTACAAATGACGGTATGGATTTCCGGCTAATTTTTATGGTTACAGGCCATATTAAGAAGAATTATGTAGGGTATAATACCTTATTGTTAATTTAAATTTAAATGTTGTCATCAACGTTCATGACGAAAGTACGTTTTCATTTCGTTGATGAAGATAACGCTGTCATTTAGTATGAATCTTGAGAAAAGGTAGTGTTGCTATTACCAACAAGGAGGATATGAATATGAGCACAGTGGACGCAAAGTCCAATTCAAATGGAGGCGCTCGCGTCGCCGTACAGCGTTTTGGCCGTTTTCTCAGCGGTATGGTTATGCCCAATATGGGAGCTTTTATCGCGTGGGGGTTGATTACGGCACTTTTCATTCCGACCGGATGGTTCCCGAACGAGGGTTTTGCCCAACTGGTTGATCCGATGAAAAATTATTTGCTGCCGCTGCTGATTGGTTACACAGGTGGCACGATGATTCACGGACAGCGCGGAGGTGTGATCGGGGCCATTATGACGATGGGTGTCATTGTGGGAGCAGATATCCCGATGTTTCTGGGCGCGATGGTAGCAGGTCCGCTCGCTGCATGGGTATTGAAGAAGTTCGACAAGGCTATTGAAGGCAAAGTCAAATCAGGTTTTGAAATGCTGGTCAATAATTTCTCGGCCGGGATTATCGGTGCCATTCTAGCACTGCTTGCCCATGTGGCAATTGGCCCGTTTGTACAAATTATCAGTCAAGTGTTGTCAGCAGGGGTACAGTTCCTCGTGAACGCAGGGCTTTTGCCGCTCGTCAACCTCATTATTGAGCCCGGAAAAGTATTATTTCTAAACAACGCACTGAATCACGGAGTATTGAGTCCAATTGCGCTGGAGGAAGCTGCAAGAACAGGCAAATCCGTTTTGTTCATGCTTGAATCCAACCCTGGGCCGGGGCTTGGTATTTTGCTGGCATACTGTCTGTTCGGTAAAGGATCTGCGAAGTCGTCGGCTCCTGGTGCAGTAATCATTCATTTTTTCGGCGGGATTCATGAAATTTATTTCCCTTACATTTTGATGAAGCCGATTCTGATTCTTGCTGCTATAGCGGGGGGCGTTGTAGGAACCTTCTGCTTCATGTTGACAGGTGCCGGACTGGTTGCTGCTCCTTCACCGGGCAGTATCATCGCTTATTTCCTGATGACACCAAAAGGCGGATATTTGCCAATGCTGAGCGGTGTGATAGCTGGGGCGGTCGTATCCTTTGCTGTTGCTGCAGTACTACTCAAGACAGGTAAGCAAAAAGAAGAAGGGCTGGAGGAAGCTGCATCCCGCATGAAAGATATGAAAAATCAAAGCAAGGGTGCAAGCGCTAACGCCACTGTAATGGAAGATAACCGCGAATCTGATCGTGCTGCCGAGATTGCCGCAGATCGAACGCTGAAGGACAAATCAGAAGTTAACAAGATCGTCTTTTCCTGTGATGCAGGTATGGGTTCAAGCGCTATGGGCGCCTCGATTTTACGCAAAAAAATGAAGCAGGCGGGTGTGGACGTTACGGTAACGAACACGGCAATCAGTGAAATTCCACAGGACGCGGATATTGTTATTACGCAAAAAACGTTGACAGAACGGGCTAAAACGGTAGCTCCGAATGCCGAGCACATTTCCATTGACAATTTCCTGAAAAGCCCTGAGTACGAAGCGCTGGTGGAACGTCTGAAATCCGATTCTTAATTCCCGTAAAGTCAGGTCGTCTGTGTACAGTTTGTATTTCCTGCTGAAGGGATGAGAGCTTGGGAAGGAACGGTATGCGCTTATGAATATTACGAAACGACAATCTGACATCGTGGAATATCTTTTGGAGCAGTCCCAAGAGGTTACGGCCGGGGAAATTGCCGAGAAGATCAATGTCAGCACAAGGACAGTTCACCGTGAACTCGGCGCAGTCGAGCATTGGCTGGCGGCTCATGAGGTAAAGCTGGAGAAAAAATCAGGGATCGGTATCTATGTGGATGCCGACCCGGCTCAGCTTGCAAGCCTGCGGGAGCAATTGATGCATACGAAGTCGGACGAATATTCGGCTGAGGAAAGAAAGATCGTGGTTCTTTGTATGCTGCTGGATACACAGGAGCCGATCAAACTGCTGGCGCTGGCTTCTGATTTGAAGGTCACGGTCACTACTGTCAGCCATGATCTGGACGAATTGCAAGGCTGGATCGGGGAACGGGGACTCGTGCTTGTGCGCAGACGCGGATATGGTGTCGAGATTACAGGCCGGGAGATGGACAAAAGACGGGCGATTTCCGAGCTGGTTCTCGAATATTTGGATGAATCAGATTTGTTTTCCAGTCGGGAGGAGCTTCGTCCTGTGACACGTGTCGCCGACAAATTGTTGGAGATGATTGGCAGAGAGAATCTGCTGACCGTGGAAAATACTCTCTGGCAGCCCCATGATCAATGGCTGGAAAACATGGTGGAAAGCAAATATATGGAGCTGCTGATTCAAATTTGTGTTTCGCTAGCACGTCTGCGACTCGGGTATGTTGTGGATCATCGTCTCTCGTATTCGAAAACAGATTCGGACGAGAATATCATGCTGCGCGCGGCGATGGTGGAACGCATATGCACGGAATTGTCAGAGGCGCTGGATATTGACTTTCCAGAGCCGGAACGATCTTATTTCAGGCTGTTGTTTCGTGATGCCGAGGATCATTCCACCCGGCTGCTGCCGCTGGATGATCTCGTACTGCTGGAGACCGTTCATGAGTTGATTTGCCGTGTGGAGGAAGAGACAGACACGCCATTGGCAGAGGATCGCGTTCTGCGTGAAGGGCTGATTGCCCATATGGCTCCGGTACTCAAACGTTTGAAGGAAGGCAAGTCGATCCGTAACCCCCTCCTTCAGCAAATCCGCAAGGATTACGGCAGCTTGTTCGACTCGGTGAAAAAGGCTGCCGCAGACATGACAGACATGGAAGTACCAGATGAAGAGATCGGATTTCTCGTCATGCATTTCGGCGCTTCGCTGGAACGGCTGCGACAATTCCGGCGGGAGGTACGGGCCATCGTTGTCTGCACAAGCGGCATTGGATCATCCAGACTTCTGGCAACAAGGCTCGCCAAGGAGCTTCCACAGATCAAAATTGTAGATAGGGCGTCTTGGTTCGAGGCGGCGCGAATTCCGAAGGAGGATTATGATCTGATCATTTCGACAGTGGAGCTGCCACTTGAACCGGATCGATATCTCAAGATCAGCCCGCTGCTGACGCAGGAGGAGAGTGACCGCCTGCGTAACTTTATCCAGCATATTACACTCAAGCATCCCAATGACCATCAGCAGGAACAGGCTGTTCAGCCCGGTCAGGACATGGAGTGGCTTACCGGGCTGCGGAAAAGTCTTGAGGAAATTGTACACATTGTACAGCAATTTCAAGTATATCCGCTTGAAAATCAGGGGATGGATATGCAGGCTACCGTACAGGCCATATGCATGCTGGAGGCGGGGCGGGGAAATGTCACAGAGCCTTCTGCCGTTGCTGCACAACTCATGGAAAGAGAACGCCAAGGTAGTCAGGTTATCCCTGATACCTCGATTGCTTTAGTTCATACGCGCAGCCACTATATTCGCCAGCCTTCACTTACCTTGTATAAGCTGACAGAGCCGCTGCTGACGGATACAGGCGAACAGGTAGAATGCGTGCTGCTGATGTTGGGACCTCGCGAGCTGCCGAGAGAAAGCCTGGAGGTATTGAGCGAGATTAGTGCATTACTTTTGCAGGAAGAGATGGTTACGCTACTGGAGCGCGGTAGCCGGGAGCATATTGCCAATTATATATCGAGTGAGCTGGCTGAATTTTTTCACAGTAAATTAGGAACAGGGAGGAAGCTACCGTGAGCATAATGACGATAGATAAAGTAAAAATGAACGCAACCGCCAAAGACAAATATGAGGCGATACGCATGGCTGGACAGATTCTGCTGGATGCGGGACATATTACAAGTGAGTACATTGACAAGATGCTTGAACGCGAGGAGATCGTGTCCACTTATATCGGGAATGGGTTGGCTATTCCACATGGCACAAAGGAATCCAAAGCGTTAATTCAATCGACAGGAATCTCGATCATTCAGTTCCCGCAAGGTGTAGATTTTGGAGAAGAGAAAGCATATATGGTGATCGGCATCGCAGCACAAGGCGGCGATCATATGGAGATTCTGACGGGGATCGCTATGGTATGTGCGGAGGAAGAAAACATGGACAAACTTCGTAACGCGGTGACCCCTCAGGAAATTATCGATTTGTTTGAAAGTGAGATGGAACTATGAGAGCCGTCCACTTTGGAGCAGGAAATATCGGTCGCGGCTTTATCGGATTGATTCTGTCGCGAGCAGGCTATGAGGTTGTATTTTCGGATGTCAACGATACCCTTGTATCCGAGTTGCGCCGTCGTAAACAATACACGGTAGAGTTAGCCAATGATACAAAGGACACGGAGACGGTCACGAATGTAACGGCGATTGACGGTAAGGATGCAGCGGCTGTAGCGGATGCGGTTGACCACGCCGACCTGGTAACGACTGCAGTAGGTGTCAGCATCCTCAAGCACATTGCAGCAGGCATCGCAGAGGGAATCAAGCGGCGGGTAGAACGAGGAGCAAGGCCGCTACATGTGATTGCCTGTGAAAATGCAATCGGGGGCAGCGCCCAACTGAAAGAGCATGTCTTTGCACTGCTGGATGAGGCGACCCGTGCCAAGGCAGAGGTTTCAGTGTATTTTCCCAATGCTGCTGTAGACCGGATTGTGCCGATCCAGCATCATGAGGACCCGTTGCATGTGCAGGTAGAACCCTTTTACGAGTGGGTTGTGGATCGTTCGCAAATGGCTCCTGACCATAAAGAGATCGAAGGCATCCTTTATGTGCAGGATTTGGAGCCTTACATTGAACGCAAGCTGTTCACGGTGAATACAGGGCATTGCGTGGCGGCTTATCTTGGTTATGTAGCAGGTTATGCTACGATTCAAGAGGCCATGAAGGACGGCAAGGTGGTGGATTCGATACAAGGAGCATTGGAGGAAACAGGGGCGGTGCTTGTAAAGCGCTTCGGTTTGGATCAAGGGGAGCATAAGAAGTATATCTCCAAAATTTTGGATCGCTTCCGCAATCCTAATCTGACAGACGAGGTTACTCGGGTCGGACGTTCACCATTGCGCAAGCTGTCTCCCAATGACCGTCTTGTACGTCCCGCGCTGCAAGCACAGGAGTATGGCATCCCGACGGATCATCTGGCGTTAGGAATGGCTGCTGCCTGTAAATTTGATATTGCGGAAGATCCCGAGGCGGCTGAGCTTCAGCAGGTCATCCGCAGCGAAGGACTGGGTGTGGCGCTGACACGTTATACATCCATACCTGCAGACCACCCGCTACACCGGCAGGTTTTGGAGCAATATGATATTATAAATTCATAAAACAACGAAATAACGCGTCATATTTTTGATAATCCTCTTGAAGACTAAAAACATCTGCATCAACACGAAAGTGTTTCTGCAGGGATGTACTTCAGGAGGATTTTTTAATGCGCGTGACTTAAATCACATAACAACCTGCCCGAATTATCTTATATTGATAATGATTATCATTATCTATAAAATGATATTTATTATCTTATTTTATTAGGGAGGATTACAGTGAAACCGATATATGTTACCTTAGGGTTTCTATTTTTGGCGCTTGGAGTTATTGGTGTGGTGGTGCCATTGCTGCCGACTACGCCGTTTTTGCTGCTGGCGGCTTTTTTCTTTATGCGGGGGTCTGAAAGGCTTCACCAATGGTTTTCGAACACCTCTTTATACCATAAGCATCTGGAAAGCTTTGTCCAAACAAGATCATTGAAGTTGTCTACGAAAATCATATCATTGGGCTTAGCGTCAACCATGCTGATTATGGGCTTTATTTTCACCCCCACCGTGTGGGCCAAAACGCTGATCGTTATGGTTATTCTGTTTAAATACTATTACTTTATATTCCGAATCGGGACCGTGAGGGGTTCTTCGGTGGACAATCAGGCTCCATCCGAATCTGCTTCTGCGCCAAAAAAAAAATCTAAAATGGTCGACAGCCGTCTGCTCGGTCTGGTAGAACATTCTCGAAAATATATCGTATTGGGTGTGCTGGTGCAGTGGATCGGTCTTTTAGGCAGTATAGCTGCTGTGTTGTCCATGTCTTTTGTTCTGCAGCAGGCATGGATCGGACAAGTAACTCGTCAGCTGATTTTATCGGCGACGGTTATTGTTTTTGCTGCGATTGCAGTTCGATGCCTCAGTAATTATGTAGCCAGCATGTTGTCCTATCGGGCTTCGGTGAATGCTAAAAAAACGCTGCGCTCGCAAATTTATGGCAAGCTGCTGAAGCTGGGACCCTCGTATACGGATCATACATCCACCTCGGGGGTTATTCAGGTTGCTGTAGAAGGAGTAGAGCAGCTTGAGACTTATTTTGGCAGATACATGCCTCAGTTGTTTTACAGTCTGCTTGCCCCCGTCACATTGTTCATTACCCTATCTTTTATCAGCTTCAAGGCTGCTGTTATTCTGTTGATCTGCGTACCCCTGATTCCGGTGTCGATCATTGTCATTATGCGGATGGCTAAAAAGCTGTTTCGAAAATACTGGGGCAGCTATGTCAATTTGGGTCACAGCTTTTTGGAAAATGTACAGGGTCTGACGACGCTTAAAATGTACGGTACAGACCAGGAGAAACATCAGGAAATGAATACAGCCGCTGAGAATTTTCGCAAAATGACGATGAAAGTGCTGACCATGCAGCTAAATTCCGTAGCCGTCATGGATCTTATCGCATATGGCGGTGCCGCTGCGGGCGTGCTGGTTGCAGTGAGCGAATATGGTTCGGGCTATATTGGCTTGGCGGGAGCGCTGATTATTGTGTTGCTGTCGGCAGAGTTTTTCATTCCGCTGCGTTTGCTGGGTTCTTATTTTCACATCGCCATGAACGGAATGGCAGCAAGTGACAAAATATTTCAAATGCTGAGCACGGAGGACCTTGTCCAAGGAAAAGAAAGCATAGAAAATACGGATATTCGACTGGAGCAAGTGAGTTTTGCCTACGACGAAAGAGATACCTTGCGAAATATATCCATGGATATCCCTCAGGGCAGCTTTGTTTCGATTGTTGGAGAATCGGGCTCTGGTAAAAGTACGGTAGCCGGATTGATCGTTGGCCATCATGAGGGCTATCGAGGAAGCCTGACCGTGGGAGGAACCGAGCTTACCGACATTTCGGAAGAAAGCCGCATGTGTCATATGACCTGGATCGGCTTTAACAGCTATATATTCAAAGGTACGGTTGAAGCTAATTTAAGAATGGGCAATGAGCGCGTAGACGAGGAACAAATGCTGGAAGCCTTGCGTGAGGTAAAGCTGTATGACTTCATTCTCTCACAAGGAGGGCTGGAACTGGAGCTGGAGGAGCAAGGAGCGAATCTGTCGGGAGGACAACGCCAGCGCCTAGCACTGGCCAGAGCGCTGCTGCATGATAGCAGTGTGTACATTTTTGACGAGGCTACCTCTAACATCGACAGTGAGAGTGAGGAAGGTATTATGGAGGTTATTCATGCGCTGGCGGGCCAAAAAACAGTGATTCTGATCTCCCACAGACTGGAAAACGTGGTCCAATCTGACCGCATCTATGTGCTGCAAAAAGGTCTTTTGGCAGAATCCGGCACGCATCAGGAGCTTTTGAGTCAGCAGGGACATTATGCGGAGATGTACCTCAGTCAACACCGGGTAGAACAATTTGTCAAAGGGGGTGCTGTATATGCGTAGACACGGATTACGGATCATGGCCCAATTATTGTTATTGGCCGGGCCCCTTTTACCTGTGCTGCTTATAACGATCATTACCGGGGTGCTTGGTTTTATTTGTGCTATCGGCATTATTGTCTACGGAGCCCTTGCTCTGCTGACAGCAACGGGCATCACCACAGGCTATAGCATGACGTTTTTGCTGACAGCCATCGTGGCTTGTGCTGTATTGCGCGGTGTATTTCGTTATGGCGAGCAAATGAGTGGTCATTATCTGGCATTCAAGCTGCTGGCTGTGCTGCGTGACAAGGTGCTTCTAGTCTTGCGCAGATTGGCCCCAGCCAAGCTCGAAGGCAAGGACAAGGGAAATCTGATTTCGCTGATTACAAGTGACATTGAACTGCTGGAAGTATTTTATGCGCATACGATAGCGCCGGTTATGATCGGCATCATGACTTCGCTGCTCATGGTATTTTTTATGGGCTCCTATGAGCCTGGATTAGGTTGGCTGGCTGCGCTTGCTTACATAACGGTGGGGCTGTTCATTCCACTGTTAACGTCGCGTATGGGCAGACGTCAGGGGATGGAATATCGGAGCAGCTTTGGCAAGCTGAGCAGTTATTTTCTGGACAGCTTACGTGGTATGAAGGAGATTGTGCAATTCGGGCGCGGGGAACAACGGCTGGCGGAGATTAACCGTCGTACAGATCAACTGGATGCCAAGCAGAAGGGCTTGAAGCAGCATGAAGGTATTACAAGAGCGATAACAGATGCAGCTGTAGTGGGATTTTCCTTCCTGATGCTGCTGGCGGGATTATACGGCATGTCCAAAGGACAGGTTAGCTTTACGGGTATGCTGGTTTCTGTCATTGCTTTGTTCAGTTCATTTGGCCCGGTGGTCGCGCTCAGCAATCTGTCCAACAATCTGCTTCAAACGCTGGCGAGCGGGGAACGAGTGCTGAGCCTGCTGGAGGAGACACCTGAGGTAGAGGAAAATGTTCACGGAAAAAGCGTTGCTTTTACTGGAGCACAGGTGAACAGGGTTACTTTCGCCTACGGTGGTGAAACCGTGCTGAATGACGTAAGTCTCACGATTCCGCATAAGCGGATTACGGGCATTCAGGGGAAAAGCGGCTCTGGCAAGTCAACGCTGCTTAAGCTGCTGATGCGATTCAGGGACCCGCAGCAGGGCAAAATTTTGCTGTCAGGACAAGATTTGAAGGAAATAGGGACCCGGCATTTGAGAGGGTTGCAAAGCTATGTCGATCAGAATACGTTCCTGTTTGATGATACGATTGCAGCCAATATCAAAATCGGAAAGCCTGATGCAACGCACGAGCAGGTTGTGCAAGCAGCTCGCAAGGCATCGGTGCATGATTTTATCATGACCTTGCCACAAGGGTATGACAGCCGCGTCGGAGAATTGGGGGACAGGCTGTCCGGTGGCGAGCGTCAACGGTTGGGACTGGCCAGAGCCTTTGTCCATGATGCGCCTCTCTTATTGCTGGACGAGCCTACCAGCAATTTGGACAGCCTGAATGAAGCCATTATTTTAAAATCGTTAATGGAACAGCAGGAGGACAAAACCATTGTCCTTGTTTCGCACCGAAGCTCCACCATGCGGATTGCCGATGATATTTTCCAAATGGACAATCGCAGATTGTCCTGAGATGAGATCAAGTGAATGATTGTCATGCCTTGAGGGCCGATGTTGTAGCCTGTTCATGGTTTTGTCATAAAATGGAGTGTGCGTGTGAAATGGAAGCAGCATCCGTATTGAAAATCATCCGACTTTTCAAGCTTGTCATATTTTGATAGCCTATGAGGTGAGAATTTTTCAAAAGCCTGAGGTATATTGACAAGTCATTAACATCATAAATGATGGATGAACAGAGGCTGGAAGCCGATGTACAGAAATGGGTGGTGAACAGGAATGTCTGATTTCAAACAGCTTGAGCACACAACATATCCAACATATGAAGGCTATGATTTGGGTCTGACTTATACATCTGCGCGCAGTCTGTTTAAAGTATGGGCACCGACTGCGCAGCAGGTTCATGTAGCGCTATATGACGACGCGGGGATGTACGATCAGGAAGGGATCGTTCACGAGCATGGCGGCGGCCGGGAATTTCCGATGAGCCGTGATGATCGAGGTGTATGGTCTGTAGCACTGGAAGGCAACTGGAATAGATATTATTACATGTACAGGCTGGAGTGGGCGGACAGCACCGTTCATTATGCCGTCGATCCTTATGCGACAGCGGTGTCAGCCAACGGTCAGCGTACGGTGATCCTTGATTTGGCGCCAACCAACCCGGACGGATGGGAAGAGGACACGGGGCCTACACTGGAGCGGGCTACGGATGCCGTGATCTATGAGCTTCATGTGCGCGATTTTTCAATGGATACACATTTTAATACGGGTGAAAAAGACACGTCTGCTGTACAGGGGAAGTTTGCGGCCTTTACGTATTCGGGTTTAAAGGATACGGCGGGCAACACCATCGGGCTGGATCATTTGCAGGAGCTGGGCATTACACATGTTCATTTGCTCCCAGTGGCTGATTTCCATACGGTGAATGATTTGGCGGAATTCAAAACCGGATATAACTGGGGCTATGATCCGCAGCACTATAATGTACCGGAGGGATCGTATTCTTCGAATTCGGCCGACCCGGAAGCACGTATACGAGAGCTGAAGCAACTGGTGCAGTCTCTGCACACTGCTGGCATCGGTGTCATTCTGGACGTCGTGTACAACCATACGTATTCGGTGGAAAAGGGACCGTTTGAGCCTGTCGTACCCGGTTATTATTACCGAACAGATGAGCAGGGACAGCTTACCAACGGATCGGGTGTAGGTAATGAGGTGGCAACCGAACGCCCGATGGTGCGCAAGTATATCAAGGATTCACTGCGCTATTGGGCTAGGGAATATCATATAGACGGCTTCCGGTTTGATTTGATGGGGCTGATGGATACACCGACCGTGGAGCAGCTTACACAAGAGCTGCGCGCTGAGGTGCGTCCCGATCTACTGATCTATGGTGAGCCTTGGACGGGGGGAGAGTCCCCGCAGCCTTTGCTAACGTTAAAAGGGACGCAGCGAGACAAGGGCTTTGCTGTTTTTAACGACAACTACCGCTCTGCTATAAAGGGTGACAGCGACGGTACCGGGAGCGGCTTTGCTACGGGGGCATGGAATCAGGAGGAACAGGTGCTTAAAGGCGCCTTTGGCGCTATTCATGATTTTACAGCCCACCCTTCGGAGAGCATTAATTATGTAACTGCGCATGATAATCTCAATCTGTGGGATAAAATTTTAACGGTAAGAGGTTTGCGGGAGCACTGTGGTTTTCCGCAATGGGAGCAGGGGAAGCCGCGCGATGGGAGAACAGCCGAACAAGCTGTGGCTGAAGCAGATCCATATCGGGAGCTGGATGAAAAAGCTTTGCTGGAGGATGAAACCGTACGAAAATCCTTACTGGCAAACGGCATGGTGCTGACCTCCCAGGGCATTCCTTTTATCCATGCAGGTGATGAACTGCTGCGCTCCAAATACGGGGATCATAACAGCTATCACAGCGTGGATGCGGTAAATGCCATACGGTGGGCTAACAAAGCAAGGTTTCGCCCGGTGTTCGACTACTATCAGGGGTTAATCGCTTTGCGACGCAGTCACCCGGCGTTCCGGATGGATCATCGTGAGCTGGTAGAGCAGCATATGGAGGTGCTGCAAAGCAGCGGAAATGTGGTAGCTTTTGCGCTGAGGCATCATGCTAACGGCGACGTATGGAATCATATTGTGGTCATTTATAACGGTTCGGATACGGAGCAAACGGTATTGCTGCCTGCTGAATCGGACCGCTGGCATGTTGTCGTGGATGCACATGGGGCCGGAAACGAGATACGATATGAAGTAGCAGGCCATCGTGTGACTGTTTCGCGCTGGTCGATGATGGTGCTGTATGATCAGGAGGAACCTGCTCAAGTCTCCTTTTTGACTGAACAGGATCAGGATACCGGGAAAGTGGAGAATGGAGCGGAAGGTTCTGATGAGGAAAAGGATCAGGAAATCGCAACAGGCGAAACGGCTTCTTTTCGCACGATTGAATTGATCTATGAGCGTGCAGATCGGCAGTATTCCGGCTGGAATGTATGGGTATGGGGAACTGGATGCCGGGACGGACATGTAGAATTACGCGATCTGAAGGATGGACGTGCGGTAGCGCGTATTCAGGTGGCCCTTGATGTACAGCGAATCGGCTACATTGTTCGGCTCAATCAATGGGATGCCAAGGATATTGAGGCAGATCGATATATTGAAGTAGACCCGACCCGGTCTGTGATGCAGGTATTGATTCATAGTGGTCAAGAAGAATATTTGCTGCTGGTAAACGATAACCGGGCGGGTTAGATTTTTATGGCTGATTGCTTCGGATATCCTAAAATAGCATTTTAATTCGCATTTTTCGATGATTTCGAGAAATGCTATTTTTTTTGCAAACGTGTGTCAGTTTCAGAAAAAAGGGGTAAAATAGATTTATGGATTTGTTTAGCAGGCAAGATTCTTGGAGAAAATCATGGGTAAGATAACCTGAAGGAGGTTGTATATCATGAGTTCTAATGGAGGAAGTATTCAACTAACCGCCCAGCCGAGAACAGAGAAGAAAGGTTCTGCCATTCGTGACTTGAGGTTAAAAGGACGGATTCCAGCTGTGGTTTACGGCACTGAGCTTGAAGGAACCCCTGTACATGTCGATGCCAAGGAATTTAATAAAGTAGTCAGGACTGGACGTTCAGAGGTATTTAACCTCACAATAGAGGGCAAAGAGACGATCCCGGTTATTATCAAAGATTATCAACAGCGTGACAACCATTGGCTGCATGCCGATTTTTTGAAAATATCCAAAAACAAGCCGCTTCGCGTGCGTGTTTCTATTGATTATCAAGGAACCCCTGCAGGTACAAAAAAGGGTGGTATTTTGCAAGTGCAGGAAACGGAAGTCGAAGTCGAGGGGCTTCCCGCTGATTTGCCATCTACCATTGAGGTCGATGTATCCGCACTGGAGGTTGGTGACAAGATCAGCGCAAGCGATTTGAAGCTTCCAAAAGGAGTAACACTCCACGTTCCTGGAGAGGAACTGCTTGCTTCTATCATTGTCTCGCGTGCGGCTGAAGTAGAAAATGCTGCTGTGGAAGGTGATGCGGCGGCAACTGGAGGCGCCGGAGAGGCTTCCGCAAACAAGGAAGCCTAGTCATATAGCTCGTTGCAGACTCTATAATCGTATTACCTATTTATAAATAATAAAGAAGCTCCTTCGGGGGTTTCTTTTTTTTGTCCTTCAAATAACCCCCGGCTCTTCCCTCACACCTGCGAGAATTGCGGTTTTCGCCCTTTTTGCATAAATAACTTAAAAAATCACACCTTTTATTCGACAAAATCTTACATCATTTTCAAATTGTTTTAGTTATAATGAACAAGCAAAATAAATTTTTTGGGAAATTTTATTTAAAATTAATTATCTTGGGAGAAGGGGGAGGGAAACAATTTTCGTGCGCAAAGGGGAGGAGATATGTAATAGGCCTTGGTTTGGGAACAGATTAGGGCCTCGGAAATTTGTACCGGAACGGCATGTTCTTCCAAGGTGGTTACCAGAGAATGAAACAATTAGAGCAAAGGAGTGATGATACAATGAAGACCAGCAAACGCTTCTTGGGCGTTGTCCAGACATGCGGAGTCGCGGTGCTTGCAACGGCCATGACATTAAGTTCGCTGTCTTTTTTGGCCGTGCCTGCAAAAGCGGCGGATGACGTCAAGTATAACTATGCGGAGGCCCTGCAAAAATCACTGTATTTTTATGATGCGGAGAAGTCCGGCCAGGGCATAACGGGTGGACATTTGGAATGGCGGGGAGACTCCGAGCTTACAGATTCGCATATTCCTCTGGGAATCAACGGGACGAGCGCAAACATGACGAATATGTCGGCCAATTTTATTAACAGTAATAAAGCGGTTCTGGACCCTGATGGCAATGGGTCCGTGGATGTCAGCGGAGGTTTTCACGATGCCGGCGACCATGTCAAGTTTGGATTGCCCCAATCCTATACTGCGTCGACTTTGGGATGGGGATTTTACGAGTTTCGCGATGCGTTTCGCCAGAGTGGGCAAGAAGAGCATATGCTGGAAGAGTTGAAATGGTTTTCGGACTATTTGTTAAGGTCTACTTTTCGCGACAGCAGCGGTAATGTAATCGCGTTTAACTACATGGTGGGCAACGGCACGGTGGATCACACGTACTGGGGGCCGCCGGAATTACAAGACTCGGCGAAGTATCCCCGTACGGCTACTTTTGCCACAGCGGAAACGCCGGCCAGCGATCAAGCGGCAGAGGCAGCCGCAGCACTTGCAATCATGTCGTTAAATATGAAGAACGACGATGCCCAGTATGCAGCGACGTGTCTGGACAACGCCAAGGCACTTTACCGTTTTGCCCAAACCTATAGAGGGCTCGGCAACTCGGACGGGTTTTACAATTCGAGCTTCGACGAAGACGATTTGTCTTGGGCGGCGGTCTGGCTTTACGCTGCGACGGGCGATATGAACTATATCCACGATATCAACGCTACGGGACCGGACGGCATGTACACCGGATATATGAAAAAAATCATCAGAAGTACTTCCGATAGCTGGCAAAACATCTGGGTACACAGCTGGGATACCGTATGGGGCGGCGTTTTCATGAAATTGGCCACCTTGTTCCCAGACAATCCGGACTTTGATTATTTTGCCCGTTGGAATCTGGAATACTGGTCCGGCGGTAAAATCCAGCACAAGGACCCGAACGATAAGACCTATCTGAAACAGAGTCCCGGTGGATTCGGGGCTATTAGCACGTGGGGGTCCGCCCGATATAATGCGGCTGCCCAGCTTTGCGCGCTCGTGTACAGCAAATATACGGGTCGGACCGAGTTTGCGGAATGGGCGAAAAGCCAAATGGACTATATCATGGGGGACAACCCGATGGGGTATTCCTATATCGTTGGATTTCCAACTCCGCAGCAATCCGCCAAACATCCACATCATCGTGCGGCCCATGGCTCCAAAACGAACAATATGACCACTCCGACAGAGCATCGGCACGTTCTCTGGGGAGCTCTCGTCGGCGGCCCGGATACGGACGATGTCCATAATGATGTGACGACCGACTATGTATACAATGAGGTAGCGATTGATTATAACGCAGGCCTTGTCGGAGCGTTGGCCGGGCTTTATCAGCATTATGGTCAGGGACAGCAGCCGTTGGCGGACTTCCCGCCGAAAGAGGAGCAAACGGACGAATATTATGCGGAAGCCAAGCTGGAGCAGGAAAATACCGAACGGTCGCAGGTTACACTCACCGTTCATAATGAATCTGTTCATCCTCCGCATTTCGAAACGGGGATGGCTGCGAGATATTATTTCTCGATCAGCGAATTGCTGGCTGCTGGACAAAGCATTAACGACGTATCGCTCGAAATCTATTACGATGAACAAAAGACGATCAGCGGTGTTCCCGTTAAGGTGACCGGTCCTTTTGCGGTCGATGCAGCTACAGGCACTTATTATTACCAATTCGATTGGGCTGACTCCCAAATATATGGGGACCGTGATCTTCAATTTGGCTTGATCGCCAAGCAGGATCATAATTACAAGAGTCACTGGGATCCGACGAACGACTGGAGCCATACGGGTATTACGAAAACGGCCGCGATCTCTCCTTATGTTCCGGTCTACTTGAACGGCGTAAAAGTATACGGGAATGAACCGGGCAGTGGAAGCAGCTCTCCGATCGTGCCAGCGGTGCCGAAGGATTTGAAGGCAACGGCGGGGAACGCGCAGGCGACGGTAAGCTGGAACACGTCGAACTGGGCGACGAGTTATAGTGTGAAACGTGCGACGACCAGCGGCGGCCCGTATACGACGATAGCCACCGTTACCTCGGCAACCTACATCGACACGGGACTGACGAACGATAACACGTATTATTACGTGGTAAGCGCGGCGAACAGTGCTGGCGAGAGTGAGGATTCAGATCAGGCAAGCGTGACGCCGCAGGCTTCGGAAGACGGCAAACCGGGAGCGCTCGCGCTGCAGTACAAAGCCGGGGATACGAATGCAGGCGACAACCAATTCAAGCCGCAATTCAATATCGTCAACAACGGCCCAAGTGCAGTATCTTTGTCAGACCTGACGATCCGCTACTGGTACACGATCGACGGGGACAAGCCGCAGACGTTTAACTGCGACTGGGCACAGGTTGGCTGCAGCAACCTGAACGGTAAGCTGGTGAAGATGCCGACGGCGAAAGCGGGCGCAGACGCTTATCTGGAAATAACGTTCGGCGCGGGCAGCATCGCAGCAGGCGGCAGCACTGGCGAAATTCAGGCGCGGATCAACAAGAACGACTGGACGAACTACAACGAAGCGGACGACTATTCGTTCGATCCGACGAAGACCTCGTTTACGAACTGGGACCACGTCACCTTGTATCAGAACGGTACGCTCGTTTGGGGTATTGAACCGTAACGTAAGACTGTTCTGGCCGGGGTAGAGGATCAACGAAGCATAACCTCCAGCATGGTGGCTGGATTCACTGAGCTGAAGAAGCAGATTGCAATTGAGAGCAAATAACCGAACAACAGTATCCTAGGGCTAAATAAGCCGGGGAGTATCGTGATCAAGCGGTATTTCCCGGTTTTGCTATATTTACTTGGAGGCTGATGGTATAATTTGTGGCAGTTTAAATGTTGAATAGGGGGAGCGAGCATGAACTTAAGAAAACAGGCACCTAAACTAAAAGCCGGGGATGAGATACGCATTCTTTCACCGTCCACAAGCTTGTCGATCGTTTCCGAGAAAAATCGTCTGATTGCCCGGCAAAAGCTGGAGCAGCTTGGTTTTACGGTGAGCTTTTCACAACATGTGCTGGAAAATGATGATTTTACATCTTCTTCGATAGCGTCCAGAGTAGCAGATTTGCACGAAGCTTTTGTCGATCCGAAGGTAAAGGGCATCCTGACCTCAATTGGGGGCTATAATGCCAATCAACTACTTGCCCACCTTGATTATGAACTGATTGGCGCTCATCCCAAACGATTATGTGGTTATTCGGATATCACAGCGTTAAGCCATGCTATTTACGCGAAAACCGGCCTTATCACATATGCGGGTCCGCTTTTTTTGACGTTTGCCATGTTGCAAGGAAATGAATATACGACGGCGTATTTTCAAAAGCTGATGCTGGAAGAGGGCAGCATTCAAATCCAATCTTCGCCCGAGTGGAGTGACGATGCCTGGTATCTGGATCAGGATAAAAGAATCTTTCACCGCAATGCAGGTCCGTATGCGATTCATGATGGAGAAGCAGAGGGAACGATTGTGGGCGGAAACCTGTGCACCCTGAATTTGCTGCAGGGAACTCCATATATGCCGAGTCTGGAGGGAAGCATTTTATTTGTTGAAGATGATTACGAAAGCTCCCCTGCTACATTTGATCGGGATTTGCAATCGTTGCTGCACCAGCCTGGATTTGATCAGGTCAGGGGGATTATTATTGGACGTTTTCAGCAGGCGTCACACATGACAAAAGAATTGCTGCGGCAAATCATTAGCTCAAAAAAGGAACTGGCCTCTATGCCAGTGATTGCAGATGCCGATTTTGGACACACCACACCGCAATTTACATATCCGATTGGCGGAAAGGCAAGCATCTGTGCCAGGAATGGCATAGTGAATATTGAAATAAGTGAGTAGTGTAGGCATGTCCGTTTTTATTTGAGGGGGAACACATGTGAACGCCTTTTTGGAAATGCTGATGCAGCTATTTGAGCGCGCAGCGCTGCTGCTGATTTGTTTATTTTTTATCACCCGTATTCCGCGGTTTAAGGAAACCCTGCAAAAGAACAGTCATTCTCCGGGAGAACTGACTTTGCTAACGTTGATTTTTTGTATGTTTGCACTGTTCGGTACGTACACCGGGATTGAAGTTGAAGGCTCGCTTGTGAATGTTCGTATCATTGCGATTATGTCGGGCGGTATTTTGTTCGGACCATGGGTTGGAATCATTACAGGTATTATATCGGGTATCCACCGCTATCTGATTGATATCGGGGGAGTAACCTCGATTCCATGTCTGATCACCAGTATTCTGGCAGGTGTGGGATCTGGATACATTGGTCGTCGGGTTAGCCGTTCCAAGAGATGGCTGGTCGGCATCGCCGCAGGAATGATTTGCGAGGCATTAACGATGCTGCTGATTCTGGTGATGGCACACCCGTACGCTCTTGGTCTGGACATCGTTTCCAAGATCGGATTGCCGATGATTATCGGGGAAGTCAGTATTGGTCTCATCGTCCTGTTGATCCAGAGTGTCGAGGGGGAAAAGGAAAATATCGCGGCCAGACAGGCCAAGCTGGCACTGGATATTGCCAACAAAACGTTGCCCTATTTTCGTTCGATTAATGCGGAATCGCTGCATACCATTTGTTCGATCATAAAAGAGGATATCAAGGCAGATGCGGTTGCGATTACGGATACTCGAAATGTGCTGGCCTATGTCGGTTTTGGCGAGGAACGCTATCACATTGGTGACGAGATCATTAGCGATGTGACCAAATCGACGATCCGCAGCGGAAAAATCACGATTCGCAATCATATTGCAGATGATAAAACGCCCCAAATTCAGTCTCTGCTCATTATCCCGTTAGAGGAGCGGGGGGAGGTAACCGGAACCCTAAAAATTTATTACCGTAAAGCATATAAAATCACGTACCCGTTGCAGACGATGGCAATTGGTTTGTCTCAAATCATTTCCACGTTAATGGAAGTGTCGCGTGTGGAGCAAATTAAAGAAGCAGCGAACAAAGCCGAATTGAAGGCATTGCAGACCAAAATCAATCCTCATTTCCTGTTCAATGCGCTGAACGCGATTGCTTCGACTACACGCACCAAGCCGGATAAGGCGCGCGAGCTGATCATTAATTTGTCGGGCTATCTGCGTTATAATCTGGAGCTTAATGATGATCTGATAGAAATTCACAAGGAGCTTCAGCAGGTATCTGATTACGTGGAAATTGAAAAGGCACGCTTCGGCAACCGGCTTCAGGTGGAGTATGTGATGGATGAGGTGTCTGTGCTCATTCCAAGCCTGATTATCCAGCCCTTGGTTGAAAATGCGATTAATCATGGGATACTAAAGAAAAAGGGGCCGGGTACAGTGACGATTTCCGTACGGGATCGGGGAGAAAAGGTGCGGATTTCCGTTGCAGATACCGGGGTGGGTATACGAGATGATGTTGTGGATAATCTGTATCATGATCAGGTTCCGGTCAAACAAATAGGCTTGTACAATGTGCACAGACGACTCAAGCTTATGTATGGTGAAGGAGTTATTATTCTCAAGCATAAGCCAGGCACCGAAGTTTATTTTGACATACCAAAGGAGAAGTCATGAAGGCCATAATTGTAGAAGACGAAATTCCAGCGCGCGAAGAGCTGGAGTATCTTATTCAGACGCATAGCAGCATTGAGGTGACGAATAGCTTCGAGGACGGACTGGATGTGTTCCGGTTTTTGCAGGAGCAGGAGACGGACGCCATCTTTCTGGATATTAATATTCCTTCGCTGGACGGGATGCTGCTGGCTCAGAATATTAGCAAATTTGCTAAAAAGCCTTATATTATTTTTACGACCGCCTATAAAGAACATGCGGCACAGGCCTTTGAACTGGAGGCATTCGACTACATTCTCAAGCCGTATGATGAAAAACGAATCGCCGCCATGCTGCGCAAGCTGGAAAATGCCTATGAGCAGCGGAATGCCCAGTCACAGGAGACGGCCTCACCTGCACAGCCTCGAGCTGCTGAAGCAAGCATAGTCAGCGCTTCGGGTCGCATCAATCTGCTGAAAAACGACAAAATTATTGTGACCGATGCGAGCGATATTTACTATGCGTGCGCACAGGAAAAGGTTACCCGCGTATTTACAAGGCATGAGGAATATACGATGCCGATGAGCATCTCGGAATTTCATGCCCGCTTGCCGCAGCAGGACTTTTTCCGTTGTCACCGTTCCTACACGGTGAATCTGTCGCAAATTCGTGAAATTGTGCCCTGGTTCAATCACACGTATCTCCTGCGTTTGCGCGGCCTGGACGCGGAGATTCCGGTAAGCCGAAGCAAAGCCAAGGAATTTCGGCAAATTATGCGACTATAAAGGCACTTCATTCCGCTATATGTGCATTTCATTCCTCAAATGAATTCTGGCTAACTTACGACGTTATAATGATCCATGTAGAGAGAATCCTTACAGACTTGCTCCTCCAAGGCGCAGGTGCGTACTGGATTCCCGGTTATCATGATGACAATTTGACGCTATAAGAGCCGGAATGAAAAGAGGAGATTTATATGAAAACAAACAGTGGAAACCGCCTGCTGATCGTGCTTGGAACGATTATTGTCCAGATGGGATTAGGAACGATTTACACTTGGAGTTTGTTTAATCAACCGCTGGTGGACCGCTTTGGCTGGAACCTCAGCTCGGTCGCCATTACATTTTCGATTACCAGCTTTGCGCTGGCAATTGCTACATTATTTGCAGGCAAGCTGCAGGATAAATGGGGATTGCGTCGTCTGATTTTAGGTGCAGGTGTCGTGTTAGGTGTAGGGTTAATGCTCAGCTCACAGGTAAGCTCCCTGTCCCTGCTGTACATTTTAGCGGGTGTTGTCGTAGGTTTTGCGGACGGTACGGCATATATTACATCACTGTCGAATCTGATCAAATGGTTTCCCGAGAAAAAAGGACTTATTTCCGGTATTTCGGTTGGGGCATACGGAACAGGCAGTCTTATTTTCAAATATATTAATGGTTCGCTGATTCAGTCCGTTGGCGTATCACAGGCATTTCTGTATTGGGGTATGATCGTGTTCATCATGATTGTGGGCGGTTCTTTCCTGGTGCGGGAGGCTGTAGTCGTGAACAAGCCTTCGGTACAAAATGCGGGTACGCCGCAGCGGGATTACACCGTTAAAGAGATGCTGCGCACCAAGCAGGCCTATCTGCTGTTCGTGATGTTCTTTACCGCTTGTATGAGTGGGCTGTATCTGATTGGAGTTGTCAAGGATATCGGCGTACGGATGGCCGGGCTGGATGTAGCCACAGCCGCTAATGCGGTCGCAATGGTCGCTATTTTCAACACGGCGGGACGAATCATATTAGGTGCGCTATCGGATAAGGTCGGTCGTCTGAAAGTGGTAGCGGGTGCGTTGCTGACAACAGCGGTCGCGGTTACAGTGCTTAGTCTGGTACCGCTGAACTATGGTTTGTTCTTTACCTGTGTAGCAGGAATTGCATTCTGCTTTGGCGGCAACATTACCGTTTTTCCAGCCATTGTGGCTGATTTCTTCGGCCTGAAAAATCAAAGTAAAAACTATGGTATCGTGTATCAGGGCTTTGGTCTCGGTGCACTGGCGGGATCTTTTATCGCAGCCTTGCTCGGCGGCTTCATCCCGACCTTTACGACCATTGCGGTGCTGTGTGTCGTATCGTTCCTGATCGCGCTGACGATTCGTACACCGGATCAAAGCAAACCGGATCAAGGCAATTTGCGCAGTCAACGTAAGAAAAATCCTCATACCTTGCGCGGCATGAAGCCCGGAACAAAGCTGGGCTAACAGGGTTTGAGAAAAAAGGACCAGATGAATGCCAAAAGACCTGTCATCATTTCCATGTGGGAAATGTTGGCAGGTTATTTGTTTTTCTAGCAATCTATTTTAAGGTATAATAAAAAGATATGGAATAAGCCGATATATACAAAAGACATAAGCTAAGAACCTGACAGGAGGACGAGTCATGATCGTGGATACAAGCGGGAACCTGCTTGCCCGCAATACGAAGCTGCGAAATACATATCAAATTCGAAGCGCCTTGTCCCGCAGTGAGCTGGCCATCGTGTATACGGCAAGGCTGTTGGATCATCGAGAAAAGGTCATTGTGAAGGAGTTTTTTCCGAGTGCACTGGCCCTTCGGGGATCGGATCGAAAAACGGTGACCTGCGGCGCGTCTATGCAATCCAAATATGTGGAGTTTATGCATTATTTTTTGTGTGAAGGGCAAATGCTCAAGGAGTTAAGTCATCCTGGAATTGTCAGTTATATAGATCACTTTGAGGAAAATGGAACTGCTTATCTGGTGATGGAATACTGTGCAGGCAAGACGCTGGACAGGGTAATGCAAGAAGAGTCTGCGCTCACGTCCGATCCTGCTTTTAAGTATCAGGCGTTGCTGTCTTTAATTGATGCCATGGAGTATATTCACGATAAGGGCATTATTCACCGGGATATTAAGCCTGGCAACATTATGATTGGAGAGAATGGCAGCATCAAGCTGCTTGATTTCGGTTCTGCTGTACATTTTGAGGGCAAGGAGCATCCGATCTTCACCACGGCAGGCTACTCTCCGCTGGAGTTTTATTCTAACCGCTCGCAGCAGGGACCTGTATCGGATATCTATAGCTTGGCCGCCACGCTGTATTATTGTCAGAAAGGATCGCCTCCACCGGATGTGCCTGGCAGATTGTTTGCAGACCGGACCGACCGGATTCGGATTGAAAATGCAGGGATTTCCTTGCTGCCGTATGTGATTCGGCGTGGTCTGGAGGTGCAGGCTAACAAGCGTTGTCGCTCACTCAGATGGTTTAAAGCCGCACTACGTGCGGAATACTGGATAAAAAAAGGGAAGCGCCGCACTCTTACGGTTCGTTAATCGTAAGAGGCGGTGCTTCCTTTTTTTGTTTTCCGACCCCGTTATCCTGTCGGAGCTTGAATATGATCAGTGTACACTGAGGTATTCGGCTTGATCGCTTTGTAGCGCAGCTCAATTTCAGTTACGCCGTCCTCGAACGTGATGTACAGTTTGTCACCGTACTCCATTACCGCTTTTTTATTGCGGGTCAGTCTGACCTTTCCGTGCTGCAGGGCGCAGCGTGTATCATGTTTGACGACCAGACTTCCTTTTTTACCTGCGGAAAACAGGATTCGCTCCGCCTCTGGCAGCGGTTCGTGAACGTCCAGCGTACGGAACAATTCCTTCAGGCTAATCTTTCGGCCCGGAAAGGAGGTGAGCGGCCAGGATTTTACTGGAATCTCCTGTCCACTGGCCGTTGCGAGAAAATATCCTTCGATTCTTCCGGCAAATTGCGGCTTGGGCCGCAAAAACCAGTACAGAAGCGCTGCCGCCACGATACCGATGGCTACCGTCCATTTAATTGCGGTATACCGGGACTGCACGGAAACGGTCAGCGTAGCGCTGCTGGATGCTCCTTCCGGATCGGTAGCGGTAATCTTCAGCTCAGAGTCTCCTGTGTGAAGCTCGGATAGCAGCAGATCATTACCGTTGATCTCGGCATGGGCCGCATCCCCAGTGGCGCCCGTCTCCAGCTTGTAGGTTAGCTTGTCATGATTCGGATCAGCAAAGAAATCCGATAAGCTTCGACGGGAATCTCCATCTTCTTTCACCAGACGAATCGTCAGGTCCTTTAACACCTGCAGTGCCGCATTGGCCGCGTGGACCTTATGCACGGTTCCATTGCGGTACCATTGCGGGCTGTCCAGAGCGAGCTGCCAAGTATAATCCCCTGTTTGAGGGAACGTATATTCGGCATGAAAGGCTCCGTCCTTATAGGTCATAGGTACCTTTTTGCTTGAGCCGCCCTTTACAGGTGTAACGATAATATGGGCTTGAAGTGACGTATATACTGCTTCATCTGCAAGCTTTTGACCATCCGGCAACAGGAGCTGAGCCTGAAAAGGTGTGGCCTGACCTTTAAGTAACTGTACTGACTTGTTGCCATTCGCTGCTGTTCCTTGTTTTCCTCCCATACTAGCTTCGGCTTCCAGTCGATAGCTGCCGAGCAAATTGATTTTGACCAAATCTCCGCGTATCCCACGCAGCTTCAGCTTCACTTTGCCTGCCTGTGGATGCTCAATTTTTAATATCGCATATCGGCTCGACTTATACCTGCGAACATTCTCTGAATTGGAATACAGCTGTGTTTCCTGAAGAGGATGCTCGGACAAAAGCACCAAATTCGCTTCCTCCATACTGGAGTCTGGCAGGTTGACTGTTAATTCCTGCATCTCGCCAGTGGTCGTAATGGCGGCAACAGGTACGAGCTTGGATCGAATTTGACTGGCGAAAATACGATTCAAAATTTCCGGCAGATCCTCGGCACTGCTCGTAATAAAAGAAGCTCCCCCCGTTTGAGAAGCAATCCGCTCGAGCTCCTGCCGATTTACTGTACCGTCATGATTCAGACCAATCGTATACACCGGATATCCTTTGGTCTGTGCGGATTTGATGACAGAAGCCACATCATTGTTGGAATCTTCTTTCGTTCGGGAGCCGGAGGAGGCACCAAAATCAGTCTCCCCATCTGATAGCAGGATCATAAAGGGCTGACGTCCCTTGGATGCTCCTGCGGCGAGCAGCTCCGAGCCCTTGCGCAATCCAAGCCCCAGATCCGTATAACCGGAACGGTTTAGCGTTCTGATTTCCTGCTGAATTTGGGATTTTTGCGCTGCTACGGCAATTGAGGTCAGGGATTTGGACGCGACTACGTGATGGTTGTAGGCGACAAAGCCAACGCGTGTACGGTCTGCATCACTCAAGTCCATAAACATACTGATGACTTCGGCTGCAATGCCCTCGGGATCGGTGTCCCTCATGGAATAACTGGTATCCAGCACAAAAACAGCATCATAACCCTCAATCGGAGCAGTCCCCGAAGATGCTGCATTAGCCTGATTTACAGTGAAAATGCCCCCATTTAAGCCCATTTGAAAAAATAGTACAAAAGTCATGAAAATGATAATCCCTAGTTTCCTTATCCTGAACATAAGCTCCTCCGTCGACAAGGCCAATGCGGGTGTAGCGACCCTCCTAATCCTTGGGATATAAGGGATAAAGGATCAAAATAGCCGTTAACACTCACATTTGGCCATGAATTTGATACTTTTACGCTTATCAGAAATATCCAATGGATTTCTATCGGCAATTCAGTTCCATTTGTGAATATTTCCCTGTAGAAACAGGTCTAACATATCATAAAAATTACGTATTTACGCATAAAATGAGTCGAAATGCCCTGTTTTAATCTGAGCCTACAGAAATTGACAAAACCAAAGAGTGCTTTGTATGATAGCTTTCGTATCAGCGGCAAAAAATGGGATTGAAGTTAGGAATGCGAAATCAATAATTTAAAATTTCTCTGTTATCTGACTTTTCATTTTGTGTTTAAATCTCATTTTGATTTTTTGCCGCTAAAAGTTAAATCACGCTTCGGACTGATTTTCGAGGTTACATGCCTGTACCGTGAAGATGGTATGAGCCGAATCCTTTGGCTAATTTGAATGTTATGTAGGGGGGAGGAGGCAAATGAACTAGAAATGGGTAATTTACTGCTCTGATTGGACATTCCGTGTCCGGCTATGGAGCAATAGACCTATACCCATACAGTATTCGTTTGCCGACAGCGATGGAAATCATTTATCAAACGAACCGGACCATGCTTTTTGAAGAAATTAATCCGGAAAAGCTGGACCTGATCACCATTGTAGGTGATGTAAAAGGGATTGACAGCTTAAGTGACGAGAAGATCAAGGAAATTAACCAGCACCTTCTGGTGCGCAGCTTTGACGAATTTTTAGATAAGTTTTCACCGACCGTATATTCGTTTTTTAACGCGGCCAATCAAAAAGTCGTCTACACCATTAAAAAGCCTGAGGGGATCGATGAGGATAGCATTTCTGAAATTCGTATCAATCAAAGTAATGATTTTCTGAAAATGTTGTTTACACTCATTGATACCAAACGCAGTCAAGGAATCACCAATGTGGATTTCAAGTTTGAAAATCTGCTGGATATGATTTCTCCGAAAAAGGTAATGGATGATATTCGTCAAGTCCGCAAAGAAATTCACTATATGTACGGTGAATACGACAAGCTGGATGATGGCGATCCAAAGAAACTCGACATGGGCGACAAGCTGAATGGAATGTTCGAGGAAGCAAGTCAGAACTACAACAATGTGATGGCTATGCTGCCACTGGCCATTGAGGATATTAAAACTCGTCTTCTGCTCGGTGGTGCTCAAGAGGAGAACTCTGGTGAGCTGATCCAGGTGGGTATGCTCTCTATTGGAGAGAGCGGCGAACTGAAAATTATCGAAGCGCCGAAGAGCGAAAGCACCGAGCTGATGCTGCTGGATGAAAACAGCACCGGCGATCTGTCACAGGTGTTCGAAGAAGATTACAACTCCATTACAGATACACCTTCCGATTATGTGAAGGATTTGGTGGTTCGTACATTTGTGCCGCTGCCAGCTGTTCAGACCAAGGTTGACACAGCAGTTGAAGTGCAAAACTACAACACGTATCTGGAGTTCTATAAAAATGCGAAGGACGATTTCGTGAAGGCGGTCAAGCCGCTTGTGGAAAAAATCCTTGGTGTGAAAATGTTTTTTGATCAATATGCAACCAAGAGCAAGGGAATGCTGCCGACGATGCTGGTGGCGAACAACAAGCTGGACATGCTGGTGAAAAGCAGCAACATCCCGCGTCTGGAAACGTACCTGAACACGGTGAATGCTAAAAATGAATTTAGCGACACCATCTGGTTCGGTATCGTCCCATCGATCGAGCTGGAAGCAGCCGGTAAGGTGAAGGTTACACGTGAACGCTTTAAGGGCAACGAGAAGGTGGTCAAGCAGGGTGGAAATTCCATGGAATCCCTTTCGATGCTGCTGCAGGTTGTGAAGGATTACAAAATTCAAATGTTCTTTAATTTTGAATCTGGTGAAGAAACGACCTTCAACAGCATGGCGACAGCCGGAATTGACAAATATATCGACAAGTGCTCCACTCTCGTTCGCAGAGAATACAGCGAATTTGCGATTCCTTGTGTGCCGAACTTCACGATTATTCCAAAGGACAAATCGGGTGTCATTATCGACAGCAAAATGCTGCAAACCGAAAGCGGTGTCCAGCTCTCCAAGGAAAAAGAGGATATTCTCAAGCTGTGGATCGAGGGTGTCTATGTAGGGGCAGCCTACGTTGCCGCCGGTCTGGTCTCTGCTTATCAATGTCCCGAGTATCTGCGTGAAACCTTCAAAACGGTCAACAAAAACTACCCTGGCGTACGCTTCGACATCGAAGCGGGAGACAACAGTTTGCGCACAGTGACAACGATGGCCAAGGAAATCACCGGGTTCACCAACACGATCAAGGATGCCATTAACCGTAAAAACTTCGGTTTTGTATTCTCGTCAGAGAATGCTCAGCTCCAGGATAAGGATATCCGCCGGATTACCGTTTACAAGGCGAGAAGCATGGCGATGTCCGAGGACGGCTTTGACTCCATCTACAAGACGCTGGTCAGCACGTACATTGAACGTATTTTGCGCTACCAGACAGGAGACTTCAAGCACGAAAATATCGTCCGCTTCTTCAGCAACAATCCGAGCAGTCAGAAGAGCAAGTGGCTGGGCAGCAGAGGATCTGTTAACTCGATCATTCAGGACGGAGATGATATGAGCTTTATTATTGATGAGAAAAGCAATATGTGCCATATCGATCTGGTCTTCAACGGCAATGTGAAGAACCTGGAAGTCATGATCACTAAAGGAACAAGCTCGGTTAAATCATGATCCGAGCGCTACGAAAGATGTTAGAGGCGTTTCTATCCAGAACCGCCTTTACACATAAATTGCGGAGAAGCTCTGCTTCTCCCGCCATCATATTACCCAATTTCAAGGAGGCAACACACATGGGATTCAGATTGAAAGTAGAAGGACAAGAAACAATCGAGCTGGGCTTGGATAACATCCAAACGGTTATTTATGACACCGATACACCGGACGACTCCAATGCACGCTCCACTGACGTAGGCTCTACGCTGCGCATCAGCGGTAAAATCATCACAGCAGTAGACGGTGACAGCGCGGATGACACGCTGAAACTGGCTTTGTGGTCTCTGGTTCCTGCTGAAAAAGCAGACAGCTACCGTAAAGTAACACTGGAAGTTATCGCAGCTGATCAAGTTGTGCGTAAAATCTACTTCCCGAATGCGTTCGTTGTAGACTACAACGAGCACTTCGGTGACACAGAAGGTGTAGGTGCGTTTACACTCTACATCAAACAAAAGAAAGACAAAACCGAGCTGGCTACAATCGACGGCGGATATCCGGTTTAAGCTTGACGGCTTAATGTTAGGCACAGTTTGAACACACACACTCACCCTGTGCTCAGGTGCAGGGTGGATAAATATTAAGAGGCCTGCGGGTCTCTTAATATTTATTTTTTTCGGAGAGGGGAACATCATACCATGACCAACTACTATGAGCTGCTCGGTGTCAGCCGGGATGCTTCGGAGGCAGAGATTAAGCAGGCTTACCGCAAACTGGCGAAAAAGTATCATCCTGATACCAACCAGGGAAGCGAGGAAGCAACGCGCAAGTTCAAGCTGATCCACGAGGCTTATAATACCTTGCGTGACGAAGCATTGCGGCAGGCATACGATGCCGAGCTCATCCGAAAAACTGAGGGAGCTGGCGGACAGCAGCAAGAGAGAGGAAGAGGAGCTGCAGCTTCCGGAGGTACGCGCAAGGCGGCCAAAGGATTTAATCCGGCTGACATAGGAAGTAATTTTGAGCAATTTTTCGGTTTTCATCCGAAAACGAAGGAGGGCTCACCTGGGAAAAATACGAAAAAATCCGGTGATCCGACGGATACCTCGGCGATGTTTAACCAGTTTTTTGGTATTCGTAAAAAGTGATGATTTCAGGATGGAAACGGGGGAAGCAAGCAGTGAAAACGGCGCAGAACAGATGGGTTTTCATCATAGATGTTGCCATGTTCGGGCTGATGCTGGCGATCGCCTTTTATGTGTTTAACCGTACAGGCTACAGCGGCTTGAAAACCGTGGTCGCGATAGGTATTGGAATCGGCGTGCTTGTATACATACTGCGCAATCTGGTGTCCGTTGTACCCGTGGCAAAGCCAAAGGCAGAGCGTAAGCGGATTGCCAAGCTGGTACTGATTGATGAAGAAGGCGAGTCCATTAAAGAATGGTATATCGAAGGTGAAACATCGCTCTTGATCGGCAAAACAACGTCCCGCTCTGAGGCGGATATTGATTTGGCAGATACAGATTATGCATCGCTGATCAGCGTGGAGCATGCGGTGCTCAACCGGGTGAACAGTGACTGGTTTGTGGAGGATGTGGATTCCGGAAACGGGACGGGGTTGCGGCCTGCCCAGGAAAGTGTGACGAAAAAGCTGGAAAGCGGCGAGCCTCACCGGATCTATTCGGGTGATTTATTATACATTGCCAACACGAGGCTGCTCGTCAAATAGATAGGGATGTTGCAAAATCCCTAGATCGCAGAAAAAGACAATCAGACAATGGGGGAAGGAACCGACGATGAGTTTGACAAGATGCCCGAACGGACACATGTTCAGTACACGAAAGCACGGAAATACGTGTCCTTATTGCAATACGGTAGTAAATATAGCCTCGCCCAAGAGCGTGGAGCCAGCAGCGAAAACCAATGCTGCAGGAGACGATGACAAAACCATGCCATATTTGGGTGAGACGGTGGGAATTCACCCGGTAACCGGATGGCTGGTGTGCATCGAGGGAGCACAGGTGGGTCAGGATTATCGCATTATGGCAGAGAAAAACTTTATCGGACGCGCAGAGGATATGCATGTCCGCATTATCGGAGACAACACGATTTCCCGCAGAAATCATGCGGTGATTGTGTATGACCCGAAGAAACGCAACTTCTTTTTGCTGCCAGGCGATTCGTCAGGCTTGGCATACCATAATAATGAAGCGGTATATTCACCAGTGGAGCTGGCTGCTTATGATGTAATTGAATTGGGACACAGCAAATTTATCTTTATTCCGCTGTGCGGTGCCCATTTTGAGTGGGATAACGAAAAATAGGACGGAAGTGGGCAATGGTGCAGGGAGGTAACGGAATGCAGCCTTATTTTGTTGTATGTGGAGCTGCGGTGCTATTCGCTGTTCTTCTCATCATCCGCATACGACTGACACGAAGTTCCGGCAGCCGTACCGTGAGTGGAATTGAGATCGGGAATGGTCAAACGATTGGGAGTCGAAGCGAGCAGGATGATTATTTTGCAAGTATGACGACACCTGTCGGTACGTTGGCTGTTGTCGCAGATGGTATCAGCGGACTGGCCAATGGACGCATGTCCAGTACATTGGCTGTGACGACCTTTACGAAGGCGTTTGCCAAGCTGGAGGATGCATCGAATTTGAACGAATATTTTGCCGGAGCAGCAAGCCAAAGCAACCGCAGCATTTTGCAAAATTTGAATGGGCAGGGCGGAGGAACGACGCTGGCGGCAGTCATTATTTGCGGCTATCAACTGTATTACGGAGCGGTGGGCGACAGTGTGATTACGATCTATCGCAATGGGCATTTCCAGACGGTCAATTCTAAGCATACAGCGGAAACACTGCTGGAGGAACGAGTGCTGGCCGGACAAATGACCTCGGAGGAAGCCAAAACGAGTCCTGTACGCAATCAGCTGGTCAACTATTTGGGCTATGAAGGCTTTGAGAGCATGGAGCTTGGCACTACACCGATTCGTCTGTATTCGGGTGATTATGTTCTATTGTGCAGCGATGGCATCCAGGAGGCGTTGACGGAAATTGAACTCGAAGAGATCATGCGCAAAGGCGGCACACCGCAGGAAATGGCGGATACCATGATCGACGCCATTAATGACAAAGGCTTTAAGAGTCAGGATAATGCGACAGTACTTATTTTGGCGATAGGATGAAACAAGAAAGACGGGGGTAGCGATGCGCAAGGACAACAGCGATTTTAGTACCGCCTTTGTGTCGGAAGCGGGCTCTTACATAGACAACCGGGACTATTTTGCATTCATGGAGACGGACGACATGGCCTGTTATGTCCTCGCAGACGGTCTGGATTCGGATCAGGAGCTGCACAGCGCGGAAATGGTTGTCAAAACGGTGCTGGAAAATTTCATGGAGAAGCCTTCCATGTCCAAGCGGCGCCTGATGAGAGATCTGCGTGAAGCGCAGGAATGGCTGCAATTCGAAAGCCGCCGTGTTCGGCTCAAGGCCAGTCTGTTGATGGTAGTGACCAACTACAACAAAATGGTGTACGTTTCGTGTGGTAATGTGCGGCTATATCATTTTCGCAATGGACGGCTTAATTTTCGCAGTAAGGATCACAGCTTGGCACAGTCATTGGCAGATGACGGGCGCATTCCGGACGAAGCGACCAGCACTCACGAGGAACGGGGAAATCTGCTGGAGTACCTGGGAAATCCGAATGGGGTTCATGCCCATTATGCCAAAAAGACGCAGCTTGCAGATGGAGATGTCATGCTGCTGACCACATCCGGGATGTGGGAAGATGTTGAACTGGCGGAAATGCTCGGTGCGCTGGAGGAAGCGAAGGACCCGGTCATGCTGACGGATACGCTGGAAGAGGTGCTGCTGAGCAAGCAGCGCCGGGCGGTGAACAATTATACAGCCGCAGCCATTTATGTAAACAAAGTATTTCAGGAAAAACCTAAAAACCGTCGCAAGCTGATCAAACGGATTTTGATTGCTTTACTTGTTTTTATCGTTGTAGGCGGTGGAGCATGGATTACGCTGGCGCGCATGGCTGCGAATAAGGCAGCAGCGCTGGAAACGATGATCGAATCGGCCCAGACGGCAGATGATTACGCGAGAGCAGGGGATTATGCAAAGGCGCTCAAATCCTACAGCGAGGCGAAAAATGCGGCAGTTAAAATCAACGATAAGATTCATAAGAGGTTGTATACGGCTGAGCAGAAAGTTTCTCAACTGGTGGTTGACGGAGATGGCTATGTGGAAAAGGCGGACTTTGCCAAAGCCGAAGCCAGCTACGAAAAAGCACGGAAAAGCGCGGGATTGTATCCACCGTTTAATGTGAAGGATATTGAGCATAAAATCGATCAGCTGGACAGCTATGCCGAGACGGCGAGCTGGATGAAGGACGGAGATTTGAAATTTCAGGGCGGCGATTACACGAATGCGCTTAAGCTGTATCAAAAAGCAAACAAGGCTGCGATGGAATCCGGGTATACGTCCGCGCAAAAAGAGCTGGAGAAGAAAATTACCGAAACCAATGATAAATTGGCATCCATCCAGCAGCAGCTGAAGGAGATTCAAGCTGGCAAGCTTCAGGCCAAAGGGGATCGGTTGATGAAAGATCTCGATTATGAAGGAGCCATTGACGCTTATAGCGGCGCACAGGAGATTTATCAGGAAATCGATAAGCTTGAAAGCGTTCTGGCCATGGAGCGGAGCATCGCGAAGGCAGAGGAGAAGCAGAGCGCGGAGCAGCAGAAAAATGGTCAGCTTCCAGCCGGACTGGGCTTGCCTGACGGAGCGTTGAACGATGCGAACGCAGAGGACGTGGCGGGCGCAGGTTTGACCTCCGCAACCGCAGCCCCTGCTGCTGATTCGCAGACAAAGGCTGCGGCGACGGGCTCTACGGGGACTGGCTCTGCGAGTACTGGCTCTGCAAGTACATCGGCCGTGAAGAAGGAAGCCTCCCCGCCTTCAACTTCGCCTGCGAAAAGCAGCAGTACGGGCGATGGAAACGCCTCTTCGGCAAAAGCGGCCACGAGCAAGGAGCAGGGAGCTGCTGATTCCGCTTCTAAAGCAGCAGGGGCGTCCGATTCAGTAAGCCAGGATCAGGCTGCCGTGAACGGAAGTTAAGTTTTTCATGTTCAATGAATGCATGCTGGAGCCGAAAAAGGAGTGAAACGCCGTGAAAGAACTGGTGCAGGACCGTTTGAGCAAGATGGACGATCTGGAGCAGAGACGTTTACTGAAAAATATGATGGCGGGGGTATTTATGAACCTCGTCGAATATCAGGAAGAGATGACCCGCCAGCTGGAACGGCGGGTATTTGAGGAAATAGAGAATACAGAAGAAAAGTTTGATGTGTACGTGTCACTGACATCGCGTGAGGACTACGATCCGATTCATGAGTTTTTATATCCGGTGTTACCGTCTGATACGGAGGATAAGAAGGTGGACATCAGCCGTGTAGCGGAGGTGGTTCGCGAAGGCGGAGCGATGCCGCTGTTTACGCTTTTTCTGGAGATGGAGACCGAACGAATCGCAGCGCTGGTACACAGCAAGCGAATTTTTGCAGGAATGCTGGTCACGGAAACCGGAAATTATCCCATTCGCTTTCGTCTGGAGCACAACCGTTCCTATATTTTGGAGATTGAAAAGCTGTATCATATATTTTTGCAAAATGGTATGCCATGGAAAACGATTAATCATCCGTACGCACATAAATTTGTCGACTGCGTGTTGATTGGGGGAGACGGGGAGCCCGTAGCGCACGAAGAAATTCATGAAATTACGATCTCGTTGGAGGAGTTCGACGCTTTTAAGAAAGGCGATGTTTTTCCGCTTTGGAACATTGAACGGCTCTCTCTAAAGAACAGCGGTTTTCCGATACCCGCTATGGATCGCGTGAACTTTGAGCATGTGCTGCCTTTGCGTAAAACAGGACCTGAGCACGGCTATTTGATCGACGGCGCTGAAGGGGATATCCGGTATATCAAGCGTACGGAAGAAGAACTGACCATTGTCACGTCACGGGATAAATCCGGGGAATGGAATGTGTTAAAGGTTACGAAGCCAGTCACGACGAGACTTAGCCGGCAGACATATCCAGTGTTGTCCAATCGGCGGCAGGACAGCTTTTTGGGACGCTATGCAGGCAAGCAGGCCGTGATTGTCCGGGCCAAAGCGGAAATCACGCGTATCGTTAACTCGTTTGAAGCAGCCCAGGGGCTGGAGCTGGAACGTGTGGATATCTGGGGAGGCACCGGTAGAAATGATGTAAGCAACCTTGTATCCAAAACCCAGACGTATCCGCTAAACCCGTTTGTCAGCGATAATGTGCGGACGGTGGAAGGCAAGCAGATCATGCGGCTGGGGTTCAGACGCGGCTCTGAAGAAGCTGCGCCAGCCTCACCTGCTTACATGTTATCCGACTTAATGAGCTTTCTGGTGTCGGAAGTGCAGATGTATTTTCCAGAGTACAAATGTGAAGGAGAATGGGTGTGAATTATGTCTGGGATTTGCTCATGCGCGCGCGGGAACAGGAGCTGGACGTGGATAAATTCCGTTTCGTACCCGCTGTCAGCTATTCTCCCTATATGGAGCTTAGTCTGGTAGATTTGAATACTTTGGAGCTGGAGCAGGTGGTGGAAATCAATCCATACTACCGCTTTTATTCTATTTTTCGGGACCTGTTTCCACCGGATGCAGAAGATTGTCTGGAGCTAAGGGAATCGCTGTTTGATATCATGATGCATTTTCTGGCGGAAATTGATTTGTATCAGGGGATGAATCGGCGCGAGTATCACATCCGGTTTGTTCAGCGTGATATTGCTGACGGCATTTTTGGCCCGAAGGTGAAGGGGAGTTTTGAACAATTAAACCGCGAGGAGCAGGATGCGATTGCCGAAGGACTGCTGCGCCTGTATGAGACAGGGGAAGCTGTGCATCTGTTAAAAGAAACGATGCGGCGCGTTTTTCATCGCTCGATCATTTATGCCAATTGTGAGGAAAAAGATGAACTGCTCGTTTATATCGGTCAGGAGGAAACGCAGCTGTCACGGCTGAAGGTGGATTTGATTCTGGATTTGTTTCTTCCGGCACGTTTTACGACTGAGCTGTATTGGACAAGTCATTTCGGCATTTTGGAGGCAGATCCTACGATGAAAATAGACGCTATCGCCCTCTATTAAAGGCCAAGTGGCTCAGAAAGGACAAGTGAACGATGAACGGACCCTATACATACAGATTGCTTAACCCGCTCACCGATCGAAAAAGCGTTCGCTTCACGGCGAAATATACGCGGGCGGAATTGGAGCAAATGACGACCTTCCAGTTGCGCGGGATATGCGATAAGGAGCGTCTGGTCGAGGGCTTTGCCAACCGTCTGGCGCGTGAAGAACTCATTCGCGTTATTTTGCGGTTTCGGAGCGCGGAGGAGCATTTACTTATCACAAGACCCAACCCCGGCGGCTTTGAACGTATGGAATCAGCACTCCAGCGAAATTGGAATGACCGACGGCAGGAGAGCGGCGGCATCCGGGTTCCCGCCAAAATTACGCTGTATCAGGGTGTACGGACAGGTCGTATGGACAACTACCGAATCGAGTCCGATCTGCCTTGGTTAAGCTCATCTAATGTGCTGCTGGTGAACGCGATGGGAGAACTGTGCGGTGTTTTGAATGTGGTGAAGGATGAGGAACGGATAGGCGTATATTATCTATCGCGGCATCGTGATGCTGAACTGCGAGAAACGGCCAACCATAACTATAGCCTGCTGTTTCTGCGAAGACAGGAATCAGAATATTTTTATAACCTCTACTATGGGGATAAGCCGATGCTGCCGCTGAAGCTGCAGGGTCACCGAGTTCCGGTAGCAGAGCTAATCATTCGGGGCACTGAAACTACAGATGCCGTACTGGCCATCGATTTTGGCACCTCGAACACAACGGCAGGCGCTTATTTGGATAGCTCCTATGTCACAGCCCCAGATACAGGCATGAGCAGCACGGTACAGCTGAACGCGATCAATTATGTGTCATTTCCCGGCCCGGCAGGTGCGGAAGGCGACTGGATCGAAGTGCTGCCGACCGCTATTCGCGTGGCGGACTGCACTAATCCGGAGCATATCGTTTATGTCTTCGGGGAGGAAGCATTGCGTGGAACAGACGTGGCGGGCAGCCGTGCGACGGTATTTCGGGGCATCAAGCGTTGGGTCAACGATTACAAGCGAATCGAGGAATTAATGGATTCGGAGGGGAATACAGCGACTGCTTCCCGCAGCGATATTTTGGCAGCGTTTATCCGTTATGTGATAGGCACCGCCGAGCAGCAATTCAAGTGCCGGTTTCGCAATCTGCACTTTTCTGCTCCCGTCAAGCTGCAGCCACAGTTTATTGAGATGTTTACCGACATTTTGCCAGATTATCGGATTGAAGCGGAGGATGCGCTGGACGAAGGGCTGGCTGTGCTGTACAACACGCTGGCAGACCAGATGGAGCGAGGAACTTTTGCGGACGGTGAGGAGTATCAGGCACTTGTCATTGATTGTGGTGGAGGTACGACAGATTTGTCATCCTGCCGATTCCGGATTGAGGATGGACGTATCGCTTACAAGCTGGATATTCACACGACGTATGAAAATGGGGATACCAATTTTGGCGGAAACAACCTGACGTATCGGATTATGCAATTTATGAAAATCGTGTTTGCAGGTTATTATGCAGCCGAAACCCGATTGCCTGACACCGATATTGATGCCCTGATCGGCATTCCTTCAGGGGATTTGTACCGTCATGTGGATGAGTTTGGCGTAGATGCTGTTTATGCGGGGCTGGAGGAGCGCTATCACGAGGCAGAGGCTATTTTGCCTACAGCGTTCAAACGATATGAGCATGCGACACGGGATGAATATCAGCGGGTGCTGAGTAATTTTCATCTGCTGTGGAGTGCGGCAGAAAATATGAAAAAGGAATTTTTTCTGCGTACAGGCATATTGCGCAGCCGCTTCGAGTCCGAGCAGGTATTATCAGCCGAAAGTGACCTGAACATTGCGGTGTTGGACCGCTGGCTGGTTTCAGTCATCGAAAACGGACGTTTTCGCGATGAATATGGCTTGCCTGATGTGGTGTTTAACATTCGGGAGATACAGCAGCTTCTTAAGGCGGATATCTACAATATTGTGCGCAAGTTTCTGGATGATTTTTATCAAGAGGGACGCTTGCAGGACTATTCCATTATTAAGCTGACCGGGCAGTCCTGCCGGATTGACGTATTTCGCGAAGCACTGAAGGAGTTTGTGCCAGGACGCAGTATTGAATTCCGGCAGAAAGCGGAAGACCTGAGCCGGGTGCCTGAGCTGAAAATGGCCTGCCTGCGCGGAGCGATCCGTTACCTGAATGCCAAAAAAATGGGCACGATTGAGCCTGTCATTACCAATCATATTCCGGCTATTCCGTACACCGTTAGCGCCTGGACGCATACGGGGCGTGAAAAAGAGCTGATTGCCAGCCTGGAAAGCGATCGGGTGCGCGGCTCCATTTCCCGGCCGTCTCACGCGGCTGAGATCGAGTTTTTCCTGACGGCAGGCGGCGGCAAGCTGCGTCAGCGCCATGTGTACCGCAGCCGGCCGGAAGCCTTTGAGCCTATGCCGTATGAGGAAATCGCCGTGCTGTATGGGCGGGATATCCCGCAGGATGATACCGACTCCATTCGCAATGAGGAGACGAAATATTTTGTTTTTGCTGGCGATAGCCGTTGGGGCTTTTATGTAGTACCGATTACCCGCCGGGATGAATTGCTGTATCTGGGGCCCAAACGTTTTTTTGCCTTCGAAAATGATCTTTCCGAGCTGGATTTCTTTGACGGTACGAAGTAGGACAGGCTGAGGAATATAAAAATACAATATCTGGAGGGTAAAGTATGCTATACGCAGGTTTTTGGAAACGGGTTTTGGCCCATATTATCGACAGTCTTATTTTAGGGTTCGTATTTATGATTATGGGTTTGATCTGGGGTGTAATTCAGCTTTTTGGGAACTGGATGCCGTCCCCGGCAGAAACCTCAATATTGACAGACGGACCGTCTGCTATTTTTACGATGCGATTGCTAGGACAGACCCTGCTGAATTTGGGGGCTTCATGGCTGTATTACGCCATCATGGAATCGTCCAAATGCAGAGCTACGGTGGGTAAGCTGGCCCTTGGAATCATCGTGGTAGACGAGTTTAACCAAAAGCTCAGCTTTGGCCGCGCCAGCGCCCGTTACTGGAGTAAGTTAATTTCCTCCATCATTTTGATGATCGGCTTTATCATGACGGCTTTCACGGCCAAAAAACAGGCTCTTCACGATCTGATCGCCCATACCTATGTTGTGGACAAACGCGAGCTGAATTATATCCTTCAGAAGCAGTCTGGGCGGGGGGCCGGGATGTAAAAGTAGATCATAAATTCTATAAAACGTAGTTTTCAATCAGGGGGAACATCTGGAATGTACGCAGGTTTTTGGAAAAGGTTTTTCGCCTATTTGCTAGATTATGTTGTTTTGTATGTAGGTACGATGATCATTGTATTGCTTACCACTTTGCTAGGGATATTAACTTCTCTCATCCCTGTATGGGGAAGCACGCTGTATCCTTCGGTATATACTTTCCATGTGGCACAGTTATTTTATGGATTGGGAACTATTTCACGAGTATTTGTTTTGTTTTCGATAGGCTGGCTGTACTACGCTATCATGGAATCGTCTAAATTTAGAGGAACCTTAGGTAAGCTCGCTTTGGGGATTATTGTCGTAGATGAATACAATGAAAAAATAACTTTCGGACGCGCGAGTGCCCGCTACTGGAGTAGAATCATTACATTTTTCACTATATTTGTCGGTTATATCATGGCAGCTTTCACAGCAAAAAAGCAGACACTGCATGACAAAATCGCTCGTACCTATGTGGTGAACAAAAATTGGCTGGACTACTCGGAGTATATTAAGCAAAATCCACCGCTGGCAGAGGTGCTTGTCCCGGCTCCTGCGCCTGGCGTGAATCGGTTGTCTATACCTCTAAATAAAGAAGAGTAGACAAAACAGTAATGATGGCGCAGAGCGAAGAGAGGAGGAAAACACATGTTAACCCATATCGTGCCGAAGTTTGAGAAAGGCCGTATTCTCAAAACCGAGATGCTGGAGAACCTGCGGGACTACCCCCGCAGCTTTCTCGATATCCGGTATCAGGATTATTCAGATGGCATCATTACCGGGATGAACGTGACCATCGGGGAACACACGCTGACCGTAGGCAGAGGCATTGTGAAGCATAAGGGTAGACTGTACCTGCTAGAGCAGGAGGAGGAAGTACCGTATACAGCCACCGGGCGGCTGTCGGTGTTGAAGATGCTCTTTTTGGAACAAACAGATCGCCCGGATTTCATCGCTCATCATGCAGATATCGTGCTGGAGGATGAGGCAGAGATCGGTCTGGATGAGATAGAGTTGGGCAGATTCAAGCTCAAGGATGGAGCCGTGCTTCGCTCTGACTATCAGGATTTTGCCGACATGGCAACCGAATTCAATACATGGAGTGATATCCATGCTCCCTTTTCGGGCTTGAAGCAGAGTACATTGCGCCCGGAGACGATGCGGTACTTCGCATCCGAACTGCTAAAAAGTGGTACAACCGATCCGATGGATTGCATGTTTTCGCTCATGTGCCTGAACCTGGAAGCTGTGGATAGGGAGTCCATTCAGCATTACATCGCCAACAGAAGCGGTACGGAGTACAGGGAATATTCACATGCCCAGCTGCATAGACAGCTGGTGCTGATCCTGGAGGGAGTCGGGCGGGGTAAGCGCACAGCAGGCCGCTGGCAAGGCGGCGGAGCCGGGCGGATGATTGTGGATTAGTCAATATGTGGAGGAGTGAGCATTATGAAATATGAGGATGAAAAGATTTTGGATCGGCTCCATGAGATGGAGAAGCTGAAGAGACCTAACAATATTTTAGCAGGCCCCATAATCATTGACGGTCAATCCTATGTATTTGAAGAGGGATTTTTCTTTAAGGATCGGCTAAAAATGCATGTCCCCTCTATCTTTACTCCTATGCCCAAGCATTTGCAAAAGATTAAATATCCTCATGAGCAACGTCCAGAAATAATTTTGACGAATGATTTGGGCAGTGTGGATGTGACCCTGAATCGGGTTGACCAAGCGCTACAAGATGAATGGGTGGAACAGCTCACTTCTGGTATGAAGGCAATGATGAAAAATATGAATCCCGCCCATGTATTTTATGAAGAAAAAGTAGAAGAGATCCATGGTAAGCAGATTGGCTATTTTGACTTTAAAAGTCCTGCTCTGGACCAACCCATTTACCACAATATGTTCTACTTTGAGTTGGAAGGAAAGACGGTCATGGGAACATTTTGCTGTCCGTACAAGAAGTATGCTGAATGGCGGGATGTCGCCCTGCAAATGATTCGTACCATTCAAACGATTGACGAGGCAGAAAAGGAGGGATATGAATGAGTAACCCCATTTATACCACGGCTGATGTTCAGGTGGCCCCTTATCAGTTTCAGCGTGTATTAAGTATTCATCTCATTAAACAGTTAAACGAGCATGTGAGCTTCTGCATTCGTGGTATTGTTTCGGAGGACAAGCTGGATCAGTACGTTGAAAAAGCGGATGAAGATGAGCGCATCGAAATCCTTTTAAAAAGCGAAGGGAAGAAGATTCGGTTTTTTCAGGGAATCGTCACGAATATTGCTGTAAAAGCTGTAAACGGAGTACGCGAGCTTACGATTGAGGCCAGCAGTGAAACTTTAATGATGGATATTCGCCCCAAACGCCGTTCATTCCAAAAAACAGGAGAATCCTATAACAATCTATTTTCGCATGTTACAAGCACATATGCTGATGCAGAAGTGATTGATGAGGCTTCTCATGGCGCAGCTATCGGTGAATTATTAGTGCAATACAATGAAACGGATTGGGCCTTTGTCAAAAGAATTGCTTCTAGGCTGCATGCTGCTTTAATTCCAATTACGATGCAACATGGATTGAAATATGTGATTGGTGTTCCCTATTCTAGTGCCCCTCAACCGCTGAACGAACATAACTATTCCATAAAAAAAGACTTGAAGGAGCACAAGCTCATGTCCCGTAACGGACTGCCGGAATATGGAGAGTCTAACAGCTTGAGCTATGAAGTAACCAGCAACAAAGTTTTGGAGCTTGGAAGTTCCGTTGTTTTTCTTAAAAGAACTCTTTATATAGCTAGGGCGGAGACGACCACCGAAGGAAATCTGATCGTGAATCGTTACATTTTACGGGATGCACATGGGTTAAAATGCCCAACCGTCTATGCCTATGATCTGTCAGGAGCCTCTTTGTTTGGCAAGGTTACGGATATTTCCAAAGAAAAAGTGAAAATCAAGCTGGAAATTGATCAAGGTTCAACCTCATCTGGAGCCATGTGGTTTCCCTACTCTACTGTCTATTCTTCACCTGATGGAAGTGGTTGGTATGTCATGCCAGAAGTAGGGGATCAAATTCGTCTGTACTTCCCTGATGAACGGGAGCAGCATGCTTTTGCCGCCAGTTCTGTCGATCTTGCCTCCTCTGATCCCGTTAAAAGAAGTGATCCTGCGGTCAAAAGTATCAGTACCAAATACGGCAAACAAGTTGTTTTCAAGCCTGGTGCAGTAGAAATTATTAACAGTGGGCAAATGCTCATGCGTCTCACGGATGAAGGTGGGATCGAAATTAACAGTAACAAAAAAATAACCCTGTCTGCTCAGGAAGATATCCAAATTACAGGGGGAGCAAAAATTATTATGGAGGGAAAAGAAGGCTTAAGTTTTATTCAATCCGGAGCCAAACTCGACATCATAGACGATGTGAGACTAACCGGGGGTAAGGTGAACATTGAATGAAGCTTATGAATCGGGATGCTGCTTTGCAGGACTTGTTGGAGAAGCACGTATTTACAGAATGGCTACATGATCTGGCTCTTATTGAAAACAACTTTCTGACACGGCAACAAGCCATTGAAGAGGAGCTTATAGCAGCTTTAGAATCGCTATGCAAGCTCGCTACCTTTCAACACGAACAAGGGCGCAAGGGGGATATCCGATATATTTATATCTCCTTGCTCAGAACCCGTGTTATGAGAAACAAAGCTGTTTATCGTATAGATGCCTATGATGAGAATTGGTTTCTGGATGAGGCTGAATGTGCTGTGGAATGGTCGGCAGACTTTGTTTTCGAGCCCCTGTTCAATCGAATGGCTAAGCTGGAAAAGCTTAAATCAGATTATGCTCGTAAGGTCACTACGATGGATATTGAACAAATTCAACAAATTGAAGCGGTCAAATACCATTTGCTCACCGTTGAGTTCCTGAAAAGCCAGATGCCAGCCTTTATCGCTACCCCTTCGTTAGAAAGGATGCCGAAAGCTGATACATGCACCATATTTGCCGGAGAGTATCGAGATGATAGCCAACTTTTGTGCTGTTTTACGCGTAGGGGGGAAGCCGAGAAACGAGAGGGGGAATCTTCATGGATTATTTCCTCTTAAGGCAGGATGTGCGGTATACCAATGTTCCTGTGCTGCAAAAGGTGATGCAAACGATTGATCCGTGGAAGCTGTATGATTTACGGCCGGAGGATATTGTCAAGCCATTGATGTTCCATGTGAAGGCAAATGCAGAAAGTATTTTTAGTGATTATATAGAAGGTCCCATTCCGCTCATTTCAGATGCTTTAAAACGTCTTGTTCAGGCCTATATGCCGGAGCTGCCTTTGAAATTAACCATACTTACACAGATCGAACAGAAGATACAGAAGAATTATTATATTCCTTTTATAGAGCGGCTTATAGCTGTGCATCCGGAAAGCGAATGGAATTTGGATCAGAGTGTGCTTAGAAAGCTGGTATTACAAGCAGATGCTATTCGGGGCCACAAAATATTCAGAATTCAGGAGAGTACTACCCCGCTGATCATCGTTCGTTTGGATGTGGCGGAAAGTATATTGAGGCGTGATTATACCGGGATCGCTTTGGAACGAGTCCGGGTGAAATGAGGAGGGAAAGGTAGCATGTCAGACAATGAGTATTATGTCGTACGGGGGGCCTGTATGCGTTGCACTTACGGGACTCATCCTCGAAAGATCAATTTGCCGAACAGCCACGGGGCTTTTGTTAATGGTAAACCTATGATGAATGAAGGAGACTATTCTCCCGAGAATGTCCCTCATTTTGGAATTTGCAACAGCCCGGAACAGCCGAGTACCGAAACTATATATTTGATCGCAGAAGATGGTTCCACGATCTCAGGAAAGCCATGCCTGCCGATGCTGACGGATAAGTGGATAAACACAAAAGAACAGACCAAAGTGGAAGGCCAGCCAGCCTTGACGACCTCTTCATTTCAGACTTGTTTATATCATGGATTTATCGAATTTCATACGAATGGCCAGCAGGAGGAGTAGCTGGAAGGGAGGTTTGAAAACATGATAGGATATGATCAGATTCGAATAGATTCCCCCTACCCTATTCAGGTCTTAAAGGATGTTAGGATCGAGTGGAAGCCGGGTGAGCATGGGCGAATTACACTCATAGGCATATGCAAGGAGTCTAGTCATGTTACGGCTGCGCTGGATGCGACCTCAAAGGATCAGCTACATGTGTACGCGCAGAATGGACAAGAGGGAATCAGCTTGTTTAAGGGTGTCGTCCATACGGTGGAGGTTGAGAACCGCAATGGAGTATATGCACTTAAACTGGAGGGTATCAGCGCTTCGTTTGAACTGGATATCGTCAAAAGAAAGCGATCTTTTCCTGAGGAAAAACAAACATATAAGCAGTTAGTAAATAAGCTTATTCAAAGTTACGAGCGAAGCGATGTCTTATATCAGACCGGAGAGCAATCGGTAGGCGAAGCCATTTTGCAATATGATGAAACCGATTGGGAGCTTATGAAACGGATGGCGAGTCGTTTACACGCAGTAGTGGTCAGCGACATATGGGAGTCCGCAGCGCCAAAGCTGTATTTCGGCATGCCTGCTGGCACCCAGCGAACGATTCGGGAGGATACGTCATATACGGCAAGTAAAGATCTAAAGGGCTATCAACGGGCAGGCGCAACGTCAGCCGGGCTGCATGATACCGACTTTTTCAAATACGAGATCGAAAGCGGAGAACGGTATGCTCTAGGAGACGAGGTGCAATTTCGTCAGAAAACGATGATTGTAACTGAATTGCGGAGCCGAATGGAAAAGGGGAATTTGGTATTCAGTTATGTGCTGGCCCGCGCGGAGGGGATACGCAGCGATTTCATCCCCAATCCCAAAATGATCGGGATTTCACTGGAAGGAGAGGTTCTCGCGGTACGGGGAGAGGAAGTAAAGCTACGGCTGGCGATTGATAAGGACGATGGGGTATCCGAGCCGCATTGGTACCCGTTCGCTCCCCCAACAGGAAGTGCGATGTATAGCATGCCGAAGGTGGGAACACAGGCGATCCTGTATTTTCCGGATGCGTCCGGCTCCAGAGCGATGATTTTGAGTGCGGTTCGTACGAATGGAGACGGTTGTGCCAAAACGAGTAATCCCAATGACCGATATTTTGGTACGGAGCATGGAAGTGAGCTGAAAATGGCACCGGGTCGCATCCATATCATGGGTGATCCGGGGGGGACATTGCAGATGAGTCTGGATGATGCTACTGGGATTGAAATTACTAGTCCCAAAAAGCTAACGCTAGAAGCAGAGCAGGAAATCATTCTGAATACCCCGAAGAAAATCATTATTGATGGAACGAGCCAGGTCATGGCATACCAGACGGGAGGAACCACGGGACTCTCGGTAGAAAACGAATACCACGTACTGGGAGGAAACGTGTGGGCTGACGGAAGTGACCGAACTGCATATCCGCCGTTCGATGATGAACCGAAGGAGGGACAACCCCCTCCACCGCCGCCACCCCCTGAGCCGTTTAACTGGGGAAAGCTGGGGATGAATATATTGGGCGGTTTGGCGGTCGTGGCGGCCGTAGCTGTGGTAGCGGCCGTCACGGTAGCGACGCTTGGAGCGGGTACGGTGGTAATTGCGGCGGTAGCTGGAGGAGCGATGCTGGCGGGCGGTTTGGGCGTAGCGAGTTTGGCGGCATCAGATATCGCCCGAGGGGAAGTGAGCGACTTTAGTGACTATGCCCTGACCGGCTTGAAAGAAGCGGGGATCGGGGCCGTATCTGGAGCGATTTTTGGTCCACTCGGTGTAGGAGGAACGTTGCTGAGGAAAGCAGCGATCGGCGGAGTGACAAATGCGGCGGAAAATCTGGCGAGTCAGGTGCTCAGTGGTGAAAAGATCAATTGGGGCTCGGTAGCAAAGGACGCGGGATTGGGTTTTGTCACTGTAGGCGTACTGGATTCCAAAGTAGGTAAGGCCATCGGAGGATTTGCAGAAAAAGTAGGTAGCAAAGTTACACCGCAATGGATTAGCAAGGGCGTAGATGCAGTTGGAGTAGGCTTTGGCAAAGCTGTAAACAAGCTGGAGCAGGCCGGCAGCAAACTGGGGCAGAAATTTAATGAGCAACTGAGTAAGATGGCAGACGGCCTCAGCCACGGGAAGTTGGCAACAGCTAACGGAGCCCCAGTTCCATCAGTTCCGCACGTTAATAAGATGGACAGCGGACCACTTCCACAGACGGATGTGCAGAAGAATTACAACAAAGTCATGAAGGAAATGGAAGAGGAAGCAGCGAAGAAGGTTGATGGGACTGGTGATGCTAGCAGACAAAAGCTAATTGAGGATTCTAGAGATTTTGCTAGAGAGCAGTTAGACAAGCATGTTCAGTTCCTTAAGGATGGTGGAATAAAAAAACCTTTAGATGAAAATGGATTTGGTGGCGGAAAATATAAACCGGACGTAATAAGTGCTGCAGTAGACATAACGACGGTAGGTGGTAAAAAAACTAAAATAACATTTGGCTATAATGGTGCTAGGGAAGGACAATTCAATCCAAGTGTAACGGAACTGCATCCTGACTTAACTAAGATAGCACAAGAAACAAGGAAGAAAGCCAAAAACGCCCCCAATAATCCGTACAAGGACGATGAAAGTTTCGAACTATGGCATGTTGAAAATTGTGCTGAAATCCAGGCGGTCAATCAGCTTTTATGGTCAGGTTCAAAAATAGAAGATATACTAATAAGTACGGTTAACGGTAAAGGGAAATACAAACCACCATGTAGAAACTGTCAGAAGACATTTTTCGATTTCATTAATGATTTTCATGAATAGTATTTTTGAATAAATAGGAGGCTGCTTATGCGGAACTTATCAGATGAAACGAGAGAAATACTGCTACAAGCAGGATGGAATCCAAATAATAAGGTTGATTTAACCGAGACAGTAAAATTTTTAGAGGCAATGGGGTATCAAGTATTCAATCCAGTTATTGAAGCATTAAGTCTATTTGGTGGAGTTGAATATAAATTTAAGCATCCGGATGGAAGTTTGGAAACCTTTCATTTTAGTCCTGAAGAAGCTGTTGGGGATTACTATGAAAAAGAAGACTTTGAGGAATTTGAAGCGCGAGTGAAAGAACCGCTTGTTGTAGTTGGAGAGGCATACCGTGGAAACTTAATAATGTTTATCTCGAAATCAGGGAAGGTTTTTGGAAAAAACGGGTATTCATTATTTAAGTTCGGAGATAACATTTTGGAGGCACTAGACACTCTTTGCTTATTTAGAAAACCGGAAGAAATAGAATGATAAAGTTCAGTCATTTATGAAAGACTTTGGCAACACGAGAGAAGGCAATCCGGTGCTCGATGAGCCACTTAACCTTGTGTTTATAACGTAATCCAATTTTTTTCGAATTGAGATGTACGCACAAAAAAGCTGAAAAAAGTATACCCTATTTAATGCAATAGCGTTACGTTATACAGGTCATATGGTCAGATACTACCATGATTGGCCTGTTTTTTGTTATGTTCGCTTTGTTGCAGTTTTTTCAAATAAAACTGAACAATATACATACAAGAGTGGGCCGGTAGCAAACTGGGTCAGAAATTTAATGAGCAACTGAGTAAGATGGCAGACGGCCTCAGCCAGGGGGAAGTTGGCAACAGCTAACGGAGCCCCAGTTCCATCAGTTCCGTACGTTAATAAGGATGGACAGCGGACCACTTCCACAGACGGATGTTCAGAAGAATTACAACGAGGTCATGAAGGAACTGGAAGAGAGCGCGGCGAAAAAGGTTGATGGGCTAGTAGGAAATAAAAATATAGAAGAAGCTAAACAAGCTGCAAGAGAACAAAAGGGAAAAGAGAGTTTCGAAAAGTGGAGAGTTGAAAACTGCGCAGAAATACAGGCAGTTAATCAAGCACTAAAAAATGGAGCTGACATAGAAGATATTCTGCTCAATACAATTTCATTCGAGACTGGTAAGTTTAAGAAAATGTGTAAAAATTGTAAAGAAACATTCAAGGACTTTATGGTTGATAAATGGTAATTTAAATGATAAATAAACTGAGTGAGGTTAACATATGACTTTTTCACAAAGAACTATTGATATTTTAAAGGATGCTGGTTGGTATCCTGAAAGAAAAGTAGAGATCAGCTCAACAATAAGCTTTTTAGAAAAAAAAGGTTTTGAAGTATTTGATCTTGCTAAAGAGGCATTTGAGCATTTCGGAGGACTAGAGTATTCAGTGCCTAGTGACGAATCAGATGATTTTCAGATAGGCCCTGAATTTTTAAGGGAAGGGATCGAACGGAAGCACTATAGCAGGTATGAAACAATAATTGGAGAAAAGCTAGTTGTAATCGGATTGGCATATGACGATAATGCAACTATGTTTATGTCTAAGACAGGGAAAGTATACGGCATCATGGACGAGTATTATATTTGGAAATTTGGCAATAATATATATGAAGCTATAAATAATTTATGTGAGAGTAAAGAGTTAAAGGTAATTAGTGAGGAATGAAGTTATTTAGCAGCCCTCAATGATTCAATGAAATGGAAATAATATTATATATAAACTTATATGACTTATTCCACTCGAAATATGAGTAAGAATAAGTCTTTTTTTCTTTCAGACAAACCAAAAAGGAGGAGACAATGGGACAGCAAATTATCCAACAGAGAAAGAGTGAGATAGTGTTCAAATACAAGCAGAGAATGGGACTTTATAGAGTACAGGCAAAGACGGTGACACATGCTGACCGTAGGCAGAGGCATTGTGATTTAATGAACCCAATATTCAACTCATAGCACACTTAACTCATGTAATGTTACATCATGCTTACAGGGGGCGTCGAGAGATACGAATACAATGCTGATGGTCTGGTGACCGATATGATCTATAGCGATGGAACCCGCGAGTCCTACATGTACGATGAGTATCAAAATAAATCCGGTCATACAGACACCAGGGGCCATACCACACAGTGGGAATATGATAGCTTATGTAACCTGCTGGAAGGAATACGTTCAGACGGAACCCGCATACATCGCCTTGATCCTACTCTCCCGATGGTATGTAAATAACATACATGGAGATGTCCTGCATCTGACCGACCGTAAGGGCGGAATTCAGAACAGCTACGCACGGGAATACGCTGTCGATAATGGAGCAGATCGAAAACTGCTTACGCTATGCGGGAGAGGAGTGGGATAGTGTAACGCAGCAGTATTATCTGCGGGCGCGTTTCTATAAGAAACCCTTGCCCCTCGTATCAGATGAATTTCAACGAGTTAGCAAGGGAACAATGGGAACCGCTATTCGAAGAACTATGTGGGGTATTGCTTGGGCAGCAGAAACCACAAGTTCAAGAGCAACCGTTACAAATTGCAGTAACAAATGGCAGTAATAAATACAGTATACGATAGCTTCCCTGCTGAACACGACAACAAAAATTAGGGTTGTGCAGATTTTGGAAAATATCGTATATTGCGCAACAATAACAAACGGCATATCAAGCCATCTGAAACTTTTTTGCCGCTGGGCTTAAAAAAATCAGGGAATTTGATATATATCCATCAGACGAGAAGGAAAGCATAGACAGGCTGGCGTCCCGTTACGGGCAGCATAAGCAGCTAACGCTTGAACTGAGGTTGCAGACAGGGTTTCAACACGCATCGGACTTGATGGGTAAAAGGAAGGATGACATGCACTACAAAGCTAAGGATATCTACATAGGTATTGACCTTCACAAGAAGACCCATACGGCAGTTGTGGTCAATTGCTAGTATGAGAAATTAGGTAAGGTTACGTTTGAAAATAAGCCATCGGCATTCCCTGAATTGATTTCATTTGTAAAACAGTTCAGAAAACGTGGCATTACGCCGATCTATGGATTAGAAGACGTGGCGGCTATGGTCGTTCGCTGGCTGTTTATTTGCTGGAGCAGAAGCAACAGACAGGTGAAAGAGGTCAACTCTGCCTGATCGTATGCCGAGCGCAAGAGCTATCCGACCACGCAAAAGAGCGATAGCTGGGAGGCGGAGTTGTGTAGTCAGAATCCTGCTGAACAAACTGGATATTGCTGCCCGACGCAAACCCACAGGACGTGTACTGGAAGATTGGTCAACTGGTGACGAGGAGGAATGAAAAGGTGCTCCTACAACATGGGGAGAAGCCATTAATTTAAAGATTGGTAAACAAGGTGCAACTTATAAAATAAGTATCCTAACGGGTCAAATATTACTGGATGGGATGGTAACTAAGCATGGGAATTAAATTACTAGATACTTCTCAATTACCAATGGATTTTAAATATCCTAATGACTTTCAAAAGGTAGTTAGACTTAATTTAGTGGACTTTAATTTATGGTATATAATGAATGAAGATCAGGTTCTTCAAAGATTAAAGGGATTACAAATGAGATATACAAATAGATTGTTAATCCCCTTTGCCCGTAGGGATGATAACGATGACATTGCTTGTTTTGAAATAGGAAAGAGTGAAGAAGTGCAGATTATCCATGACTTTGCATCCTCTGGTCATGAACAACGTAAGTCATACTCTACATTCTGGCATTGGTTTAAAGATGCAATAGATGAAATGATTGAGTTTGAATAACAAATTCTAAATCTCAAGAGAGGATTAACTTCTCTCCCCCTTTGATTCTTATCATAGGACAGCGAGGCATTTAGTTGAGCAAATTTTAACTGTGGGGCTTCAACCGATGGGGAGACAGTATGTTCATTTGTCAGTTGATATTGATACTGCGAATTTAGTTGGAAAACGTAAAGACTCAAACCCTGTATTGCTAAAGATAAAGACTGAGAAGGCTTCGAATGAAGGGGTAAAGTTTTACCAAGGAAATAATGCAGTATGGTTGGCGAATTATATTTCATCTAATTTCATTTCTGTAGATTAATATCAACTTAGTTGTTTGAGCCTTGATTAGCTTCGTGCCTTCAAGGTTTTCTTTTTTTGAGGGGGCGGGTGACGAATGAACCCATCATTCAACCAATAACCCATATAACCCATATAACCCATATAACCCATGTAATACTGCTGTGGAAATTTTTCAGTTTGTTTGTGCGCACAAAAGAAGCTTGAATTTTTGCGTGCAGAAAAACAAAGGGGGTGAAGACATAGGGACATCAGATACTGGTGAATAGCTCCTTAACCCTCAAAACAAGCAGGAAATTTGTATGGAAGATTTTTCGATATTTATCTTATTTTAATATAAATCGACCCTATGTAAGCCTATACATTCTTTTAAATAAAAAAGATGACATATGTCTAAAAACAGGAAAAAAGTCACTGGGACTATAGTCGCTTGTTTGGTGGATTATGTATTCCCTAATCTACTGAAATTCGACATTTTTTATGATAGATGTATGTATTCGAGATTAATACCAAAGTCAACAAGGTTGTCATATCAAGGAATATGCCCTTTTTAGGAATTCATAAGCGGGAAACTTCAAGGGACAAGTAGCAACCATTGCGCAATTGTACTTGTCCTTCATAAGCCTTTCTTATCGCTCAACCATATATTGTAAAAACAGTTCGATTAGATTAGAGAATTTGCATGCATATGTATAAAAATGAGTATTAGGTCTTAGGAATTCCCTTTACTACTGTAAATTGACAAAATATGAAGCAGTAGATAATATGATTTGGGTACAGGGGGATTTTGGAATTTATAAAAGGGGTAATGCGTTTTGAACAAGAGACTAGATAACAGAGATAACGACAAAGGTAACGACAAAATGAAATGGAGCCAAACGATTTTGGCAGTGCTGGTAGCGCTTAGTCTGGTATTATTCAGTGGAGGTAGCGCGTGGGCTTCATCCAATGAACAATTAACATGGATAGAAGGCGGCAGAAAGGTAGACTTGGGAAATGTGGCTGAGGTTGATTTGGACACTTCGCTTCTTTTCCTAGATGCGGCTAACACAGCGAAAGCAAGTCGAATGAATCACGACAAGCCATCTGGCAATGAAATTGGAAGTATATTTCCTAAGGATGAAAATCAAAATTGGGAAGTTGTTTTTGAATACTATGAGCTTGGGCACATCAAGGATGATGAAAAAGAAGACATCGATGCGGATGCCATTTTGGAAAGCTATAAAAAAGGTACGGAAGAAAGCAACAAGGAAAAAGCGGAAAGTGATCGCCTTTATGTAACGGGCTGGGATGTGGAGCCCTTCTATAATGAAGGTACTCATAATCTAACCTGGTCCATGCTGGCAGAGGATGGAAACAAGGAGAAACTGATCAACTATAATGTTCGTTTGCTTACCCGTCAGGGTTATATTTCTGCAATATTAGTGTCCGATCCTGCGCATTTGGATGCGGACAAGAAATTTTTGAGTGAGAAAATATTGCCTAAGCTGACAGTCAAATCAGGCGAGCGATACGAGGATTTTAATGCTTCAACGGACAAAATTTCCGAATATGGCCTGACCGGACTGATTTTGGGAGGAGCGGGCTTGGCTGTAGCCAAAAAAGCAGGATTGTTGGCCTTGCTATTTGCTTTTTTTAAGGGCGCGGGAGTTAAGGTTATCGTACTTATTGGTGCTGCTTGTGCGGGTGTTTTTGGTGTGATAGGCAAGTTTTTTGCCAAATTATTTCGCAGAAAAAAATCAGGAGCGGTGCAGGATGAAACGAACGACCGCGAGCATTCAGAGACATTACCGTAACCCCAAGCTGACATGATCAAATAAATGAATAAATAAACAGATAGAGAGGGGAATATGTATGTCAGTTAACAGCGTAATGGAGACACAAATTTATAAATTGGATGATAAACGCTTTGCTATTCTTCATTCCTATGCCATTCTAACCAATCTGGTTCAAGCTCAGGCAGAAGCAATTGCTGCACAGCTTTCGGAAGGGACAATGACCGCAGAGGAAATGGAGCAGCATGAGAACTGTATTCCCTTAGATGCAATAGAGAGTGTACAAACGAATTTGACTAAATTTGATGATACGTTGCTTCTCACCTATACCAAAGGAGGGAGTTCCAAATCTGAAAAGGTGAAAATGGAATTTGCCAGTGACGAAAAGGATAAATTTGTCCAGCACATGTATAGCTACATGAAGCAGGATTACTCTTATGAGCAATATACAAATACCGCTTGGGCATCTATGAAACCATCGTTTGTTTTTTTCCTGTACACGTTACTTATCGGGGGCTTTCTCTCCTGGCTGGCGTATTATATGGAGACGGCTGAAGAGTATTCGCTCAGGGTGCCCGTCATCCTGTACCCGGTTGTAGAGCTAATTTCACATACCGGAACTATTCCGGTGGCTATCTTTATGGGGGTAATTGCATTAATCTCCTTAATGATGGTCGTAAGAAGAGCCGTCAAACCAAGCACCAGACTGGTTATTGAGCGCAAATCTCAATCACAGGTTGCCTGAGAAGTACACAGGCTATACACAGTTTATCAGAATAAATTTACCTGAACAGGTGATCATGGTGGCAATAGCCCCCGTGAATCATCTGTTTTTAGGTTGTTTTACTTGCTACAATAAATATATTGTAACAGCCGTATCCTTTGGGGATGCGATTCCGTCTACCTTAACGAAACACCTGAACACAAATGGACGAAGCAAAGGGGGGCCCCAAACATGGCCTTTGTGATATCCGAACGGATGACAAATCAATCGTCCCCGCCTAAGGGAAATGTATTATTGCAAAACGTGCTGCCTGTGCTCTATCGCTACTGTCTTTCGTTGACAGGATCGGTATGGGATGCCGAGGATCTGGTACAGACGACCATCTTGCATATGCTGCAATCTGAGAAGAACCTGCATGAGGTGGAAAATGAAGAGGCTTATTTGATCCGTTCCGCGCGGAATAGATGGATTGATCATATTCGCAGGCAAAACGCCCAAAAGCGTCTATCTGCCCCTGACGAAAAAGAGTTCTCCCGGCGGCATGAGGAGCCTTCCCGGTACTGTAATGAAGAGTACACACCAGATCTGGAGCTGGCGCTTCAATATTTAAGCACACATGTGTCACCATGGCAGCGAACCATCCTGGTGCTCAGGGATGTATGGGGCTTTACGGGACCGGAGACAGCAGAGCTGCTGGATACGACGGAAGGTGCGGTAAAAGCGGCTTTAAGTCGCGCACGCGCTTTGCTCGCTCAGCGGCACAGGGAGGGATATAAGCTGGAATCTGTATCCATACCTGTGCTTGAAGGAGAAAGAGAATGGCTTAAAGCTTATTTGGCCGCCTTTCGCATTGGAGACGTGCAGCGCTGGATTACGCTTAGCTTGAACGATGCTACTGAACCGATAGCGATTGCCGGTTCTGTGCTGTACCAGCGCTTTTATCCTTCTGGCACTCTCATAAATTCCCATACGTCTCATGACATCAAGGCTATGATGGTCGCTTAACAAGAAGGGAGTTTATGCCAATGAGCACCATTCCTTATGTAATTGAGCAAACGAGCCGAGGAGAGCGAAGCTATGATATTTACTCCCGGTTATTAAAGGATCGCATTATTATGGTATCAGGTGAGATTGAGGACCATATGGCCAATGTCATTGTAGCTCAGCTGTTGCACCTCACTGCCGAGGATTCCGAAAAGGACATTCAGATGTATATAAATAGTCCGGGCGGGTCCATTTCGGCAGGGTTTGCCATTTACGATACGATGCAATTTGTGAAAAATGATATATCTACCATATGCACAGGGATGGCAGCGAGCTTTGGTACGATTTTGCTGACCGGAGGCACAAAAGGCAAGCGAATGGCATTGCCCAATAGTGAGATAATGATCCACCAACCGCTGGGTGGGGCGAAGGGGCAAGCTTCGGATGTGTTGATTTATGCCGAGCGTCTGATCAAAAGCCGACAACAGCTCAACCGCATTTTGGCAGATCACACCGGGCAACCGCTGGAGCGGGTGGAAAAAGACACGGAAAGAGATCACTTCCTTACGGCTGAAGAAGCGGTAGCATACGGCTTGGTTGATCGGATTGTTACACGTATCTGACTGTTTTTAAAAATTTCATATGATCCCTCGCTAATTCTGCAAAAGTTCAAACTTTGTTCATTGCAATTGCTGTGCAATAGGATTATAATTTCAGACGGATTCAAGGGGCTTATCCCGGAATTCATGGGAATGATCCCATCTGAGCTTGCATACGGCATGCTCAAATAAGAATTAAGCGAGGGATTTACAATGAAAACCTGCTGCACCATCCAAGTTGACGAAGACAGTTTAGTTATTGATTTGCCGGAAGAAGGAACCACGCTAGAGTCCCTGCTCGGTGATATTGAGAGCTGTGGAGGCAGTGAAGAACCTTGGCTGCAACTCATGGATAAGGTAATGGGCAACTCATCTGAGACTGTACTGACTGATCAAGCGACGGATGGCGGCGATATGAAGAAAGATCAGACGACCCAAGGACCTCAGGCAGCCGCCCAGAGGTAATAAGGAGATCAATCACATACATGATGATGTACAAGACTGCTGTACCGAGCCAAAGTCCTCGGGAGGCAGTCTTTTTTTAGGTTAAATAAGTTGGAAGCGTCTTCTTGTACGTTAGCTAAAATTCGTCAAATTTCGCGGTTATTGAATGGGTCTTTTTTCCTAAAATTGTGACTTTTAGTTCATTTTCTACCATAAAGTCGAAATGTAACATGGAACTAACTATAATAGTAGTATCATCCATATACAGGTAGATGACATCGAATTTGGACCTGATCCTCTTGTTATATGAAGGGAGGAGTGGAAAGGCAGAGAACAACGTACTGATAACACTTTATTAAAAGAGGAAGGAATGTGTAAATGATGAAAAGGCAAAGGCAATGGATCCTGCCAAGGATCGCAAAAAAAGTTGCGGTGATGCTAACTGCGGTATTGATGTTAACGTTAACAAACGGATTCAACTGGAACACGCAAACGGCTGAGGCTGCTGGAACGACTCCTGTGGAGCGTTATGGACAACTTTCAGTGAAGAACGGAAAATTGGTAGATAAAAGTGGAAAGCCTGTGCAGCTCAAAGGGATTAGCTCTCATGGGGTGCAATGGTTTGGGGACCTGATAAACGAAGATTCGATGAAATGGTTGCGGGACGATTGGGGCATTTCCTTGTTCCGGGTTGCGTTGTACACTGAAGAAGACGGTTATATTTCAGATCCTTCATTAAAAAATAAAGTGAAGGAAGCGATTGAGGCAGCAGAGAAACTGGGCTTGTACGTCATTATTGACTGGCATATTCTTTCGGATGGCGATCCGAACATTCATAAAGAAGAGGCTAAGGCTTTCTTTGATGAATTTGCCACTCAGTATGGCCATTTGCCCAACGTAATCTATGAGGTTGCCAATGAGCCGAATGGTAATAATGTGAAGTGGAACAGCCAAATCCGGCCTTATGCATCGGAGGTATCCCAGGTCATTCGTGCCAAGGACCCGGACAATGTTATTATTGCAGGAACAGGCACATGGAGTCAGGATGTACATGATGCAGCAGACAATCCATTGCCAGACAAGAATACCATGTATACCGTACATTTCTATGCAGGAACACATGGACAATATTTACGGGATCGGATCGATTATGCGCTGAATAAAGGCGTGGGCGTATTTGTTACCGAATGGGGGACAAGCGACGCTTCGGGTGACGGTGGTCCGTTCCTGAACGAAGCCAAGGTATGGACCGATTTTATGGCCAGCCGTGGAATCAGTTGGGCAAACTGGTCGCTAGCCGACAAAGAGGAGACCTCTGCTGCGCTACTGCCTGACGCTGACCGTAAGGGCGGATGGCCTGACTCACAATTGTCAGCTTCCGGGAAATTCGTAAAACAGGCGATTTTGGAAGCCTCCAATAACGGTGGAAACACACCGGGCAGTGATAACCAGGGGATTGTGCTGCAATATCGTACTAGCGATCAGAACGCTAAGGATAATGCCATTCGGTCTGAATTTAATATCAAAAATACAGGTACAACCGCTGTGAAGCTGAGTGATCTGAAAATTCGCTACTATTACACTGATGAAAGCAAACAAGCCCAGCAATTTTTTGTAGATTGGGCCAGGCTAGGCAATGAAAAGGTAAAGGGGACCATTGTAACCTTGCCAAACTCGAAGGCCAAGGCTGATAAATATGTGGAAATTTCTTTCACCGATGGAGCAGGAAGTATTCAGCCTGGGGAGGAAAGTGGAGATATCAAATCTCGAATTCATGCTGCGAATTGGAGCAATTTTGATGAGACCAACGATTATTCGTATGGAGCTAACCAAACTGTATTTGCAGACTGGGACCATGCCACTGTATATCAGCAGGATAAGCTGGTATGGGGCATAGAGCCCTAAAATCTGACTGTAGGTTTAGTTAGCTCGGAACGAGTAAAGAATATGGGACTTTTGGGTGCGATCTTTTCAAGATTTGGAGTATAGCATATGCGCCTTTGGTATATGGGTAATGGAACTTTAGGAGGGAGTCCATGACACTTTAGTTTCAGTGCATATACTACTAAAGTACCATACCCCATTCGACTTTCGCGGTATTTCAAGTACTCCTTGGGTACTTTATCAACTGCTCCCATAGTACAGAGGATTTGGTCCCATTGGACCGTTCCTTAACGACAAGTCCCCGCTGTTGCCATTACAGGCAGGCGGGGGCTTGTTAATGTTTCGGAAGCTCTGTGTCCGTTCAATTATGTTTATGCTAAATTAAAAGCTTTGGCCAGCAGACGATAGGACTGAACACGTTTATCAAAGTCATGAATGGAGGAGACGACCAGCAGCTCATCGGTACGATACTGCTCAGCCAGTCTTAGCAGCTGTTCCTTACATTGCTCAGGTGTCCCTACAACACGCCATGCTGCGGACTGACGCAGCCGCTCGCGGTCAAGCTCCGTGTATGGGTAGGACATTGCCGTTTTCACTGACGGGAGAGAGCTCATTTCTTTGCCTTGCATGAGTAAAAGGAAGTATAAGCTGGCACTGGACGCCAACTGCTCGGCTTCCTCTTCAGTTTCCGCACAGGCTACAGTAACTGCCGCCATGGAGCGGGGCTTATCCCCCAGGATGGAAGACTGAAATTGCTCGTGGTAACGTGCGGTAGCTTCCACGCCGCCCAGAGTGCCGAAAAATTGGGCAAAGGCATAGGAAGCACCCATCATCGCGGCCAATCTGGCACTCTCCCCGCTGGAGCCAAGCAGCCACATCTCGGGAACGGTCGGGATCATCGGGGAGGCATGAAGCCCGGCAAAACGATGATTGTCAGGCACGGAATCATGGAAATAGTCGATTAAATCGAGAATCTGCTGCGGATATTGTTCGACAGATTGATACTTGCCCTCCTGCAGCGCACGAGTAGCCAGCGGCAAACCACCAGGAGCACGTCCTATTCCCAGGTCGATGCGCCCTGGATGGAGCGCCTCCAGCAGCCGGAAATTTTCGGCGACTTTATACGCGCTGTAGTGAGGCAGCATAATACCGCCTGAACCAACACGAATACGTGATGTATGAGCAGCCAAATGCGCAATCAGGACCTCGGGACTGGAGTGCGCTAGTGTTTTGGACGCATGATGCTCGGATACCCAATAACGGCTGTATCCCAATTGATCAGCTTCACGCGCTAAATCTGTTGTATTGGATAATGCATCATAAGCAGTACCGCCTTCAGGAATATGAGACTGGTCCAGTATACCCAGTTTAAGCATATGCAATCACCTCTTACACAACTGTATCAGACACAACTCATTAGGTCAAAACTTAGAATGGGAAGGTTGGAGTTTGAGACCCTTTTCGTTATAATGAAGATTGTGCAGGATGAGAGAACATCCTTGCTTTTGGAGAGGGGAACGAATTTGTGTTAAGAACACCTTTGGGGCGTGTCCGACTCATGCTCTGGCTTCAAGCTATAGCGTATTTGGCGATACTTTTCACCCACCAGCCGCTGCAAGCTGCCGGCTTGAACCAGGCGGTTATGGTGATTGGTAATATATATCGGGTGAGCTTTCTGCTCCTTCTCGTCGCTTTGATCTATGGCAAAACAGCGTTGCATTGGCCCATCCGGCGGCCTCTATTTATTATGTTTGCATCTTTTATTCCGTTTGGTCTGATGATTATGGATTTTGTGTGGGTGCGAAAATGGACAGGGGATTCAGCAGCCAAACAGCAAGCTGCATCGTAACATTTGAAGGTGTATCCGGTGAGTAGTGTCTGGACCTTGCCTGCAAAGTGTGGGGCTGCCTTCGTAGAACTAAAAAGAGCATTACGCATTGGGACTGGCTGGACCGGTCCCGTTTGAGGCGTAGTGCTCTTTTTTATATCAGAAAATTAATTTAGTGCTAATGCTTTAACTAAAAATTCAGCTGACTTGCGTCTTTGGAAACCTTCAACCCAATGTCCGGTAAATGGATAAATCTCAATCGTTTTTGATGATTCAATGCGGTTATAAGCGGCGAAAATGGTCTCTGGCATACATACAGTATCTTTAAATCCTACCGACATCATCACCGGAATGCGAATACGATGAGCAAGATTCATGACGTCAAAATAACTCAATGTATGTAGTACCTGCTCCAAATGCTCAGGGAATCGGTTGGCGAATTCAGCAGCTTCCGTCAGCGAACTGGTGGAATTCATCATGCCAAAATCCATATGGCACATATTAGGAATGTCAGCCACCGTAATAGCAGCTTTATCACTGAGCGCCGCCATCATTAATGAAATTCCGCCGCCCTGACTGGCGCCACTGATTGCAATTTTGGTTGAATCCACATCGAACTGCTCTGCCACCCAATCCACGGCTCGAAGGGCATCGGTCGTAATGGTTTTGTAATAGCAGGTATCTTTGTCCAATATCCCCTTTGTTATCCAGCCTTTCACTGTACCGTGAGGGTCATCCAGACGGTCTCCCGTTTCTCCCCCCTGGCCACGTACATCTACCGCCAATACAGCAAAGCCAAGCATTAACCAGGAGGAATAATCTTCAGGATAACCCTTTCCGCCTGTATAGCCATGAAACAGAACGATACACGGCAGCTTTTGATCTCTGGCAAATCGGGGCCGTACATACCAGGCATGCAGTGGCGTATCATCCATCCCCTCAAAGGTAACCCGATAGGCAAAAATATGGGGATATGGCGTGTCGACTGGTGTTTTGAAGGCGCATACAGGTTTAGCGCGAACTTCTTCCAACGTTTTGTCCCAGAATAAATCCAGATCCTTCGGGGAAGTAAGATCAGGTCGATACTGCTTTAATTCGGAAATTCTTTTTTCAATGACATTCATTATAAAAGTTCTCCTTCATAAAGAATGAGTTTTTCCGTAAGCTGTATCCGGTAAAGTGGACTCCTCCAGCTCTCTCAGCAGCTCAAATGCCTTTTCGTTGGTGCTTCCACACGTATCCTCATCAGCATGAAATCCACTACATACCGCTGGACGCTCAGGCTTGCCAAACAATTGACAACGATAATCCGAAGTGAGCTGAGGGCAAGGTACGCCAGCTGGTTTTCCATTCGGCATGCCGGGAATCGGGGATGAAATCGTAATAGCAATACAGCACGCGGCGCATCCGACTCGGCACTCCATTGGGTCACTCCTTATCATCTGTTATTTTTGTTACTGTTGCATGAAGTGACTTCAATGAAGCCATAATGTGAGGATGGCACAAAAAAAGCAGGATTACAAGGATAACTGTATTTTAGACACGCTTTTCACACAAGAGGAATAAATCGTCGAGGAGGTACGTAAGATGTTATCAAGCCCCTAAATCAGCGTGCTACCTAAAGGTAATATTAGCCAATTGTCCTCTTTGTGATCAAAAAGAGTTCAAATGGTTAATAATAGAACACAACGATAAAAACTTAAACGAGGTGACGTAAAATGAGTTGGTTATGGGCATTGATTGTTGGTGGTATTATTGGTTGGTTGGCAGGAATTATCGCAGGTCGAGATGTTCCGGGTGGTGTCATTGGCAATATCATCGCCGGTTTTATCGGTGGATGGTTGGGAAGCTTGGTTCTGGGGAACTGGGGTCCTGTAATCGGATCGTTCTACATCGTTCCTGCATTAATTGGTGCGATCGTGCTGGTTGTTATTGTAAGCCTGATCTTCCGTTCTGTGGGGCGGAGCAGAGGCTAATTTTACAAGTCATGAATAGACCGTCCTCCATGAGGCACAAAGATAAAATGAAAGAAGCTGTTTCTTCAAGGTTCGCAAATGAGCCTGTGGGAGCAGCTTCTTTCATTTTGCAAAAAGAGTGTCCGTTTCCTATTGAAAGCGTCTGATGTGGGGAACAAATAGAACGCCTAGTACGATACACATGCCGATCGCTGCAAATAGGCCAATCGTGAAGATGCCACCAAGTTTGTCCGCCACGGCACCTACTGCCAGATAGCCTATAGGCAGTAGGGCAAAGGAAAACATCAGATCCAGACTGGCTACACGGCCAAAGGATTCGGCGGGCACCAATTCCTGAAGGCTGGTCTCCCAGATTATCGCAAATATCATAATGCCAAAGCCTTCGAGCATCATACTCATAATCAATCCGGGCATCCAGGTGACGACAGACAACAGGAGCAAAGCAAGGCCGCTGACCAAAGCGCCCAGGTAAGCGAGCAGACCGCGATGCTTCCAATGCTTGCGTGACCCATACACAAAGGCCCCCACCATGGCGCCTACGCCGCTGCTTGCCATGGCGACACCGTACACAACGGGACTATAGCTATGATGAACCTTGAACAGCCACGGAACGAGTACAGCAATAATGCCTGAATAACAAATATTAATGAAGGAAAAGGCCAGAATCGTAATCCACAGCCAGGGATGGCTTTTGAGAATGGTAAAGCCTGCTATAAAATCCTTGACAAAATGCTGTCCACCTTGATCCTGTTGCTCTGGATCTGCTGCCTGCCGCTTACCGATGATTGAGGTCAAATGAGCGCTCAGCATCCAAAAGCAGGCAAAAGAGATCAGATAGGTGACAGAATCCAGTCCAAAGCCGACGCCTGGCGAGGAAAAGGATACAATGAAGCCTCCCAATGGTGGGCCAAGCAGACGGACGGCTTGTATACTGATCTGACTGAGCGCGTTAGCCGCATTGCGAATGTCCGGTGTGAACACCTGTGCCCGCAAGGCAGAATAAGCCGGGTTAAAGATGCCGTCCATCAATCCGTATAACGCAAGGCCAATGAACAGAAACGGCATTTTCATTCCGCCGGTAAACATCAGTACTGCTGCAACAGACATTAGCCCGAATCGGGCGATATTTGTAAACAGAAGGAGACGGATTCGATCAATTCTGTCGACGATCATCCCGGCGAAGGGCAGAATAAGTACGTTAGGCAGCATATAGACAGTCATTGCCAATCCCATGATTGTAGTGGAGCCTGTCAGAGAATAGATGACCAGTGGCAAAATAACGGTCGTGACCGAGCTTCCCAGCATAGCAATCCAATGTCCAAGCCACAGCAGGGTGAATGCTTTGGATTGCTTTACAGGTGAAGTGAAGGTAGCCCAGGCTGAGTGGCTTCCTTCGGATGAAGTAGAGGATAAGGGTGAATTAGGGGTATCCATATTCGTATGTATTCCTTTCAATCAGAGTTGAGGTAAATATTACTAAACTCCATATTGAAGCCTATTATACGAAACCACAAGCGTAGAGGTACAGAGAAAGTTGCTGCGATAGCTGTGAAAATGAATAGCCTGCCTATGAATGAGTCAACCTAGAATAACTTTAGGCTGCAAATGAGATATAGCTTACCTTTTGCATAGGGATTATTGGATAAAAGCATTGACGTGTCAAAATGAATGATGTACTATTCAATAGCCAGCCCCGTGCTAGGTTATCAAGAACAAGGAAAAGAGTGTGGTTAACATGAGAAAATTTAACTTTTTGCCGATTGTACTTATCGTGATGGCTTTGCTGATTTCGGCCTGCGGTAACAATGATAAAGGCGCTAATACGAATAATGCTGCGACCGGAGATACCGGATCTAACAATGGAAAAGCAGATACAACCGCTACGGCTACGCTTGAATCTGTAAAAGCGAGCGGCAAGCTGAGAATCGGCACAGAAGGAACCTATGCTCCGTTTACCTACCATGATGCTGCTGGCAAACTGACAGGCTTCGACGTTGATATTGCGACTGAAGTGAGTAAACGTCTGGGTGTACAACCGGAGTTTATCGAGACACAATGGGACGGGATCTTCGCTGGATTGAACTCCAAGCGGTTCGATACGGTGTTCAATGAAGTGTCCATTACGGATGAGCGCAAGCAAAAATACGAATTCTCCGATCCGTACATTGTCTCCAAGGCAGTTCTGATCGTGAGTGAAGATAATACGGACATCAAAAAATTTGCTGATCTAAAAGGTAAAAAGGCCGCGCAATCCCTGACCAGCAACCTGACTCAAATCGCGAAAAGCAACGGTGCGGAAATTGTAGCAACCGAAGGATTCAACCAAGCCATTGACCTTCTGACATCCAAACGGGTGGATGCGACCGTCAATGACGGATTATCCTATCTTGATTTGAAAAAGCAAAAGCCTGACGCTCCTATCAAAAAGGTGGATGAGTCTGCAGACGCTTCACATAGCGCAGCTGTCTTCAATAAAGGCAGCGAAGATTTGATCAAGGCAGTAAACAAAGCGCTGGCTGACATGAAGGCTGACGGTACGTACCTGAAAATTTCCGAGAAATATTTTGGAGCCGACGTATCTAAATAATAACGAATGTTCCAAATAACAATGAATGATCGAAGATTCGATGAGTCGAACCGGATTTTCACAAACCTATCTTTTTAAAGGATGTCTGTATAATGGATGAACGCCAGATACAAATCATTATGGATTCATTATGGCCTCTGCTAAAAGCAGGGGTTTCTTTTACAATTCCGCTCACACTGATCTCCTTTGCTTTGGGACTCGTGTTGGCGCTGATTACAGCGTTGGCCCGGCTGTCCAAATGGAGAATACTCAAGCTGATCTTCGGCTTCTATGTATGGGTGATTCGGGGAACTCCTTTGCTGGTGCAATTGTACATTATTTTCTACGGTTTGCCTTCCGTTGGTATTACACTGGACCCGTTTATTGCTTCAGTGATCGGCTTTACGCTCAGCGTGGGGGCCTATAGCTCTGAAATTATACGTGCCGCTATTATTTCCATTCAGGAAGGCCAATGGGAGGCAGGATACTCTCTGGGGATGACACGCTGGCAAGTGCTGCGGCGTATTGTGCTTCCGCAAGCATCCCGTGTATCTGTACCTCCGCTCGCTAATTCATTTATCAGCTTGGTGAAGGATACTTCATTGGCTGCGACCATCACCTATGTCGAAATGTTCAGAACGGCTAACCAGATTGTAGCCACCACGTATGAACCGTTATTGGTATATACCGAGGCGGGGGTTATTTATCTGCTGTTTAGCACCATTTTGACAGTGCTGCAAAATTATTTGGAAAAGCGACTGAGCCGTTTTTCCGTTAGATAAAGGAGATTGTACCGGTGATCCAAATTCGGAATATACACAAATCGTTCGGCTCGCTGGAAGTGCTAAAGGGTGTTAACGTGACGTTGGATAAAGGGAAGGTGCTCGTGATCATCGGCCCGTCCGGCTCTGGAAAAACAACGCTTCTGCGCTGTTTGAATTTACTGGAGGTTCCTGATCAGGGGGAGATCCAGCTCGGAGATATTGCACTGAATTTTGCCACAGGAACGAAGCTCCGGCAAGAAAGCATTTTGGCGCTGCGCAAGCGGACAGGTATGGTGTTTCAATCCTACAACCTGTTCCCGCATATGACAGCCGTGCAGAATGTGATGGAGGGTCAAGTCACGGTTCAGAAAAAGAACAAGGACGAGGCGCGCAAACGTGCATTGGAGCTGCTTCAAAAGGTGGGACTCGCAGATAAAGCGGAATCCTATCCGCATCAGTTGTCGGGAGGACAACAGCAACGGGTTGGTATTGCCCGGGCAATGGCGGTCGAACCGGAGGTGCTGTTGTTCGATGAGCCTACCTCTGCTCTTGATCCCGAATTGGTAGGCGAGGTGCTCAAGGTCATGAAGCAGCTGGCTGCTGAAGGGATGACGATGGTCATTGTCACGCATGAAATGAAATTCGCAGCCGAGGTTGCGGACCATGTTATTTTAATGGATCAGGGTGTGATCGTTGAGCAGGGGACGCCACATGACGTTTTGGAGCACCCTACCAGTCCACGGGCTATTCAGTTTTTGAATCGTCTGAGCGGGGAAGCAGAATAATAAAAAGGCAGCTACCAGTACTGAACATAAAGTTCCGTACGGGTAGCTGCCTTTTATTCATTAGAGATCTGTTTTTACTTCAACTTTAATGCAAGCAAAAAGGTAATAAAAAGAATACAACAACCGGCTATAAATGGAATGAACATATTTACATCGAATAAGAATCCCGCCAGAGCAGGCCCCACAATATTACCGATACTCATATAGGCATTATTCATACCAGCTACATAGCCTTGTTTACTCCCTGCCATCTTGGATAATTGTGTATTCAGGGCTGGGCGAAGCATTGCGGTGGCAAAGAAAATACTGGAGGTTACAAGGAAGATAGTCCAAAAATCCTTAACAAAAAGAAATACAAAATAGGCAAATGCGGTGAAAAGAAGAGATCCTTTGATGACCCGTTGTTCGCCAAATCTATTCATTATTCTTGCATACCGACTCCGATCACAGCGCCTGCGGTCAGAATGATTGAAATCTGTTGCGGTGAGAACTGAAAGCGGTTTGTTACATATAAACCAAGAACAGATTCAAAGTTAGCAAGTCCGAAGGTTGGCTTAAGGTCACCCTTTCGATACTTTACTGCTTATGAGCGTAACATATGGTTCTATTTACAGTCAATGATTGGAAAATATCAGAAAAATCCAACTCGCCCTTCGGCCGTATTTTTTAACCAATCCTGCTTGCGGCTCTTATCCAGCTCGCCCCGCATGTCTTTAATAATCAGCTCGATATCTGCTTTTCCATGCTCGTGCCATTCCAGCGCAGCGCTGACATACAGCTCTCCAAGCTGAGCCAGCGAAAAGCCATCGGTCAACGCCGCTGCCTTCTGAGTACCTGCTTCTCCAGCAAAAACAAGGAAGTTGCGCAGCTTGAGATACGCTAATCGCAGTGCTTCGTCAGGCAAGCTGATTTCGTAGGCCCGGTCGAAACGACCTGCCCGATTCATCAGACCGGGATCAATTTTTTCAGGATAATTGGTCGTTCCGATCAGGAAGATGCCTTCCTTGGAGGTAGCCCCGTCAAGGGTATTCAGGAAAAAGGAGCGGACCTCTTGCGGCATGGAATCAATATCCTCTATGACCAGCACCATTGGAGCCAGACGGGTAGCCGCCTCGAACACCTCTTTGACCGACTCACTGGTTGTGTACTCGGTAATCTGCCAGTAGGCGGCTGGCCCCGGTACACTGCTTGCAATTGATTTTACAAGCGTCGTTTTGCCGTTGCCTGGATGGCCGTACAGCAGTATACCGCGTTTGTAAGGAATGTTATAAGTCTGATAGAAGGTACGATCTGCTTCAAAAAACTGATCAAGTGAACGGAAAATATCCCGCTTGATTTCGGCCTTCAATATAACGTCTTCCCGCGTAATTGCCCGGGTAATCGGCTCTGCCTGCCGGGAAAGTCCACGGCTTGTATCGGTAAAAACGGTGACCCGCTTCATATTTTGCTTGCGTTCACGGCCTCGTACTCCCGCGAGGAAGCTTTGCAGCTCCTGATCGCCTATGGCAAATACGTAATCTTCATTATATACGCCATTCTCACGGAAGAAGGGAACCCGCGCCAGCGCGATGCCCCACTTGGGATAGGCGAACACATTATTACGCATCGACAGATGCACTCCGTATTCTGGAGTTGGTCCGTCATCGTCATATTGAATGGTGCGCTCCTCCAAACGATCAAAGACCCGCGCCACATGCTCCAGTTCCGGACTGCCTGAACGAATATCCTCCTCCAGCAAGTCCCAATACTCAATATTGGGGTCATCACTGGCATACAGCTCGTATTTTACGCCATAGCGATCATGCAGTGCTTCACTGATGCCGTCGATCAGACGGGCATATGCAGCATATCCAGTAATCCGCCCATCTGTATGCTCATCAAATTGGTAAATAGCAGGGATGTCTATACTCAACTTATTTGGCTCCTTTCAGGGCGGCCAGCGGCTTGCATTTGGCTACAACGGCTGCGAGTCCTGCCCCGGTGACACTTTCAATAATATCATCTACGTTTTTGTAGGCTTGGGGAGATTCGTCGAGAATGCTCTCCAGCGATGCCTGATTAACCACAATCTCGTCGTCTGTCCCTACACCGAGTGCTCCGGCAAAATCATCCACACTGACGAGCCGCTTGGTCGCAGAGCGTGAACGAATACGGCCCGCTCCATGGCAAATGGAGTAGAAGTTATCCTGACCCCCTGGCAAACCGACCATAATATAAGAGGCTGTACCCATAGAGCCTGGAATCAGGGCCGGGTGCCCGGTTGCCTGATAGGGTCGCGGATTGTCGGGATGACCTGCCGGGAGCGCGCGTGTAGCACCTTTACGATGTACGAACACGCTGCCGTGCTCCGGATGAGATTCCTTCCAAGCATAATTGTGCATCAGATCGTACAAGGTACGCAACTCGCACTTTGTACCAAAAACATCGCGGAAGGCTTCACGTACGGAATAGGCGATCAGATGCCGATTCACCACGGCATAGTTCAGCGCAGAATACATCATATCAACATAATGTACAGCTTCGGGATGATCCAGCGGCGCGAATACCAGTCTCGGGTCGGAGGTGCCGAGTCCGAGACGACCCATCGCCTTGGCAATGGCAGACGAACTGGTCTGGCTGACCGCTCCGCCCCAAGCACGTGACCCGGAATGGATCATCACGGCCACCTGACCGTCAAACATGCCCCAGGCTTCGGCTGTTTTGCGGTTTTCTTCCGCAATTTCAATCGCCTGAATCTCGACGAAATGATTGCCGCCGCCCAGTGTGCCAAGCTGACGGTGAGCCCGATGCCATGTGCGATCTTCGACGAGATTCAGTACCTCTTCGTCAAATGAGAACTTGCTGTGCTCCACATGAGTGAGCGAGGTTGATTTTTTAGGCGTATAGCTGTCTGGAATATATTTATTGGGCAAGCCATGCAGCCCTTTGCGTACAATATGCTCCAGCCGAATATCCGAATAATGCCCGCGCTGATGGGCTTCCATCGGCAAGTATTTGTCGATAGCCTTGACCAGCTTACGGCGCAGCTTGGTTTCTTTTAGGGCATCCTTGTGCAGATTGGTCAGGTGTACACGCATGCCGCAGCCAATATCGCTGCCGACGATGGAGGGAGATACATAGCCGTCCTCCATTCCCCATACAGCAGTCGTACCGATGCAGGTTCCGACGCCTACATGTACGTCCGGTGTGTATCCCATATAGCGGATTCCGGGGATTTGCAGATTGTTATTAGCCATCTCGAACACTTTGTAATCGAACGAGGAGAAAAGCTGCGGAGAAGCATATACGGTCAAATCACCTGCCGGAAGCTTCATTAGATGGCTGTATGGTCCTTCATGAAAGGACGAGTTAGTTGTATGTGATGTACTCATATAATTGGGTAGTTCCCTTCTTCATGTAAATGGATAAAGTTTTGCACAAAATAATTTTGAAAAAACAAAAAAGCCGCAGACTTGTCGTCTACGGCTTCTTGCACCGAAAGTGTTATTACATTTTATGATCCGTACATCATAAATACGTAAAATAACCTGTTCTTCCAATCGCACAAAAAATAATAAAGCCCGGTGAATCACGCCGTCAGACAGCGCGATTTCACCCATCATGTCGCCCGAACGGGGCCGATGAGACGAAAATTCAAATATGTGGTTGTATCCTGCTGTCTATCTGTCATTATCATGTCAAGCACAGTCATGTCTGTCGGCCCCCTTTTCTTAAAGTTAATTGTTATGTTAATGGAAACCTGTGGAAGCTGTCAACCCTGATAAGGTAGAAACATAGAAAGATATGACTATATTCATAGTGAAGTGTGAGTAACATCATAGTTCAATTGGCCCAAAGCTGTTATTGTACTGAATATTCAAATATTCAGATATTGTAGGTCGTTTACAGGACAACTTTATGAGGGGATGGAGCAAGCATGGAAGGAGATCTCCAGAAGTTTAAGGCCGACTTTTTCAAAGCATTGGCTCACCCTCTGCGCATCCGTATTTTGGAGGTGCTGAGTGAAGGAGAGCGGAATGTGAACGAGTTGCAGACTGCTCTCGGTTCCGAAGGTTCTGCCGTATCGCAGCAATTGGCCGTTTTACGGGCCAAAAATTTGGTAAACAGCTTCAAGGAAGGCACAACGGTCGTGTACTCATTGCGTGACCCGCTTTTGACGGAGCTGCTTGCGGTGGCACGGCGGATTTTTGACAATCATTTGGTCGAGGCGATCTCGTTGCTGGAAGGTATACGCAACGAGAAGTAATGCTACTACAGAAAAGAAGGGTTACAGGGATGAAGTGGACAGGAAGGTTCGAAGGCTATAACGCAGGGGCTTTGCGAAAGGATCTGATTTCCGGAAGTATTGTAGCGATTGTGGCGATTCCGCTCGGTATGGCGTTTGCCATTGCATCAGGAGTAAAGCCGGAATATGGGCTATACACAACGATCGTGGCGGGCATTTTGGTTTCGCTGCTGGGAGGGTCCAAATTTCAGATTGGAGGACCTACAGGTGCATTTATTCCCATTTTGCTCGCTATTGTCATGCAATACGGTTATGAGAATTTACTTATAGCCGGTCTTATGGCGGGGGTTATGCTTATCTTAATGGGTGTGCTGAGGCTGGGCGCACTGATCAAGTTTATTCCCAAGCCGGTAACGATTGGGTTTACGGCGGGGATCGCCGTGACGATCTTCAGCGGTCAGATTGCCAACTTTCTCGGCTTGCGCGGGGTAGAGCGGCATGAGACTTTTTTGCCTTCCATGGCAGAGCTGATCCGTCGATTGCCTTCACTGAATGTGTATAGCATTCTGACGGCTTGTATCTGCCTCGCCGCCCTGATTTGGGTGCCTAAAAAGTGGCCCAAGGTGCCGGGTTCGCTGGTCGGCTTGCTCCTGTCAACATTGGCAGCCGTCTGGCTTTTTCCAGGGCAGGTGGCTACAATCGGCTCTGCTTATGGAGATATTCCTGCTTCTTTGCCTGAACTACATATTCCTGCGATAACTTGGGATTTGATCGTGAAGCTGCTGCCGCCAGCACTCGTAATTGCGATGCTGGGGGCCATCGAATCTCTGCTTTCCGCAGTGGTAGCTGACGGGATGATGGGTACAAGGCATAACAGCAATCGCGAACTGGTTGGACAAGGTATTGCTAATTTGCTCACACCGTTATTCGGCGGCATTCCTGCGACTGGTGCAATTGCCCGCACCGCCACAAATATCCGCAACGGTGCTGTTTCTCCTATGTCAGGCATTGTGCATGGGTTCGTTGTGTTCCTCATTCTCGTACTTTTTGCTCCATATGCATCCAATATTCCGCTCGCCAGCATGGCTCCGGTGCTGATGGTGGTAGCCTGGAATATGAGTGAGCGCAAGCACTTTGCACATATTCTCAAGACGCGGACAGCAGATTCTATCGTGCTGGTTGTTACCTTTCTGCTGACCGTTTTTACAACGCTGACCACAGCGGTTGAGGTGGGTCTGGTTTTGGCGGTTGTGCTGTTCGTCAAACGTATGAGCAGTACACTTTCGGTAAATAAAGTACTTCCTGATCCTTCTGTAAAACATGAAAAAGTCGGCGCGCATATGGTCACAGAGCAGCATGATTGCCCACAGGTAGCCATTTATAATGTGGAAGGTCCGCTGTTTTTCGGTGCAGCTTCCGTATTGGAAAGCTCAGGAATGGAAGGCAGGGCTGACCGCCAGCAAGGGATTTTGTTGCTGCGGATGGGCAAGGTCCCTTTTATGGATATGACGGGGGAAGCTAATTTTACCGCATTAATTCAGAAATATCGGCAGGTTGGAGGAACGGTGCTTGTGTCGGGGCTTCAGCCTCAACCGCAGGCATTGCTACAGAAAACCGGATGCTACGACATGATTGGACAAGAGCATTTTTTCGAACACACCGGAGAAGCGATTACAGCAGCCATTGCACTGGTGAATCAGAACCAATGCTTTGGATGCAGGCAAATGGCTTTTCGGGAATGTGCCACTCTGTGCGGCAAATCGCAAGAGCGGCAGGGAGGAGCAGGATTGCATAAGCCAGCCGCGCAGTCCAAGTCTTCCTTTCCAGATACTGCCGTTCCGGTTCCCGTATCAGTAAATAGCGGCAGATAGTACGCTTCCAGATTTGTTGCTGAATGCCGAATAATCTCTTCTATTTTCCGATGGAAAGTGCGCAATCAAGACTCGCATTTGCTTCGAAGAAATGGAAGAGATTTTTTCTGCTTCAAGAAAAAAGGAATAAAATTCAAAAAAATGCTTGAATATCTGATTTTGTGACACTATACTAGATTCAAAAGATACCATGTTGCACATTGTTTTGTTTTAAATTGTATTTTAATATACGAATGTTAACCTCCTCGATAACTTCTAGTTTCTTTTATCCTACCTTTCTCTTCATTTTTTCTCTTACTTTCTTCGAGACTTATTCACATATACCATACCTGATGTCGTTCCCTGTGGTCTGCACCAAGGGTTGTTCATCTCAGAATAATGACCTATGGATTTCACTCCGAGTCTATACTTTTAAGGAGGTGAGTACCAGAGGCTATTTTGTGAGCTTTTGACGCAGCTGTCGGTAAGGTTGTTCTTGAGAATTTAAAAACCAAGTAAAAGGAGATGGAAAGTATTGATTAAGTCAAAAAATATCAAAAAGACGCTGTCGGTCAGTTTTACCGCTCTGCTTGCTTTTTCTCTCATTTCTCCGGTGTACGGGGATTCAAGCACAACCTCCTCGGCAGGAGCCTCGACGATTTCTGCCAAGGTTTCAGCCAGACTGAACCAGCAGTTCAGTAACAGCGAGTATGTCACCTATCTGGTTAAATTGAAAGATCAGGTAGACACGGAGTCGGTGGCCAAGCATGCTTTTCAAAAGGCTTCTGCAGAGCAGATTTCCCCCGCTGCCGCTAAGCTGTCTGTACGGACAACAGTTGTGAACTCGCTCATGGATACAGCAGAAAAAACGCAACAGCCTGTGGAAGAATACTTAAAAAAGGAAGTCAACAACGGAAACGTTAAAAAGTACAAGAGCTACTTTATCGTCAACGCGCTGGCGGTAACGAGTACGAAAGAGGTGCTGGATAATCTGGCTACACTGCCTGAGGTGGATAAAATTTTACCGGATGAAAAGCGAGAGCTGCAAAAGGTTGAAATAAACAAGGATGCCCAGCCAGCAGTAGAGGAAGCGACAGCCGAACAAGCTGTTGCAGACACGGCTGTAACAGAAGAAAATGCACAGAAGTCAGTGGAAGAATCTGTATACAAGGATGCTGTAACGCCTAGCCGGGTCGAATGGAATATTTCCAAAGTCAAAGCACCCCAAGTGTGGGCTAAGGGCATTGACGGCAAAGGGGTTGTCGTTGCCAATCTGGATACAGGCGTAGAGTATACTCACCCGGCGTTGAAAAGAAAATGGCGCGGTTTGAATGCTTCCGGCCAAACCGTTAATCCGGAGCTGAGCTGGTATGATGCGGTTAACGGAGCATCACTGCCTACAGATTCAGATGGACATGGTACACATACGATGGGGACGATCGTTGGCTCGGACAGCAACGGTACGAATGAAGTCGGTGTTGCCCCTGGTGCCAAATGGATTGCCGTTCGGGTATTCAACCCGGATACCACAGACTCCATCTTGCTGGACGGTGGACAGTGGATTCTTGCCCCTGTAGATAAAAATGGTAAAAAGCACCCTGAGCTTGCACCGGATGTGGTGAACAACTCCTGGGGCGGCGGACCTGGCCTGGATGAATGGTATCGCCCAGTCACGAAAGCATGGAGAGCGGCTCAGATTTTCCCTGAGTTCTCTGCTGGCAACACCACATGGACCAATCCGGGTGGAGCCGGGTCTGTAGCCAATCCGGCGAACCTGCCGGAAGCCTATGCCACCGGAGCGACCGACATTAACAACAAGCTGGCCAGCTTCTCCTTGCGCGGTCCTTCTCCTTATGGTGAAGTGAAGCCGGAAATTACGGCTCCTGGCGTAAACATCCGTTCCTCTGTACCTGGCGGAGCCTATGAGGGTGGATGGGACGGTACCTCCATGGCAGGTCCGCACACGGTCGGATTGGTGGCATTGCTGCTTCAAGCCAAGCCATCCTTGACCGTGGATCAATTAGAGGACGTTATTTCGAAAACAGCGACACCGCTGACAGACAGCCAGTATCGGACTTCACCGAACAATGGCTACGGCTACGGTCTGATCGACGCGCTCGCTGCGGTGAATTCAGTACTTAAATAACACGATCAGACAGGATTCAAAAGACTTCGAAATCCCTTTGAGCGGCTCGCGCAGAGATTGCATACACCTCCTAATTGGTAATGCACCGTTTACGCAGCCGCTATAAAGGGGTTTTTGTACATAATAGAAAATAAATTCATAGAATTTCAAGAAAAATGCAATAAAACTACTTGTATATCTGTTTTGATAACTTTATACTATCCATACTATATATTTATTTAACAATTTTTAATATAAATTGCGATGATATAACATGTAATGATATATCAACCTTTTTCTTCGAAGTACTCCTGCTTTCTCTCCTTGGCATCTACTGAATTTCATACTTTGCTATTTGGCTTGTCAACTCACCTATGAAAATACACCCATCTATGAACAACCCAATATACTTTTGTGCCTCTATATTCTATGAAGGAGGTGGTCGCTAACCATATCGTGTCGCGCAGCCCGTGTGTTTGGTGTGCCAGGCATGAGGTCTTACGCTCGTACAGGTTATTACAGAAACATTAAACCTAGTAAAAGGAGTGGAAAAGTCATTGATTAAGCCTAAACGATTCAAGAAACCGTTATCTATTGGACTATCTTTGCTTATGGCCTTTTCTTTTGTACAACCTGCTTTGGCAAATAACACACCGGATGGCTCCAAGCTGGAACTGAAATCAGCTTCGCACAAGGTTACGACCGCGAAAGTATCTCCGAAGCTAACCAAACAGTTTGAGGAGAACAACTATGTTACCTATCTGGTTAAATTAAAAGAGCAGGTGGATACCAACAAAGTTTCCAAAAATGCTCTCCAAAAGGCTTCACTTGAGAAAATAACACCCTCCGCTGCCAAAATGGCTGTACGCAGCCATGTGATCAGCTCTTTGCGCGAGACGGCTTCCAGAACCCAATACGGGCTTGAAAATTATTTGGATCAGCAGTCAAAGGACGGTGGAGTGAAGGAATATAAAAGCTACTTTATTGTGAATGCGATGGCTGTTACGAGCACCAAGGAGGTGCTGGATCATATTTCGAAGCTGCCTGAAGTCGATAAAATTTTGCCGAATGAAACACGTTATTTGCAAAAAGTGACGGTTGACAAGCAGGCAGAGGGAACCGACGCCAAAACCGCTGAAAAAGCGACAGCCGGAACAGCAAAGTCTGAAACGGCAGAGAAAGCTGTGGAGCCGGAGAAAGACGATGGAAAAACATCGGCCAAGCCCGGCAATGCAGGCAAAAATGCTGTAGACCCTTCTACGGTGGAATGGAATATATCCCATATTAACGCACCACAGGTTTGGGATAAAGGAATTGACGGAACCGGAATCGTGGTCGCCAACCTGGATACAGGTGTAGATTATACACATCCGGCGCTGCATCGCAAATGGCGTGGCCTGGACGCGGCAGGCAATATTGTGAATCCCGAGCTGAGCTGGTACGATCCGCACAGCCATGCGACGCTTCCAGTCGATCAGGAGGCTGATTCCCACGGTACGCATACGATGGGTACGATGGTCGGCTCCGAGGAAAACGGAACGAACCGGATTGGCGTTGCACCTGGTGCGAAGTGGATTGCGGTTCGGATTTTTAATCCGGAGACGACGGATGCGATTATACTCGATGGCGGTCAATGGCTGCTTGCGCCAAAAGACGCCCAAGGCAATCTGCATCCCGAGCTTGCACCGGATGTAGTGAACAACTCGTGGGGAGGCGGGCCCGGTCTGGATGAATGGTTCCGACCTGTGGTTCAGGCATGGCGTGATGCCCAAATATTCCCTGAATTCTCTGCAGGTAACACCTCTCTTTCCAATCCGGGTGGCCCTGCATCGGTCGCAAATCCGGCCAACTATCCTGAATCCTTTGCTACCGGAGCCACCGATATCAATGATAAACTGGCAAGCTTCTCATTGCTGGGACCTTCACCGTACGGAGAGATAAAGCCTGAAGTCTCCGCACCGGGTGTAAATATCCGGTCATCCGTGGCTGGTGGTGCCTATAAAGGCGGATATAACGGCACCTCCATGGCGGGTCCTCATGTTGCGGGTCTCGCAGCACTGCTGCTGCAGGCGAATCATTCTCTTACCGTAGACCAGCTTGAGGAAATTTTGATGAACACAGCTACACCGCGTACAGACAGCACCTATCCTACCTCGCCAAACAATGGATACGGACATGGTGTCATTAATGCGCTGGATGCGGTTGGTTCGGTCATTCAGGGCTTGGGCTCCGTATCCGGTAAAGTTGTAACAGGTGGAGACGATCTGGAAGCGCCTGTTCTGGAGCATACACCACCTGCTGCGGCATTCGAGGGGATTGATATACCTCTGACTGCTCATGTAACGGATAATGTCGGTGTGACAGCCGTTGAGGCATTTGCCAAAACAACGGGTACGTCGAACTATGTTTATATTCCGTTGGAACGGACCTCCGGCGACAGCAAAGACGGTACATATCAAGCGTCCATCCCGACTTTTTTGGTGAACAGCGCTGGTCTGGAATACTACATTCGTGTCAATGATTACGGTAATAACGGTTTTGAAACGGAAGTATATAAGGTTAACATCTCCAAGGGTGTTAAGCCGGGCTATACGCAGGATTTTGAAAAAGACATCGCTGGTATCAACATCGGCGGACAGGGCAGTGTCTGGAAATGGGGAACCCCGACAAGCGGCCCTAAAAGCGCACACTCGGGTACAAAGGTCATCGCGACCAATCTCGAAGGTCAATACCAGACCAACTCCAACAGTTATTTCATGGCTCCTCCGATTGATTTGACCGAAAGTCCGAAAGGGGCTCTGGTTAGCTTCAAGCATTGGTACGATCTTGAAAACAATTCTGATTTCGGTAAAGTATATGTAGCAACTCAAAATAGTCAAAATGCCTTTGAGCAGGTATTATCGTTTACCGGTTCCAGCAATGGCTGGAAAACGCAGTATCTTGATTTGCGGGCATTCGCGGGTCAAAAGGTATACCTCCTGTTTAACTTTACGAGCGACAATACGATTGTAAAGGACGGCTGGTACATCGACGACCTGTCGATTCAGGAACCGGATACCGTTGCACCTGCCGCGCCAGGTAATTTAACTGCTGAAGCCGATACTGTCGGCAACGTTGCGCTGGCTTGGAATGCTTCTTCCGATGAAGATGTGAAGCAGTACAAGGTGTATCGTTCCAACGAATCAGGCAAAAATTATACTTCCATCGGTACAACTACGGGACTGACCTTCACCGATACGATCACCGTCGGCAGTGCGACCTATCATTATGCAGTCGCGGCCGAGGATTACAGCGGCAACGAGGGAGCCAAGTCGAATGAGGTGTCTCTGAGAGTGGACGTACCGGATACGCTGTATAGCGACCATTTTGACGGCAGCTCGGATAATGGCTGGACTCATTCCGGTACCAAGGATGAATGGGAGCGCGGCATTCCTAAAGTCGGGCCTGAGAGCGCGGCATCCAAACCGAACGTGTGGGCCACGGATCTCGATAGCAACTATGAGAACGGAGCTGACTTCTCGCTGGTTTCTCCAAAAATTAATTTGAATGGTATACGCAACGCAACACTGACCTTTAATCACTGGTTTGAAATTGAGGCCGGCTATGATTACGGATATGTGGAAGTGTCCAAAAACAATGGCGACACTTGGAGCGAGCTGGGCAAATTCTCTCATAACACGAATGGGAAAAAATGGGCCCCGGTTTACTACAATCTGGATAGCTACACCGGCAATGAGATCCAAATTCGCTTCCGCTTGAAGTCGGATAACAGTGTGAATAAAAATGGCTGGTACATTGATGATTTCCGAGTGCTGGGCGTTCCAGCTTCGACGGTGACGAAGGATATCGTACCTGAGTCGAATATCAAACTGCAAAAAGCAGAAGAACAATTCCCGCTGTACAAAATTACAAGCACCGAAAAAAGCGAATTCCAGGAAAAGGTGAAGCCAGCGGAAACGACGGTGGATCGTGGACGTGTCGGTCTCGACAGTCTTCCAGCGAGTGCTACGGTTACCGTACTGGAAACCGGACGTTCGGTGAAAACGGATCCGACCACGGGCAAATACAGCTTCACTCACGTGGCGGGAGACTATACGCTGAAGGCTGAAGCCTACGGCTACGAGCCTCAAACGAAGCAGGTTACAATTGAGAATAATAAAGTCATTAGAGCGAACTTTAGCCTCCAAGCCGTACCTCATGGTACGATTCACGGAGTCATTACCGACAAGCAATCCGGTGAACCTATCCAAAAAGCGAAAGTGCTGGTGCTGGAGGATGCACGTATTGCTCCGATAGAGACGAATGAAGCTGGAGAATTTACGCTGGACGTGCTGGAAGGAACATACACATTATCCATTTCAGCCAACAATTATTATAGCGACAGCGTATCCGTAACGGCTCCTCCGAACGGCAGCGTGGAAGCAAACGTCACGCTGAAGCCTTTCATAGGCTTCCAGGGAGGCATCGCTTATGATGACGGCACGGGGGAAAATGCCAGAGCCTTTAATGCGGCAGGCAACTCTTGGGCAGTCAGAATGACACCTGAGTCGGAAGTGGCTCAAGTGACAGGAGCATCACTTCTGTTCTGGAACGCTGCCTTCCCGAATCCGGGAGGAACGGCATTCCAATACGCCGTATATGATGCCTCCGGTGCTGGAGGAGCACCAGGGCGTCTGCTGGCTGGCCCATTCGACGGGACAGCCGTGCGGGATGAGACACAGTGGACGACGGTACAGCTCCCAGAGCCGGTAACCGTTCAAGGTGACTTCTATATCGTCTATACACAACCTGCAGCAGGCACACAGTCGCCGGGTCTTGCTACAGATGAGAGTGGACCGAATGCGCTTCGCAGCTGGCAGGGTGTAAGCGGTACATGGAGTCAATCACCTGTAGATGAAGGCAATTACATGATCCGGGCTATCGTCAGATATCCGGTGAATGCTCCAACGATTACAACACCTACAAAGGCTACCTATACGCAGGATGAAAAGATTACCGTGACAGGTACTTCCCCGGCAGAAGGAGCCGATATTCAGCTCTTTAACGGCAAGGAACTGGCTGGCACAACCAAGGTGAAGGACCGTCAATTCAGCCTGTCGGTCGATCTTCAGCCAGGTGCCAATCCGCTCAGCGTTCAAGCAGCGGTATACGGCAAAGTAACAGACCGTTCCGAGCCGGTAGTTGTGACGCTCGATCAGACGAAACCGGGACTGATTTTGACTTCACCCGATGAAGGAGCCCGTACCAATGCGGGTGTTGTCAGTGTAATCGGCACAGTGTATGATGAGTTCCTTTCCGAATTGACCATTAACGGCGAGCCAGCCGAATTTGGAAGTGACGGCAGCTTTAACAAGCGGTTGCTCATTAACGAAGGAGAAAACCAGATTACGGTGACGGCCAAGGATCTTGCCCAAAATGAAACGACCGTTACCCGTTCGGTGTATGTCGATACGGCTCTGCCGAAGCTGGAAAACATTAGCCCTGCAGAGGATGTACGCATCGCTCCAGGGGAGCCGGTACGAGTATCCTTCGATAGTGCGTCTGGCTTGGAGGCGTCCTTCCATGTGGAGCTGCCCTTTAACCTGTCCACCTTGGGACAGAACGAAATTCCGTTAAACGAAACTTCGTCAGGGCACTATGAAGGCATTTATTTCACTTCGTCTTCCCTGAATCTGGAGGGCGGAGTCATCGCAATCCGGGTAAGGGATACGGCAGGCAATGAAGTGAAGACGGAAGCGCCGGGAAGATTGTATGTGACGAAAGGCGGTGGACAGGACCCTGATCCGAATCCACCTGCATCCAATGAAAAGCCGGTAGCTATTATTCAGGCGAATGATTTTGCCAAGAAGAAGAAGAATGTACAATTTAACGCCAAAGCTTCACGTGATGCAGATGGTAAAATCGTCAGCTACAGCTGGAATTTTGGTGATGGCGATACAGCCATCGGTTCCAAGGTGAAGCATAAATTCACCACAGCCGGAACCTATACGGTGGAGCTTACGGTGACAGATAATGACGGCGCAACTGGTAAGGCGGTGCATGTGATTACGATCCGTTAACAGACCGTAGGATGGAATGATTCTTTTAAAATAGCAAAAGAGGCCCACAGCAAGCTACCATGAATGGAGGCTGCTGTGGGCCATTTTTATTTGTCGAATTGCTCAGGAAGGGATACAATAATTAGAAACAAATAAAGTGAATCTATTCACACAACAATATTATTTTAAGCGGGAGAGGATCATATGATTCATTTGCAAAAAGAAAGCGGACGTATCCGGCTTGTGCTGGATGCCTACTTTATGGGGGAAGATATCGTCGTACTCATATCAGGCGGTGACCTGCCCCATCTGGGAACGATTACAGCAGGAGCGAGACTGGAGCCGATGCAAACCGTGCAATTGCAAACCCACAAGGAATTTTATATTACCGAAGAAATTGCCGTGCGCTTGCGAAAAGAGTTTGCAGGCAACTTTGCGATTTGCTGTGGGGCTCATTTGGATGATGCAACCAAGGAGGAAATCCGAGTGCTTACAGATATGGCTATACAATTGGGGAAGGAGCTTATTGGAGAGCTTAAGCACGAACGCTTGTAGCAACCACTTTAAGTGAACTCCCGAAGGAGTAGATTACGATAGGGATACATACTGAAGGGGTACTTAAAAAGCAAGGCAAACCCATCATCCTCAATCTGTATGGATTTCAGCGCAGAGAATGAGATCAAACTGCGGATCATCACCGTAACTGCACGCTGGTCCTGCCTGTTGATCGCTTTCGCTAAAGCAGAAGTAAAGCAGCGATTGTGTGCCAATTCCCGATATAGTGGAAAAACGGCTTTGGCGATGGCGCGATGAACCCTCGGTTCAAACGTAAATTGCACCGTCCCCGGCGGAATCGTCGTTCCGTTCGTATAATAGAGCATTGGGGGTTGAGCTAAAAAGGTAATAAAGTAGCCGATGCCGTTCGTGCCTAATCCTTGTTTGGCGGCAAACGGCGCTACCGAGCAGAGAAGGGATTTCATCCGATCCAGATTGCCCTGAGCCACAGCCTGTGACCATTGAACGGCAAAACCACGGCGGGTCGCGATTGCCTTGTAGAATGGCAGCATGGCGACGGATATTTTTCTGAGCGTGTCAGCTTTTAAACGTTTGCGGGGTGAGCCTCTTCTGCGGGATGTTGCACGAGATACCATAGCTCCGTCCTCCTTGGCTGAATGCTCTCATGGAGCGCATTTTATCTGGTATGGATAAAATACTGTATGCCCAATCACCACGAAAAGTGCTTATCTATCATGCCGTTTGGTTTTGAACGAGGCATTATAACTGACTCACTGGAGATGATCCATCATCTAACGGAGCGACCTAACTTCAAGATGTACATCTAGCCGGAGAAGCACAGACGGCTAACATATATGTTAATAATGAAAAACTGGATTTTAATGCACTTATAGCCTATTCAGGAGTAGTGATGGTTCCTTTTCGTGAAATATTTGAGCAATATAATATGAACTCAACCTCTTATACAGCTAGCGTTGTGGAAGAAGTAGTTCGTCCTAAATCTATAGACCATGGCATTTAAAGATATGATTGGGATTTTTCCTAACCTCTTCTTTTTGAAGTTCATACATGGCTATCTTATAGTTTATTTCCTCCAAGTACCTTAAGTCTTCTTCAATTTTCTTCTGCACTTCCAATTTATGTTTCACCAACATTTCTTGTCTTTCCAAGAAAGTAGCATTTCCAACTCCAAAAAGATCCATATATTGTTTTATCTTAGCAAGAGACATTCCTGTCTCTCTGAGACAACGAATAAAAGAAATCCAGTCTATATGTTGTTTGGAATAGACTCTTCGACCATTTTCATCGCGAGATACATTTTGCAGGATCCCTTGCTCTTCATAAAATCGAAGTGTCTTTGCCGTTATATTTAAGTTTTCCACTACATATTTCATTGAGTACAACATTTACCCCGCCCCACCTTTTAGCTACAGTTACTGTAACTAAAAGAATATCATAAAGGATTATGAATATCCAAAAATCTTGGTTTAATTATGCCAATATTTAAGCTTGACTTCCCCTTACGTCAACAGAATACACTGAGGCAGAACTAGCAACAGGGAGGCGATGGATTAGAAAGTGATATATACATTAGCATCTAGACAAATTTTAATACCACAAAATAATGGAATGAGAGGTTATTGAAATGAATCAAAAATACAGTAAGTTATTTGAATCCTTCACATTCAGAAGCGGAATAACAATCAAGAATAGAGTCGTTATGTCACCTATGACCACATGGTCAAGCAATGACGATCTTACCATTTCCGATGAAGAGGTGAAATATTACAAACAGCGAGTAAATGGAGTAGGACTCGTCATTACTGGTTGTACTCATGTTTTACCTAATGGGCAAGGATTTACGAATGAATTTGCTGGATACAACGATGAATTCGTTCCAAGTTTACGAAAATTAGCTGATGCAGCAAAAAGTGGAGGATCCCCTGCTGTACTGCAGATTTTTCATGCAGGCGATAAAGCCTTGCCTGAATTGGATGCAGTCAGTGCGAGTGTCTATCAGCCTGAGGCTACTCCTTTTGGCCCAAGTGCAGAAACAAGAGAGCTATCAAATGAGGAAATCCTGTCGACGATACGTGCATTTGGTGACACAACGAGAAGAGCGATTGAAGCTGGGTTTGATGGCGTCGAAATTCATGGAGCTCATGGATTTTTAATTCAAAACTTTTGGTCTCCAGCAACCAATAAACGGACAGACCAATGGGGGGGAACCCTTGAGAATCGACTGCGTTTTCCATTGGCAATTATTGAAGAAATCAAAAAGGTAATTGAAAAGCATGCTACAAAACCATTCCTGTTAGGGTATCGTTTGTCCCCTGAAGAATCCTCTAAAGTGGACGGATTGCGTATGAAACACACATATGAATTAATTGATTTCCTTGTTGAACAAAATTTAGATTATATACATGCTTCATTAGATCATGTGTCTTCGAAGCCAATCGATAGTCAAGATGAGAAAACAAGGCTTGAATTGATTCTTGAAAGAGCAAACGGTAAGGTACCTGTGTTGGCGGCTGGTTCCATAATTACACCAGATGATGCTCTTAAAGCTATGGAAGTAGGATTACCTCTTTTCGCCATTGGGCATGCGTTAATTATAAACCCTGATTGGGTTGAAAAGGTGGCAAATGGACGTGAAACCGAGGTCGATTCCGTCCTAAGCGTTTCAAAACTTGACCAGCTTCATATTCCAGAAAAACTTTGGAATGTTATTCAAGCAGCTCCAGGATGGTTTAATATCAGTGAGTAGAAAGGAGGCCCCATTGGGGCTGCTTTTCTATTTGCATGAACTAAGCTACCCGTTAGCTTAATCGAGCGGTGGCAGTCTAGTATTCAATCCAAAAAGATTAGTTTCAGGGCATACCAACAACAATGGCACTGGTATTTTGATACCAGCGCCATTGTTCAGGAATTTACTCACTTTTTTTCGCAAGCTCTTCTATTATCCACAATCACTTTGTTGTTACTTTTACTTTATAAGGATAAGTTTCGCCGTCCTCTTCAATATTAAAATGTTTAATTGTATCTGGAGTTGCGGAAACAACCAAATAAACAGTCTTTTCGTCTCCTTGCAACTTCAAGGAATTTTTTCCTTTATTCCACATTGTAGAATATCGGGTATCTCCTGAATGTGTTACGGAAACAATGCTAGCTCTCCAATCAGCGCCTTTTGCTGTGCTTGTTCCTTGGAAATCAACTGTGACGGAAGCTTTGCTCAAATCAATATCTAAAGGAACAATGTTGTAGCCTGTCTGTTGTGGAGCCTTGTTTTGAGGTACGGTCAGCCAGCCGCCTTTGTCACTTTTCAGTGTTGTATATATCTTTTCATAATTGCCGTTAGTTCTCAAAAGCTCATCTAAATGCTTCAAATAATATGGTTGACTCTTGAAGTCCATCGTTACCAATCTTCTTGCCATTCCACCCAGTAATTCTTTAATAGAAACTCCAGTTACCTTTTCCATAGATTCAAAGTAGGTCGTATCTTTTCCACTGTAAGACAATAAATTCAACATTGCTTGATGGCCAAGTCCGTTGATATGATCTGGATTTTCATGAATATACAGGAGAATAGGCCATGCATCGTACCAATTCTTTACATGTGGAAAATGTGATTCTGAATTTAGTATAAAGGGGGCAAAAAAGTCGGAGTCTGGACCATATACCGTTCCACCATAGCTGTAGTAATCGCTACCCAAATATTCATTACGCAAGAAGTTAGCTACCGCTTCATACCACTCATAAGGGACTTCTCCTCCATTATGGTAGGTAAATACATGGCCTAATTCATGAGGAACTACCCAGCTTGGTGGGTCTACACGCATCGCTGCCGGCATCATGACAATGTAACCAAATGCATCTCTGTCTATTGACATATAAGCCCAATCTTCGTCAATCTTTTTCAGTCCAGTGCTCGCAATGTAAATGTTCGTTTTATATTTTCCGGATATTTGTGGATTTGGAGAAGTTCCGATATCCCCCAATCCAAATTTATCCATATAAAATGAACGGATACTTTCGATGTTGGCCAAGTTGCCATTAACAAAATTTCTATTTACTGTTCCAGTTGTATCATTGTTTCCCCAAATAATTTGAAAATGCTCGGAGGTAGCACGATTTACAGAAGAATCAGATAAAGAATAAAAAGCATCTCTTGCCTTGTATTCGTCTGCATTCTTTGTGATTTCTTTTGTACTTTCTGTAGTGATAACGCTTTCAACATCTTCAGCCTTTGCCGTTTTGGCAGTGCCTAATAAATCAGCTACTGCCCCATAGCTTGTTACATTTAATAATAAGAAGACCATTAACAAGCAGCATACTAGCTTTTTCATTATTAACACTCCTTTACATTATTGTAGTATATTGATTTCTTCCATATAATAACGTAGATTTCTTGATACTAAAATGAAGATATTATAGTAATTTATATTATATTACAAAAATTTACAAATAGAAGAATGGCCTGAAAAATCAAATTGATTTAGCTAGAGAATATTGCTTAGTACCTTGATAAAATCAAATTTAGCTTGGTTTATTATTTTTTAAAATAAGTACTGTCCTGATTTGTAAGATTGTGGTACCCTAAAATGTATATATTGCTATTTTACATATTGGAGTTGAATTAAACAGATGAGTGATTTTTACAAGGAACCTCAATCTTCTGATCCTTTTCAGGAGAGAAAGGATTATAACGCCCCATTTAATCAGCCACCAGTGGTTCCACCTACTAACAGTAAGGCTGTTGCCTCGATGGTGCTCGGGATTTTATCTGTTGTCATTCCCTATCTTGGGTTGATTATCGGAATTGTTGGCATTATTTTGTCCAGTCTTTCCCTGAAGGAAATTAATCGTCATGGTGAACAAGGCAGAGGTATGGCTATTGCCGGACTGGTATGTAGTATTATCGGGACACTGATTTATGCACTGATCATCATTTTCTTAGTCGTTGTTTTTGTGATAGCGGCCTCAAGTGGTGATCCGGACATTTTTTCAGACATTTAATGGCATTCTTGTACATGTAACCTTCACGATTCAAATGTCTGATGCTATGATAAATGGAGTCTAATGAAGGAGAGTGAAAGCCTTATGGCACGTACTCGAACACAAAAAGCACTAAGCAAGGCGAAACGCGCAGGAATGTATTGCGCTGCACAGAGCCGCAAAACGAATGGTCTTTATGCCGATATATCACAGCATGTGCGAATGAGGCCGACCAAGCAGGAACAATTACAAAAAGTCAAGCACAAGAAGCGAATCGTTCAGAGCGACGCTTCTTTTTTTGTTTTCGTATGATTCAATTTTTTACTGTAAAAAGAACTTGATAATAATTATCATTCTTGTTAGAATATCATAAGAAAGAAGGAACCCTGGCAGGGGCTCCTTCATTGTGCAACTACATTTTGGGTTAAAAAACTTTATTTTGCCTCAAAGGTTTTGCAGTCTGTTTCTTCGGACGTGTGAGTGTCTGCAGGCTTGTTGCTTACGATATAAATGGAGTTTGCGCTACATTTATTGTCTTGGGCCCAATACGTACATGAGTTTACTTCACACAGAACGTCTTTTGCCATGTTGTTCACCTCCTTATATGGATGTGATAGGCTAAGCAAATCGTATCACGGTCAGTCAAGGTAGGACTTGTCCAACTGTGCTCACCCTCTTGTTAAGAAGAGGGTTTTTGCTATGCTTATCTGTACAATATCAAATGAATTTTAAAATTGCAATATTTGCCCCATCTTGGTCCTTTTATATAAGCTGAATTAAAGCAAAAGCTGTTCTTCGTGCAGAGCGGAATGCCCCTCTACCGAAGAACAGCTTTTTTGTTTTCCAACAATATAATCACGGTACTCAAAAGAGCTAGCGAACGTTAGGAATATTTACGATGGGATCAATATCAGCCTCATAGTCCACACCCTCAAACTCAAAGCCAAACAGTTGGAAAAACTCGTGACGGTAATCCTCGAGATCAGACAGCTCGTAGATATTGCTTGTCGTCAGCGCGTCCCATATGTTCGCAACCTCTACTTGCACGTCTTCACGCAGCTCCCAATCATCAATACGAATACGTCCCTCTTCATCCACAGGAGTTTCAGGAGCATACAGACGCTCGGCAAACAGGCGGTAGCTTTGTTCTATACACCCTTCATGCAGCCCTTTTTCCTTCATCACCTTGTACAAAGCAGAAATATACAGAGGAACGACAGGGATGGCAGAGCTGGATTGGGTAACCAGTCCTTTGGTGACTGCGACAAAGGCGCGGCCGCCTGTGACTTTTAGTTGATCATTCAGCTGACGTGCTGTCGCCTCCAGGTGATCCTTTGCACTTCCGATACTGCCTTCTCTGTAAATGGCTTGCGTAATCTCTGAACCAATATACGAAAAAGAGAAGGTGGTTGCAGTATCAGCCAATACACCGCCTTCACGCAAGGCGTCAATCCACAACTTCCAGTCCTCACCGCCCATGACCTCTACCGTTGCCTGCACTTCTTCTGTCGTCGCAGGTTCCAGTGTAACGCTGCTGACTTCACCGGTGTGGAAGTTGACGGTTTTATTTGTATAAGGTTTACCAATAGGTTTGAGTACGGAAGTAAACGTTTCACCTGTACGAGGATTCGTACGGCGACCGGAAGCGACACTGTAGATCACCAAATCGACTTGTCCCAGCTCTTCGCGAATAACCTCCACCGTTTTGGCTTTGATCTCATCTGAAAAGGCATCTCCTGTCACGCTTAAGGATGTAAGCCCTGCTTCCTGAGCAGCCTTTTCAAATGCAGCGGAGTTGTACCAGCCTGCCGACGCTGTACGTGTGGCCGTAGCATTACTAGGGCGATATACGCCGATTGTATTGGCCCGTGCTCCGAATGCGGCCGTAATACGAGAAGCCAGCCCATATCCGGCAGATGCCCCGATGACAAGCACGTTACGAGGCCCCTGAATAGCAGGACGGGCCTGCACATAGCCAATTTGCTCCTGAACATGTTGGGCGCAGCCCACCGGATGAGCAGTGGTACAGATAAAGCCACGTGTTCTTGGTTTAATTATCATGTTATTGTAATTCCTTTCTTCTTGCAGCAATCTTCACCCTTACTATTTTAACTTTTAACAATTTTTTTTCAAACGTGGATTTCAGTGAGTATGTTCTCGGTGAAAAGAGTACCCCTGAGCAGGGTGGCAAGTGCCCATGGGCCTGCATATGATGCAGTAACGATAAATATGAAGGGAGAGAGCTGCTTGAAGAACAAGAGTCGCAAAACCACCAGAATCAAAAAGCCGCTCTATAGTGTAATTGACCCGGATTTGAATGAATTAAGTATGATACAGCGCTTGAAGCCACAACCTGCGGAGAGGGAGACAGAAGCAAGACTTCATCAAGTTGCTTCTCCGCCTCCCCCAACGGAAGAGGTGCTGGAGAAGCAGACTGTTGTCGAACCTGAAGTTCATATTGTACACGAGACAGAGGTTGAAAGTGAAGATACAGAAGAGACTCAGGTCTCGATGGAGGAAGCCAACGAGCCAGAGCCTCAGCCTGATCCCATTGATGTCGAGGAAATTCTGAATAACAAGAAGGCGCCCCATGTAAACAACGCTTTCATTTATACAGATGATTTGAGCGATTTGGCTGTGACTGGTGAGAAAATTGCTCCTGCTTCCATCGATTCCAGCAAGCTGAAGCAAGAAAGCATCCAAACTGAATATCTGGCGGATTATGCCGTGCAAACGATTAAAATAGCCGACGGTGCAGTGACTTCTGCGAAAATTGCCCCTGATTCCATTACGGTGGAGCATATATCGGATGCATCGGTGTCAGGTAGCAAATTGCAGGATCGCTCCATTGGCGGTGAGAAACTTCGTGATGGCAGCATCACCCCGGAAAAGCTGGCCGACAAGATTATCAGCGGTGATCATATTGCAAATGGCTCCATTGAGAGCCGTCATTTCAAGCATTGGATTGTGTCTCCAGACATGCTTCAAGATCATGCGGTTACCTCTGAAAAAATTCGCAGCGGTACGATTCAATCGAATAATTTGGCTAATGAAGCCATCGACAGCTCCAAGCTAGGAGAGCAGTCTGTAACCACTTCCAAACTGCGGGACGGGGCTGTGGATGGTTCTAAAATTCAGGCTGGCAGCATTGAGAGCGCACACCTGACCGATCATGCCGTTCATGCCCGGCATCTGGCCCCTGGTTCAATCAGCCGTCAGCAGCTTTCTAGCGGAATTGTGGGCAAGGAACAGCTAGAGGAAGGTGCTGTCAGTGGACGTCATCTGGAGCATGAGGCGGTCAGCGGTGAGCATATTCAGGTAGAGACGATTGAAAGAAAGCATGTGAGTCCCGGCGCAATCGGAGAAGAGCAGATTGGTACAGGTGAAGTGACAGCCCGGCATCTCGCGGACCGGAGTATTCAGTCCAATAAGCTGGCGGATCAGTCAGTAGGCTCACTGCAAATTGTCGATCAGTCTGTGACCTCATCCAAAATATCAGATCAGAGCATTCTGCCACATAAAATTGCCGATGAGGCAGTACTTACCAGACATATTGCTGCGTCGGCAATTAAAGGTCGCCAGCTTGCTCCGGAGGCGGTCTCTTCATTACACCTCCAGTCTGAAATTATTCGTAAGCATCATATCGTAGCCGAAGCAGTGACGGAAAAACATTTGCAATCCGGCGCTGTGACGAGCCAGAAGATAGCGATGGGCGCAATTCTGGATCATCATGTGGCGAATCAGGCTGTCAAGGAAAACCATATTGCCCCGAACTCTATTAAGTCTGACAAAATCGCTGAAGAAGCGGTGACTGAGGCTAAAATAGGCGCAGGAGCGGTAACGGGAGATAAAATTGCGCCACAAACCATTACACACGTACACATTGCAACCGGCGTGATTCGTGAGGACCACCTTGCCAACAACAGTGTGGGTGGAAAGGCATTGCAGGCTCAAGCGGTCGAGTCGAAACATCTGGCCCACAGTTCTGTGCTGAGTGAACATCTTAGAGAGGGCAGTGTAGGAACCTCGGCGATGCAGGGACAGTCCGTTACCGCAGATATATTGGGCGAAGGTGCGGTTCAAACCGGGCATCTGGCGAATGGGGCGGTGTACTCGCATCATTTGCAGGATCATTCCGTCACTTCGCTAAAGCTATCGCCGGAAAGTGTGGCTACGGACAAAATTAATGACCTGGCGATTACGGCTCCTAAATTAGCAGAAGGTAGTGTAACTTCCTCCAAGCTGTCAGCTCGCTCCGTGCAGCCGTGGCACATCACGGATAAAGCGGTGCAGAGTAACCATCTGGCTATAGAAGCGGTGGAAGCGAATCATCTCGCTCCGGAATCCGTCACCTCCGACCATCTGAAATCTGCATCTGTCCAGACCAAGCATCTCGCCCCGGATAGCGTGTCCGGTCATGCACTTCAATCGGAAAGCGTCACCTCTGAGAAGTTAGCGGCTCGTGCTGTGCAAGCTTCCAATTTGGCGGAAAATAGCGTGGGCCCTGGACATCTGGCTGCACACGCTGTCCACACCCGGCATCTGGCACCAGGAGCGGTACAGGAAACCATACTGGCAGATGGGGCTGTAAAATCGGTGCATATTTCACCGGAATCCATCCAATCAGAGCACTTGCAAAGCGGTGTCATTGAGGGAGAGCATATCGCATTACAGGCTATAGCGACCCCGGCCTTACAGGATGAAGTGATCACCTCTGCCAAATTGGCGGAAGGCAGTGTAACTTCCACGAAGCTGTCTGCCCATTCGGTGCAGTCCGGGCATATTACGGACGAAGCTGTACAAAGCAACCATCTGGCTGTGGCAGCTGTGGATTCGGCACATTTGGCTGCCGGAGCAGTGACCTCAGTTCATTTACAGGCTTCCTCAGTGCTGACGAGACATCTGGCCCAGGACAGTGTGTCCGGTCGTGCGCTCCAAGCGGAAAGCATCACCTCGGAAAAGCTGGCAGCGCGCTCAGTGCAAGCGACGAATCTGGCGGAAGACAGCGTGGGCCCTTCACATCTGTCCGCGCAGGCCGTACACACCCGGCATTTGGCTGCTGGAGCGGTACAGGAAACCGCACTGGCAGAAGGTGCAGTGAAGTCTGTGCATATTGCACCGGAATCCATCCAATCGGAACACTTGCAAAACGGGGTCATTGAGGGAGAGCATATCGCATTGCAGGCTGTGGCGACCCCGGCCCTACAGGATGAAGCGGTGACGTCAGACAAACTGGCGGAGGAAAGTGTAACCTCTACCAAGCTATCTGCCCATTCCGTGCAGTCCGGGCATATTACAGATGAAGCCGTGCAAAGCAATCACTTGGCTGTGGCGGCTGTGGAGTCGACACATTTGGCTGCCGGAGCAGTGACCTCGGTTCATTTACAGGCTTCCTCAGTGCTAACGAGACATCTGGCCCCGGACAGTATATCCGGTCGTGCGCTTCAAGCAGAAAGTATCACTTCGGAAAAACTGGCAGCACACTCGGTGCAAGCGACGAATCTCGCGGAAGGAAGCGTGGGCCCTTCACATTTGTCTGAGCAGGCCGTACACACCCGGCATCTGGCAACAGGAGCGGTACAGGATAAAGCACTGGCAGAGGGGGCAGTGAAGTCTGTGCATATTGCATCGGAGTCCATCCGGCCGCACCATCTGCGCATCGGAAGCATCCAGGGTGTGCATATCGCATCAGATACGATATCGACCCACGCCTTGCAAGATGAGTCTGTTACGTCAGACAAACTGGCGGAGGAAAGTGTAACCTCTACCAAGCTATCTATCCATTCGGTGCAGTCCGGGCATATTACAGATGAAGCCGTACAAACCAGTCACCTGGCTGTGGCAGCTGTGGATTCGACACATTTGGCTGCCGGAGCAGTGACCTCGGTTCATATACAGGCTTCCTCAGTGCTGACGAGACATTTGGCCCAGGACAGTGTATCTGGTCGGGCGCTCCAAGCAGAAAGTATCACCTCGGAAAAGCTGGCGGCACGCTCTGTGCAAGCGACGAATCTGGCGGAAGGAAGCGTGGGCCCTTCACATTTGTCTGAGCAGGCCGTACACACTCGGCATTTGGCAGCAGGAGCGGTACAGGACAAAGCGCTGGCAGAAGGGGCAGTGAAGTCTGTGCATATTGCATCGGAGTCAATCCAGCCGCACCATCTGCAAAATGGAACCATCCGGGGCGTGCATATTGCATCAGATACGATATCGACCCACGCTTTGCAAGATGAGTCCGTTACGTCTGACAAACTGGCGGATGAGAGCGTGACAGCTGCCAAAATATCACCTTATTCCATCCAGCCGTGGCACATTGTCGACGAAGCTGTGCAAGGGAATCATGTGGCAGAAGAGGCTATCCAGTCGAACCATTTGGCCCCGGAATCCGTCACCTCTTCCCATTTGCAGGCTTCGGCAGTGACGACCCAGCATATTGCGCCGGGGAGTATATCGGTTCACGCCCTCCAGTCAGGAAGCGTGAACAGTGAGAAGCTTGCGCTTCGGGCGGTGCATGCTTCGAATCTGGCGGAAGCCAGTGTAAGCTCCGTACATCTGACGGAGCATGTCGTACACCCTCAGCATCTGGCCGATGGGGCGGTCCAAGGATCTGCGCTGGCAGAAGGAGCGGTACAGTCAAAACATATCGCTTTGGATTCCGTCCAGTCGGAGCATCTGCAAGCAGGGGCCATCCAGCAACAGCATGTAGGAGGGCAGGCGGTGTCGGAGGATGCCTTGCAGGAAGGAGCGGTTACGTCCAGCAAGATCGCGAATGGAGCGGTGCAGTCCTGGCATGTGGCTAAGGAGTCCATTCAAGACCAACATCTGGCTCCTGACAGTATATCCGGTCGGGCGCTCCAAGCAGAAAGTATCACCTCGGAAAAGCTGGCGGCACGCTCAGTGCAAGCGACGAATCTGGCGGAAGGAAGCGTGGGCCCTTCACATTTGTCTGAGCAGGCCGTACACACTCGGCATTTGGCAGCAGGAGCGGTACAGGACAAAGCGCTGGCAGAAGGTGCAGTGAAGTCTGTGCATATTGCATCGGAGTCGATCCAGCCGCACCATCTGCAAAACGGAACCATCCAGGGCGTGCATATTGCATCAGATACGATATCGACCCACGCTTTGCAAGATGAGTCCGTTACGTCTGACAAACTGGCGGATGAGAGCGTGACAGCTGCCAAAATATCACCTTATTCCATCCAGCCGTGGCACATTGTCGACGAAGCTGTGCAAGGAAATCATGTGGCAGAAGAGGCTATCCAGTCGAACCATTTGGCCCCGGAATCCGTCGCCTCTTCCCATTTGCAGGCTTCGGCAGTGACGACCCGGCATATTGCGCCGGGGAGTATATCGGTTCACGCCCTCCAGGCAGGAAGCGTGAACAGTGAGAAGCTTGCGCTTCGGGCGGTGCATGCTTCGAATCTGGCGGAAGCCAGTGTAAGCTCCGTACATCTGACAGAGCATGTCGTACACCCTCAGCATCTGGCCGATGGGGCGGTCCAAGGATCTGCGCTGGCAGAAGGCGCAGTGCAGTCAAAACATATCGCTTTGGATTCCGTCCAGTCGGAGCATCTGCAAGCAGGGGCCATCCAGCAACAGCATGTAGGAGGGCAGGCGGTGTCGGAGGATGCCTTGCAGGAAGGAGCGGTTACGTCCAGCAAGATCGCGAATGGAGCGGTGCAGTCCTGGCATGTGGCTAAGGAGTCCATTCAAGACCAACACATGGCCCCTGACAGTATATCGGGTCGTGCGCTTCAAGCAGAAAGTATCACCTCGGAAAAGCTGGCGGCACGCTCAGTGCAAGCGACGAATCTGGCGGAAGATAGCGTGGGTCCTTCCCATTTGTCTGAGCAGGCCGTACACACTCGGCATTTAGCAGCAGGAGCAGTACAGGACAAAGCGCTGGCAGAAGGAGCAGTGAAGTCTGTGCATATTGCATCGGAGTCGATCCAGCCGCACCATCTGGAAAATGGAACCATCCGGGGTGTGCATATCGCATCAGATACGATATCGACCCACGCCTTGCAAGATGAGTCTGTTACGTCTGACAAACTGGCGGATGAGAGCGTGACAGCAGCTAAAATATCACCTTATTCCATCCAGCCGTGGCACATTATCGACGAAGCTGTGCAAGGGAATCATGTGGCAGAAGAGGCTATCCAGTCGAACCATTTGGCCCCGGAATCCGTCGCCTCTTCCCATTTACAGGCTTCGGCAGTGACGACCCAGCATATTGCGCCGGGGAGTATATCGGTTCACGCCCTCCAGGCAGGAAGCGTGAACAGTGAGAAGCTTGCGCTTCGGGCAGTGCATGCTTCGAATTTGGCGGAAGCCAGTGTAAGCTCCGTACATCTGACGGAGCATGTCGTACACCCTCAGCATCTGGCCGATGGGGCGGTCCAAGGATCTGCGCTGGCAGAAGGCGCAGTGCAGTCAAAACATATCGCTTTGGATTCCGTCCAGTCGGAGCATCTGCAAGCAGGGGCCATCCAGCAACAGCATGTAGGCAGCCAGGCGGTGTCGGAGGATGCCTTGCAGGAAGGAGCGGTTACGTCCAGCAAGATCGCGAATGGAGCGGTGCAGTCCTGGCATGTGGCTAAGGAGTCCATTCAAGACCAACACATGGCCCCGGACAGTATATCGAGTCGTGCGCTTCAATCGGAAAGCATCACCTCGGAAAAGCTGGCGGATGAGAGTGTGACAGCGGCCAAAATATCACCTTATTCCATCCAGCCGTGGCACATTATCGACGAAGCTGTGCAAGGGAATCATGTGGCAGAAGAGGCTATCCAGTCGAACCATTTGGCCCCGGAATCCGTCGCCTCTTCCCATTTGCAGGCTTCGGCAGTGACGACCCAGCATATTGCGCCGGGGAGTATATCGGTTCACGCCCTCCAGGCAGGAAGCGTGAACAGTGAGAAGCTTGCGCCTCGGGCAGTGCGTGCTTCGAATCTGGCGGAAGCTAGCGTAAGCTCCGTACATCTGACGGAGCATGCCGTACACCCTCAGCATCTGGCCGATGGGGCGGTCCAAGGATCTGCGCTGGCAGAAGGCGCAGTGCAGTCAAAACATATCGCTTTGGAATCCGTCCAGCCGGAGCATCTGCAAGCAGGGGCCATCCAGCAACAGCATATAGGCGGGCAGGCGGTGTCGGAGGATGCCTTACAGGAAGGAGCGGTTACGTCTGGCAAGATCGCGAATGGAGCAGTACAGTCCTGGCATGTGGCTGAGGAGTCCATTGAAGGCCGACACATTGGCGAGGGAGTCATTGATACGTATCACCTGAAGCCGGGGGCGGTGACACTGGCTCAGCTATCCACAGATATTCACCTCTCGGGGCTTTTGCCGGAGGAAGGCATCAGTGGCGACAGACTCCAGGCTGATAGTGTATCTCGCAGCCATCTGAAAGCTCAGGCCGTCGACAGTGAGGTGCTGGGCCCGGAAGCTGTAGGATCGGAGCATCTGCAGGCAGCTGCGATACAAAGCCATCACCTGGCAGAACAGAGCATTGAAGGGCATCATCTGGTGGAAGGCTCCGTAGGCTCGCGTGAGCTGGAGCTGAGCGCAGTGAAGCCGGAGCATCTGAGCATCACTCCTGTTCGCACCTGTGCGAATCAGCCTGCATTGCAGCAGTTCGGCAGAGCACCGTTTCTTCTGAAGGGCAGTGAAGGAGAGACGGAGGTTACGATTGTATTCGGGGAGCCTTTTGTGAACCCGGACTATACGCTTGTAGCCATGACCAACCATCCTCTTTTTCATGCGACACTAAAATCACAGACACCCGGTGGTGCGGTGATCGTCGTAACCAAATGGAACGAAACCTCGCACAACTACGGCATTGTCTCATGGATTGCCATCGGTTAATCAAGGCGTTATTACATGACATTTATAGCGTGCGGCTCGTGTGTTTTCCAGATACAGAGCTACGCGCTTTTTTCATATACTTTTCACATATTTCTTCCACAATTATCCCGAATTCTCCTGATAAGCTAAAGATACTTTAAAGGAGAGGTGATTCAATCATGAAAAAATGGACTAAAAATGCAGCAGCCGTATTGACCGTAGTAAGCGTACTGGGAGGAGCAAGCAGCGCATTTGCCGCTACAGCAACAACGACTCCAGCCACAACTGCACCAGCTACTAAAGCTCCTGCGGTTACAACACCAGCTACCAAAACCCCTGCAAAAGCACCTGTGACAAAAACACCTGTAGTGAAAGCACCTGTTAAAAAAGCTGCAGTGGCACATAAAGCAACAACAAAAGCGAAAAAAGCTCCTGCCAAAAAAGCAGTTGCCAAAAAAGTGGTGAGCCATAAAGTAAAAGCAGTGAAAGCGAAGCATCGTACAGTTAAACACCATGCCGTTAAACATAAAGCGACAGCTCACAAAACTCGTGCACATCATGCTGTAGCTAAAAAAGCAGCTCACAAAGTAGTTCACAAAGCTCCGGTTAAAAAAGCAGCACCTGCAAAAACAGCTCCAAAAACAGCAGTGAAAACAGCTCCGAAAGCAGCAGCTAAAGCAGTAACCACAACCAAAAAATAAGGTTGAAGTGCAGTCAGTTTTCAGTTCGCCTGGTATATACAGCAGCGATTCATGATAAGAAAAGACGGGACCGGGAACGGTATACCCGTCTTTTGTCTATTTTGCTGGGCTTCTGTTAAGCTAACAGAGAGGATGGAACCATCCAGAACAACAGCAAGGGGTTATGGTCATGACAAAAATAGTAGTGGTGGATGACGACGTGTTCATTTTGCAATTAATATCTGAGTATTTGAAAAAAGAATCCTACGAGGTCACTTCCTTCTCCAGTGGCAAAAACCTGATAGAGCATATCCGTACGGACCATCCAGACTGCCTCGTTCTTGATATCATGATGCCCGGAATTGATGGACTTTCCCTGCTGACTCAGCTTCGTGAGTTTACGGAAATGCCAATTATTATGATTTCCGCGCGCGGTGAGGAAAGTGATCGTATCCACGGGCTGGAGCTGGGATGCAGCGATTTTTTGACCAAGCCCTTTAATCCGCGGGAGCTGGTTGGGAGGGTCAAAGCGATGCTGCGACTGAGTAAGGCTGGAACGTCTGCACCGGATGATAAGGGGGCGCCAGGAAGCGCAGAAGTATGTCGAGCGGGCAATCTGTGTATTTTTGCAGATTTTCGTAAGGTCACTGTGGATGGACAAGAGTTAAATTTGACCTCCCGTGAGTTTGATCTGCTGCTGTTTCTCTCAAATCATTTGGAAAGACCTTTTGGCAGAGAGCATCTGATTCAGCAGGTGTGGAGCTATGATTTTATAGGTGATGTGAGGGTCGTGGACGATCTGGTCAAACGAATTCGCAAAAAGCTGGCGGAATACCACTCTACGCTCGTCATTAATACCGTTTGGGGATTCGGATATAAAGCAACGGTTCAGGGGCAGTAGCCATGCGTACGATGAGAGCTAAAATACTGCTGTCCCTATCTATCGCAATGCTCATTACTGTCTGTATTACGGTAGTTTTGTTCATCAGGCTTATCGACGATCTACTCGTAAATCAGGCTAAATCCAAGCTTCATGAACAGGCACGCAAAGCCGTCCATATTATGAGCGACGGAGGCTTTGACCGGCTGGATAACGCTGAGCTTAACTATGTCATCAAAGGTATGCTTTTGTCTGCCGATTATTTTATTTTAAGCACGGATAATCGTATCATCGACTCCAGCGTGTCTGGAGTGGAGGGGAAGAAGATAGAGAGCTTGCTCTTGATCCGTCAGGGATTTTTTGCATCTGTTCATCCGTCTGCCCATGATCTGGCTTCCGTACATGAAGGGGTTGCCGTGTTTCAAGGTAAAAAGATACTGTTTACAAATGAAGAATTACCCGGACAACCTTTTCGAATTTTTGTATACTCGCCGTTGTCTTCATTGAGAGCGCTCTATGTCCCGTTAATGAGAACTACAATATTGTCTATCGTGGCGAGCTTTCTGGTGATTCTCGTTATTGGGCTGATGGTTGTTTCACGACTGGTACGCCCGCTCAAGCGATTGAAGGAGGCTGTAGGCAACTATGAGCCGAATCAACCACAGGATAGTGATTTTCCGCAGGCAGACAAAAGTGAAATTGGAGAACTGATCGGCACCTTTCATTCCATGTCGGCCCGTATTCAGCAGCATCACAACGGTCAGATTGAATTTTTGCAAAATGTTTCTCACGAGCTAAGGACACCGTTAATGTCCATTCAAGGCTACGTATATGCCATTCAGGATCAAGTGGTATCCCAGGACGAGGGGCTTGGTATCATTAAAGTGCAGTCCCAGCGATTAATTGATATGGTGGAAAAGCTGCTGCAGCTATCAAGGCTGGAGGCGTTGAATGAAGAGTGGCCTGTTTCTTTGATAGATCTTGGAAGCATGGCAGAGGACGCTGTTCATTTGTTGATGCCGGTGGCTGCTGAACGCTCGATCTCGCTTCGTGTGGAGGGGGAGGGCCTGCATGTGGCCGTTCCAGCCGAGCAATTGTTCCGCATGATATTGAATTTGTTGCAAAATGCGGTTCGACACACCTCTACGGAGGTTGTCATTCATTTGGAGGCGGGGACAACACCGGAGGTTGTATGGGTTATGCATGTGGATGATGATGGAGAAGGACTGACTGAACAAGAGGCAGCCGAGGTGTTCGGGAGATTTTATACGGGTTCGAACGGTGTCACGGGTCTGGGATTGGCTATTTGCCGTCAAATTGCTTCCCGGCTGGGCGGTGAACTGAGCTGTACACGTTCACCATTGGGCGGAGCGCGGTTCAGTTATATACAACATATGTTATAAATGAGTGCAAAAATGGTTGAAACTGATCGTTTTTCGGGCTTAACCTTCCGTTGATGTGACAAAAGATGGGAGGTTTTTGGGCTTATTTTAGATATTGCTTGACTGGCAGGCACTAAACTGAGTAAAATTGTTCGTATATACCTTGACTCATGAACGTCGTTTTTTTAGATAGTGGTCAATAATAGTGATGAATAAAAATGAAAGAGTGATGAGATGAACCGCCTTTTGGAAGTGAAGGACTTAACGATATCTTTCAAGACCCGTCAGGGACTAGTGCAGGCCATTCGTGGCGTAAACTTTCATGTCAATAAAGGAGAGACGCTGGCCATTGTCGGTGAATCCGGCTCAGGCAAAAGCGTAACCTCACAGGCTGTAATGAAGCTTATTCCGACCCCTCCCGGTATTTATCAAAAGGGTCAAATTTTATTTGACGGGGAAGAGCTGATTAATAAAACCGAAAAGCAGATGCAAAAAATTCGTGGTAAGGAAATCGGTCTGATTTCTCAGGACCCAATGACTTCCCTTAATCCGACAATGAAGGTCGGCAAGCAGATCACGGAAGTGCTTTTCAAGCATGAAAAGATATCCAAGGACGCTGCTTATAAGCGGGGCATTGAGTTGCTTACCCTGGTAGGTATTCCGCATCCAGAGCAGCGCTTTAACCAGTATCCGCATGAGTTCAGTGGCGGTATGCGTCAACGTGTCGTGATTGCGATGGCACTGGCTGCTAACCCCAAGCTTCTGATTGCCGATGAACCGACGACTGCGCTGGACGTAACGATTCAAGCTCAAATTTTGGAATTGATGAAGGACCTTCAGAAGAAGATCGACACTTCCATCATCTTTATTACCCATGACCTCGGCGTTGTAGCGAAAATGGCGGATCGCGTGGCTGTTATGTATGCCGGACAAATCGTGGAAACAGGTACGGTTCATGAAATTTTCTATAATCCAAAACATCCATATACTTGGGGGCTTCTCGCTTCCATGCCAAGTTTGGACAGCCATGGTCAGAAGCTGGCAGCTATTCCGGGAACACCACCGGATCTGTTACACCCACCTGTAGGCGATGCTTTTGCAGCCCGCAGTGCTTATGCCATGAAGATTGACTTTGAGAAAGAGCCTCCACTCTTTCAATTATCCGATACACACTTTGTGAAATCATGGCTGCTGCATCCAGATGCGCCTGCGGTTGAGCCACCAGAGGCGGTAAAGGCCAAGCTTCGCAAGCTGGATAATGCATTTGAAAAGCCGGTTTTGGTAGAACAATACAGCGTTTAACGAACGATGTAATTTGCTACTAAACGACTCGCAAATAAGGATTTGCAAAATTCTGAAATAAAAAAAGGGTTGCTCTCTCCATGGAATAATCTACGGGGAGGACAGCCCTTTTTGGTGTTAGCGAAGCCTTTTTTTACAGTTTGCCGGAACCGGCCTGCGAAGTGACTTCTGCTTTTACGCTGGCAGATGGGGAAATCTTATCGTTCAGCGATGGTTTCCAGCCTACAGAGGAGCTAAGACCTGCGCTGGAGCCTGCGTTAACAGCTTGTCCATTCAGGATTGTGCCCGTATCTGACAGGGCAGTTCCACCAAAGACAGTCACGATTTTAGCTGCAGATAAACCGGCAACGTCAATGACATTGTTTTCGGCGAAGATTTTGGAGGATTTGCCTGCGCCCCATATATACAGTAAAGGATATTCGGAGCGTTTTACATCACCTGTATAGTAATTGTTGTACAGATGGACTTGTCCATACCGTACACGTGGTGTGCGTTGTACTGTGTTTTCATAATAATTGTGATGCAGGGTTACACGTAAAGCCCCTTCATCTGCTGTTTTACTGTCGCTGTTGCCAATAATTGAGGTTTTATCATGATTGGAAAAATGATTGTAAGAAGCAGTGACCAGATCGGCTTGATTGACCACATCGAGAAGTCCATCATGATGCTGGTATTCCCGCCCATAGTAGGTACCGTTTTGGCTGTCCGGGTGAGACCCATCGTTGAAGGTATTGTGGTCTACCCATACATGAGTGGCACCGTTAATGGTAATGCTGTCATATTCCGAATTCCAGTTGCCTGTACTGCCGTCGGTTGGGTCCCATTGTGGGAAATAATCGTAGGCATCCTGGAATTCAATATTGCGGATAATGACATTGTCTGTCCCTTTTTTCAGTTGGAAGTTCACGCCGTTAATAACGGCATTGCTGCCCAGGCCGACAATTGTTGTATTGGATGGAATTTGAATGACAACACGACTGGCCTGATTTTTTTGAGAAGCTTCACGTGCCTTTTCCAATGTACCGGAAGGAGCCTTTTTCCCCCATGTGGACGGGTCATATGCTTTGATATATGCGTCAAAATCATAATTAGGGTCCTTGTAATCGTTCAATCCCAACGGCTTGTTATTGTCATCGACATTGACATTGATCGTACCTTTGACATAAATGATTTTAGGGGTAGTATTGCTGCTTTTACCCAAAGCATCCACCAGTTGTTTGCGATTCGTTACAGTGAAAATATTAGAAGAGGAGGCTGCGGCCCCGCCTGTTGTGCCTGTAGAAAAGGCTGCCCAACCGTTTTTGCTGCCGAGCGTTTCTTTACCAATATCAGTGGCTGCATGAGCAGGTGTACCAAGAGGAGCCAGGGTTGTGAACAGCAAGGCTGCTGCGATTCCGAGTGAAAATCTCTTTTTCATAAAATACCTCCGTATATGAGATGAATGGAGTAGACGAACGAAGGAAGTCCCGGGTGCTCCTTATGTTTTCTACATTTTCTATCATACTTCGCGTTCCAGTATTTGTTAATATAATAAAAATTACATACTAAAACTTTTGTCTAATTTTTTATAGAATGAAATAGAAACCTTCTTTTTCCATTAAAAGCGCATACAAAATAATGAAAACGTTAACAATCATATGAAATAGGAATTGTATATATGAATATATGGAATTGTTTTTGTGTTTTTTGCTCGGAAGCAACACTGTTCATGGGTTTCATATTAGGCTGGAAAAAGTGCGATAGATCTGCTTGAAATGTTAACGATTTCAAATCAGAAGAAGGAGGCTGTAATTCTACTTTGACGAATTGAAAGCCGGTTTGTAGATTTTTGCCAAATCCTCAGGTACAATGCTCGTAATATAGCTGAGGAGGAATGGACATCATGGCAGAGCATTTAGCGGATATTTTGAAGTTGTTGAAGCAAAAAGAGTGGGTAGATTTGTCCCACGCCTTTTACCCTGAAATCCCTCATTTTCCGGTATTCGATCAAGTTCAGGTGGATACCTTATTTACCCATGACGATGGTTTTTTTGTAAAACAATACTGTTTTCCGGGTCAGTATGGCACTCATATAGATGCACCCGTTCATTTTGTAAAGGGTAAACGTTACTTGCATGAGCTTTCGTTGAAGGAACTGGTTTTGCCGCTGGTTGTTATTGACCGTTCGGCCGCTGTTGCAGCCAATCCCGACTATGAGCTTACGGTTGCGGATATTCTGGATTTTGAAAAGGAGCATGGACGCATTGCCGATCAATCCTTTGTCGCCTTTCGCAGTGATTGGAGCAAGCGTTGGCCTGATTCAGATGCGTTCTCAAACAAGGACGACGCCGGAGACGCACACTGCCCGGGCTGGTCGCTGGAGGCGCTGCGCTTTTTGGTAGAAGAACGAAATGTGGCCGCCATTGGACATGAGACACTGGATACTGACTCCTCTGTAGCTTTTCGCAAAGAGGGCAGGCTGGTAGGGGAATATTTCATATTGGAGCAGGATCGTTATCAGGTTGAGGTGCTGACGAATTTGGACAAGCTGCCTGCGACAGGTGCGGTCATTTATAATATCGTTCCGAGCATTCAGGATTCTCCCGGATTTCCGGTGCGCTCCTTTGCTATTTTGCCTTAATCATAAGATACCAGGTCGTTGGTAAACGATATCTTGAGCAGGCAGACCGGTTCAGCTGTTTATGTCTGAACCGGTCTTTTCGAGCTTATACGGGGTAGTGTTAGTGTACAACGTGATTAAATGCTCAGTCTCTTTGAACTTAAAATGTGAAATGTCTTAGCTGGTAATAGTAATGGTAGGAGCAGAGATGGTAGGTTGAGTTGTGATGGTGGAGGTCGCGCCGCTAAAGTTTGATATTTCTATGACAACTGGAACACCCGGTGTAATATCTACGGAGGCAATGACCAGACTTGCTGCAGTTAGGGTGAATAAAGAGTTCTGCTGAATAACTCCGTTAACGTAATAATTAGCAGAATCCGTAGCCGTTAATGTCGGCAAAGCGACTACTGGAGCATCAGCGTCATCTACAAAGCTTGCAGCAGGAACGGTTGTTGTTGTAGCTCCGATCATCCCGGCTGTAATCGTTGCAAAAAAACGAGTCACAACTGGGGTTATGGTCGTGGTAATAGCTCCACCGCTTGCGACTGGAGCTGTAGCAACCGCTGTAAAAACAGGTTTTACGATTGGCATCGTTCTCACCTCCTTTCGTTGTGGTAAGAGCCATTCGTTGGCTCTTAATCAATAAATGATTTTTCAACCTATTCGGCAACGGCACATTAACCTTGCTATTAATAATAGGGTAATAGGGAAGCCCCTATTTTATGGAAAGTATCGATGGAGGCGACCACATGGTGTATCTGTTCAAATGCCTAAAACCCCAAAGGAAAATGTGCATATAATACATGAGGCTGAGAAAAGGAGGTGTGTACGGCTGATATGGGGAGACGCGATTCAGCACTAAGGCGACATGGAAAGCGAACCGTACATTGTAAGATTATCAGTCGAAAAAAATGTAAAACAGGTCATCCACTCAAAAATAGAAGCAAAAGAGGACTCCATGCCCAAAAGCGTCGAAGGTTAAACATACAACGACGGTATTATAATATTCATGGAAGATATCGGCGTAAGAGGGATATACTGGATTATCGAGGGCTAAAAGAGGTGACTGGAAAGCAGAGGGCTGCTGGTTCTGAGGGGAAACAAGGCATTCCCGGTTTGCCAGGACAGCAAGGTCAAGCGGGGCCGCCTGGTGCATTGGGCATACCAGGTCCACCGGGAGCACCGGGAGTTCAAGGCATACCAGGTCCACCGGGAGCGCCGGGAGCGCAAGGAATACCGGGTCCAGCAGGGTTACAGGGAGCGCAAGGAGTGCCGGGGCCGCCGGGTGCCCAGGGTATCGCAGGTCCAATAGGCCTACAAGGTCCTGCCGGAGCACAAGGCATCGCTGGTCCAGCAGGACCACAAGGTATAGCAGGCCCTCCCGGCCCGGCACCTGACATTTCAAATATTGAAATTATACCCACTGCGCAACGGTATTTTTATTTTGCTCCTGATACTATTGAATCTTCGGTCACGATTATGGCGGATCAATTTTCTGTAGATGGGGTGCAAGAGGCTTTTCAGCGGTTTCATGTCGGAAGCAACAGCTATGCCAATTTGTATATTAACGGCATGATTCAAGAAAGCGCATTGTACAGCCTGACCCCTGCATCGCTGACGATTCACCTCAACGAAGGGGAGACAATTTCCTCCGGAACACCTATTATTGTGGAAATCGTTCAATTTAGTGTGCGATCCAGTGCGTGACACCGTTGCGTTACAATACCGCATATTATAAAGGTTATTTTAAAACCAAAAATGGTTATACGGCGCAGGCCCTTCAATGCGAACGCCAAGCTGTTCGGCTGCCAGTCTGGGCCAGAATGGATTGCGCAGCCCGCCCAGCAGCCTCCTTGAAGGCAAGCACAAGATGACGAATATCCTCAATGGTCAGTGTATGGGTCTGTTGGGTGACAGCGTGAGCCTCCAGCATGATCAGCCCTACATATGGTTTGCAATTTAGTTAGTTATCACTTACTATAAGCTAATGAACAAGAAAACACATGTAGATAGCAAGAAGAAGGATATATTGCAGGCGGCGATGCGCTTATTTGCAACCAAGGGGATTGACGGAATTTCCGTCAAACAAATTGGAGAGGCTGCCGGTGTGACGGATGCCGCAATATACAAGCATTTTAAGAGTAAAGATGCAATGGCAATGGAAGTATTCGAGCAGTACTGCAACAGCTACACTACATTGATTGATTTTTATCGCAAGCAGAATGGGAGCTTCGTCAGTCGTTTCCATCAATTGGTAGATGAAGTGCTGGGAATGCATGATGAAGATCAGTATGGCCTGCTTTTGCTGTCGCAGCATCATGAGCTGTACATTGAGGCAAGCCAGAGTCAGAATGTACGTCAGCCGCTGGAGGCGCTAACGGAATTCATCGAGCAGGGGATTGGGCGGGGAGAATTGCCCAAGCAGGATGCCCGGCTATCCGGTGTGCTGATCATTGGAGCTATTACACGCTTATCCGTGTCCAGCCTGGAAGGTGAGCTTCCGCAGGAACTTATTCCATTGGCAGCAGAGGTCAAACAACGTTTAACCGCTTTATTAAGTAAAGGTCAGTAGTGGCCTTTTCTTTTAAATAAAAGGTTAGTGTTTTCTAACTAAAATTATAATATGTGGGTAGGAAGTGATTGGTATGTCTAAAAAAATATTAGTTATTCAAGGAAATCCGGTCGTTGGCAGTTATGGAGAAGCGCTGGCTCAATCCTATATAAAAGGAGCAGAGGCTGCGGGAGCTGAGGTGCGTTTGTTGCAGCTGTCCGCGTTGGAATTTAATCCAAATTTATCAGGTGGATATCGTGATAAATTGCCGCTGGAGCCTGACCTGATTCAAGCTCAGGAATGGATTAAATGGACGGAGCATCTTGTTTTCATTTTTCCGATTTGGTGGGGCAGCTTGCCTGCGTTAATGAAAGGTTTCATTGACCGTGTTTTTATGCCAGGCTTTGCGTTTAAATATCACAAAGGCAAACCCCTGCCTGAACAGCTCTTAAAAGGCAGAACGGCCCATCTCATATCAACGATGGATGGACCGCACTGGTATTACCGATTTTTTCAGGGACAGCCTGGGCATCGCATGATGAAGCATTCCACGCTCCAGCTATGCGGTGTCAAGACCGTACGTTCTACCGCCATTGATCTCATGAATAAGAAGACGGATCAACAGCGCAACGATTGGCTAGGCAAGGTGGAGCAACTGGGGCGAAGCATGAAGTAGGAGGGCAAAAATGAAACCAGTAATTAAAGACCTCACCTCAGCTCATCGTCTGCGATGGCCAAGGAATTGCTCATCCTAGACGATTTGGATTAGCCAGTCATTTAGGGGTTATCTTTGATACTCCTACAATTGGATGTGGTAAAACGAAGCTGTGGGGTGATTATAAAGAACCCTCTCAAGAAAGAGGTGCATGTTCGTTATTAGTTGATGATGAGGAGACTATCGGTGGAGTATTAAGAACGCAGGAAAGCGTTAAGCCTCTTTTTGTATCCGTAGGTCATCGTATTTCATTAGAAACCGCCTGCAATTGGATATTAAAGCTTGCTCCACATTATCGCTTGCCTGAGACAACTCGACAAGCTGATCAGCTTGTGAGAAAGGTTTTATCAAAGACCTATGAATAGCCCATACGTTTAGGAAAAAAGGGCCACAACAGGAGCGACTCGCCCACATTGTGGTCCTTTATAGATTATGCATCTGAGAATCAGGCAACGTACACTTATATTACTTTGCAGACACACCTTGATCAAGAAATAGCTCATGTTTTGCAATCCATGTTTTGTAATCCATGTTATGTAAATATCGTTGCAACTGTTAAAATAAATCCTAATACTAGTCCGACAGGGCCCCAATAATGCATCGGGATAAAAAACAGACTGTGCTCGGTTCCCATTCGGTAGTGTTCCCCTGTTTCCATATCTACTAGCACTTTGCCCGATTTGGCGTTGAGCGCTTTCCCCAGATGCCAGATAATAACTCCCGATACAATGAACACAAAAGCCAGTGGCAGCCGGGAATCTATTGATTTAAGCCCTAGAGAGGATAATATAGCACTGACAATAACAAACAAAATCCCTGGAATAACAATATTCAAAATACCAAAACCCTTCCAAATAATCACATAAAAACTTCCTTTCTGGTTATGTTTACTTCATGGTGAGTCCCTTCTTCGAAGATTGGAGCATGTTATTACCACATCCAACATATGTATTTATCGGTTAAAAGAGAGATTTAGTTTACAGAATGACCCATTTGATGTGGGTATTTTCAATGTATAAAATTGGACCACTACAAAAAAACCACTTCTCCACATCTTCTAGACCCAGCATGATCTGAGCAAGAAGGAGGAAAAGCGGTTTTTTTAGCTAGCAAAAAAAGCATAGCCAGCCTATGAGACGACAGGTCTATTCAGCGGTAGCTTTCGCTTGTCCCGTTACGAACGTTACAGGCTTCATAATGCGGCTCAGCATATCCTGCTTCGGACGATTCCAGGTAACCCAGTCGTCCAGCAACAGTCCACCCGTGTCACCGCTATTCGGATTCAGGTCCCAGTACGTAAAGTACAAGTTGTTGGCACCAATATAGTCTACGAGCGCATTTTGCCATTTACCCTCAGGAGAAGACAAATCAACATTACGGCCGCCGAATTCACCAACCAGTACCGGAGCTATGTTTTGCTTGCTGATGTAGCCCCAGTTTTGATCCCAGACGGCCGGCAGGTTGGACGGGAAGCTTGACTCGTTGAACCATGGCTGCCAAGACACACCAGGGCCGTAATCATGCGGAGAATATACGACACGGTTTGGTACGTCCAGCACGACAGGGTACTTGGCTACACCAGTCAGGTTGCCGCCCCACCAGTATTGGCTATTGTTGCCTTGGACATTGTGGTCCACACCTTCTACGAGAATCAACCAATTTGGATTTACGGACAGAATCGCATTCCCTGCGCGCTGCGCCGCAAGACGCCAGTCTGTGGAAATGTTGCCTGTGCCCCAGCTTGCCTGACCGTGTGGCTCGTTGTGCAAATCCGCACCGATGACGGTAGGATTGTCTTTATAACGGTCAGCCAACATTTTCCAATCGCTGATCCAACGAGATTCAGGGTACTTGGACGTGTACCACAACTCGGACTGTCCGCCGGAGTCGGCACGGTGGCGGTCAAGGATTACCTGAATACCGCGTTGTCCGGCTTTTTCGATCAGCTTGTCCATAATTTGAATCGGAGTCAATCCAACCAAATCAGGATTTTTGTAATAATCAATACTGTCCGGACGGGAAGTGAAATCGAACAACTGATTACTGTATGGCAGACGGATCAGATTGTAGCCTTCTTTCTTCACCTGGTCCAGCACGTCGTCCATTGAACGGCTCCACAGTCCATGCAGAGTGTAATTCGGAGTTTCCAGACCAAACCAGTTCAAGCCATTAAATACTGCCTCCTTCCCGGATTCGTCCACAATTTTGTTTCCCTGAGTGTGATAATATCCTTTCACACTGGCTGCATCTGCCGAAGCAGGAGTGTAGCCATACAAGGTGAAGCCCATTACGAGAGAGGCAATAACGAGAAATGGCTTCTTCATGCTTTTTCTTTTCATGATTTTTGCTTCCTCCTTTATTAAAATATATTTACAATCTATTACAATTTCATTTTATGTTGAAATCTTCCATTAAACAAGTTCATAAAATTCATAATATTCATAAAAAAAAGGACGGTTTATGGACCGTCCCTTGGTTATCTTTAGTATCTTTAGCCTTATAAGATGATTTTTTGTGCAATTATTTTAGTCATGGCATGCTTATGAGCAATACCTGATGAGTTACAGTCAAAAATAACTTCCGAGCTATCTTGAATGAACCAGTCGTGATAATGTGTAAGCAGCTCACCAGAGTACCAGTTATGCGCGTTAGGCTCTTTTTCAGGTGGTGGCGCAATAAACGGCTTATGTACAAACACATTCAGGACATGCAAGCCGCTGGGATTTGTATACTGCTTATAGTTATCCAATATTTCTTTGCGAAAGTCCGGTTTTATGTAGTGTAGGACACCACTTGAAAAGATAATATCAAAATGTGTATCCAAACGATAATCTAAAATATCCGCCTTAAACACATCAACATGAACCCCGATTTTTTCAGCAAGTCTGTTGGTTTTCTCCACACCTGCGTCCGAAATATCAAATGCAGTCACATCATATCCATTTCTAGCAAAAAACACGGCATCTTTTCCCTCGCCACAGCCAATATCCAACAATTTCAAGTGTGTATTGGGCGGCATCCATTGTAAAATCTGATAACAAACTTTATTTGGTTCAGTACCCCAGTAATATTCTGGTGTTTTATATTCTTCCTCATAAATGGTAATCGGTTTATCCTGTGATACATATCCAAGCAGTTTGTCGATGCTTACTTCCAGGGTTCTTGATAACTGGGGAAGCAACGAAATATCAGGCATGGTCTGCGCATTTTCCCACTTGGATACGGCCTGAAATGAAAGCCCGAGTATTTGTGCGAGTTCTTCTTGTGTAAGTCCTCTTTCTTTGCGGTATATGCTTATGTTTCTTGCTAATTTTTCTCTCATAAATGCTCACGCTCCTTCATGTAATCCCATTTTATTGGAGCTTCTTGATCGGAACAATAACTTCATATTTGATTTTTTAAAATATTCAACTCCCAGTTGAGAAGCCGTTCTGTCCATTTTTCTGCCATGATGTTAATGCTGCGCCCATATGGTACGATGATATCGGAATATTTGAGCACACATGGGAGGGACTAATATGGGCAAGGCGAGGCTGTGCTTTATCGGAGCTGGCTTTCACGCTTCAACGAATATATATCCTGCGGTCATTGGCGCAGGTGCTGAAATTCAAGCGATTGCGACCAGAGATATAAATAGATCGAAGGCAGCGCTTCAGCGGTTTGGGAGCAGCGGCATCCCTTATGACAATTACAAGACTATGTTGGAGCAGGAGGACTGTGATGGAGTTGTCGTGGTTGCACAAGCGGCAGATCACCCTTCGCTCGTACTGGACTGCATTCAGGCCGGAAAACATGTTTTTGTAGACAAGCCACTAGGCTGGAATGCAGAGGAAGCGGCCCAAATTGCCGATGCGGCGGAGGCGGCTGGCGTTGTGCTGATGGTCGGCTTCATGAAGCGCTATGCGCCTGTATACGTAAAATTGAAAGAGCTGATTGAGGGTGGCTCGCTTGGAGCCGCACGCTCATTTCAGGCGAAATTTCTCGTGGACAGCACTCTATTTTGCAAAAGCGGCGAAGATTTCATGAAGCTGGCGGCGGTTCATATGGTCGATTTGGTACGTTATTTGTTCGGGGAAGCGGTGCAGGTCACTGGATTTGCGAATGATAACGGCGAGTTTATTTCGCATACGATTTCGCTAAAATTTGAAAATGGTGTGGTGGGCAGCGTATACTTCGCAGGGATGACAGCATGGACGCGCGAGAGCGAAGGTATCACAGTAACCTTTGATCATGGTTTTGCAACCGCTGATGAAGTGAATACATTGATCATTCACAAGTCGGAGAATCACGCGGAACTTCCTTGGAAATCCCTTGCGGAATCCGATACGGTTCTGACACCGTCAGCATCGGCGATGTCGGGCGGGTATCGTGATTTGTACTTGCGCGGTTTTGTTGGCGAAATCGTTCATTTCATGGACTGTTGCAAAGAAGGACATACGCCTTATTCAAGTGGACGGGATAATGTAAAAACGATGGAGCTGTGCGACCGCATTTTGACCGCGCTTCAATAGGATACAAGATTCAATATACAAGCTTTGGAGCCTGAGCTGTACTTTAGTTTGGGCTTCTTTGAAAGAAGCTGTGGCTTAGCTAGCCAGCAGATGACTCCTGCATTTGTCGGGAGTCATCTTTTTTTGGATTATCCCCCGAGTTTCTATTGCATATCGTGATATTCATGTTTATATATGTTTACTAAAATACATCAACAAAGGAGAACGATACGATAAAATAAGAAGAGAAAGCGCTATCAATACGACTTTTATGCGATTGTTCAGGGGGAGAATGCATATGCGCTCAAGTTTCCAACCATTAAACACGTTGCGTAATCAGATTTTTATCGGATTTATACTGGTGATGCTCATTATGATGAGTGTGGCGGGGGCGTTCATTTACCTCAATGTCTCTCACCTGTTGAAAAACAGTGCCGAGCGGCATATTGGTCAGACGGCGGTACAAGCAAGCGGCAGGCTGGATGCATTAATCGGCCAGATGGACAGCCTGACGGAGCAGGTGGCAAACCATCCGTCTGTTCAGCATATTTTGCTGGAGGAGCGCAGCGGGGGCAAGGTGACTTTTCGGCAGCGTCAATCACTACTGCAGGTGATGCATAGCTACCAGGCTTATATGCCGAGTGTTGGCTCTTTGGAGCTGTATACCGCTGAAGGAAAGATGTTGTTTCCGATCAGGGAGGGCAGTCTGGAGGAGCGGATCGGACAGGCGGACATCCGGGAAGCAAATGAGATGAAAGGAAGATTAGTCTGGATCGGCATCGATCCCGAGGACCCTCGGTCGCTGCTGGCGATTCGGCAGGTGAGTCTGGTGGACCGTTGGTTTTCACGCGGAGGATATCTGATTACCCGCATGGAGCGAAGTTATTTTGGGCTGAATGATGTATCGGCGGTCAAGGAAGAAGCGAGTGAAACGATGCTGCTCGTAGATCGTCAAGGCCAGCTGCTGTCAGGCGAGCCTATGAACCAGATGGATTTGTCAGGTGTACTGCACAGCAAGGCACAGACGGTTCATATTGGAGAACGGGAATATGTGAAGGCGGTGCAGCAATCGGAGCGGACCGGCTGGTCGCTGCTGATCCTGATTCCGGTTAGCGTCGTCACCGACGGAATTACGGTTTTACGGACTACACTTATCATCTCCGCGTCTCTTGGTGCCGTGTTATTCCTGTTTATGTCCTTTATGCTGTCTACGTTGATTACCAGACCGATAGGTCACTTGATCCAAGCGATGCGCCGTTCACGCCAAGGAGCATTGGCCTTGAATCCAGAACCGGCAGCAGCGGTTGAGCTGCGGGAATTGAACGCAGAGTACAACATGATGATTGTTGATATCAATGAATTGATCCGTGTCATTTGTGAGAAGGAGGTTCTGCAAAGCCAGACCGAGCTTAAAGCCCTGCAAGCGCAGATCAATCCGCATTTTCTTTTTAATACGCTGGATGCTTTCAACTGGTCGCTACAGGAAAAGGGGGAGGAGGAGCTTGCCGGGCTGATGGTGTCGATGTCACGGCTGTTTCGTTATATTATTGAGCCGGCTCACCATGACGCTTGGGTGACACTCGGGGAAGAAATGGCACAAGTCCGCCGTTATCTGGAACTGATGGAGATGCGCCTGGGTGCACGTCTGAGCTGGCAAATTCATATGCCTCCAGAGGCGGCGAGAATTCCGCTTCCTAAACTGCTAATCCAGCCTATTGTAGAGAATGCCATTTTGCATGGCGTCGAAAATCGTATCGGCAACGGTCGTGTTGAAATCCGTGCCACTCCTTCGGCAAGACCGGGATGGACCAAGATCGCGGTCATAGATGACGGACCTGGCATGACACCGGAGGAACTTGCGGCTGTGCATACAGCACTGACGGGGGGATCGATCAGCCAGAGCAAGGGGACAGGTATGGGACTGGTTAATGTGCAGCGCAGGCTCGCCCTCTATTATGACAGTGTATATGATCCAACGGACGGTTTGCTGATACATAGTGCTGTGCAGGAAGGAACGGTGGTCGCTTTTGAAATTCCTGATGAATACGGAGGGCGGTAGGAATGAGTGTTTCATCCAAAACCATTGTAATTGTAGACGATGAACAGCGAACACGTCAGGGAATACATCAGACACTGGAGCAATGGGCAGCCGGGAAATACCGGATTGTGACATCGGGTAATGGTTTGGAAGCATTACATACGCTGCGTGCGGAGACCGTCCATCTGCTCATTACGGATGTCCGGTTGCCGGAATTCAGCGGACTGGATTTGATCCGCTCCCTGGAACGGGATTCCCGCCGGCCGGCGATCATTGTCATCTCGGGATATGCGGAGTTTGATTATGTCCAGCAGGCTCTTCGTCTGGGAGCCGTCAATTACTTGCTCAAGCCGATTGATAAGCAGGAGCTGCTTAATGCAGTAGATGAAGCGCTCCGGCTGGAAGAGGAACGGCAGCGGTATGAGCAGCTTGAAAAGATAGCTGATCCTGTTCTGTTAGAGCTTGACCTCCAAGCGGCTACTCTTAGTGATCCGATACGGCGTGCCTGCATCTATATGGCGGAGCATCTTCACGAATCCATCACGATGGCGCAGACTGCCGCGCATTCACACCTGAATGCGAGCTATTTTAGCGTTTTGTTCAAGGAGCAAAGTGGCTTGTCCTTCACCGAATATCTGCACCGGCTGCGGATGCAACGGGCCAAGGAGCTGCTGCTGCATACCCAACTGACGATTGCGCAAATCGGAGAGCGTTCAGGCTACAGGACTGATAAATATTTTATTAAAGTGTTCAAAGTGTCCGAGGGGGTAAGTCCCAGCCGCTACAGGCAGCAGATGCGTAAAGAGCCGGGGAATATTGATTGACAGCGTAGGCAGCCACTGCCCAATACACAACCCAATAAAAGTGGAATTATACCCAATCAGCGTACCCTGTTGAAAGCAGGAATGGAGTGCTAAACTTACAAATGGTAACGGTTACAAAAAAATAAAACTACATTAATGGAGGTCTAACGATGTCCAACGAGTATGGTTTGCGTAAGCGTTCACACCGAAAATGGGTTGCTGGGTTGACCCTGCTGCTGTCATTGATGCTGGTGCTATCCGGTTGCGGTGCTGGTAAAGATGGCAAGGGTGGTTCTGAGGGAGAAGGGGGAAAGATTACCCTCAAAATGATGCATCTGTGGCCAGAGGGAAGCTCGGCACAGCAAAGCAAGCTTGTGACCCAGATCATAGATCAATACGAAAAGGATCATCCGAATGTCGTCATTCAGCAGGAAGTGCTGGAAAATGAACAATACAAAAATAAGCTCAAAGTGCTGTCGGCCTCCAATGAATTGCCGGATATCGGCATCACCTGGGCAGCGGGCTTCATGGAGCCTTACGTCAAAGGCGGATTATTTACGCCGATGGATGACCTGTTGAATGGTTCAAAGCTGAAGGATAAATTCGTACCGGGAACGACTGAAGCCTATGCGCTGAATGGAAAAACGTATGCGCTTCCGATCGAATTGAACATTTCACCCATCTACTACAACAAGGCTATATTCCAAAAATACAATCTGAAAGTACCAGCGACACTTGACGAATTGAAGCAGGCTGTGCAAACACTTGCGGATCATGGCGTTGCGCCGATTGCACTGGGCAATAAAGACCGCTGGACCGGCTCGCTCTGGTATATGTATCTGGCGGAACGTATAGCGGGTAACGAAACGCTGAAAAAAGCGATTGACGGCTCAGGCTCGTTCGATGACCCTGGTTTAATTCAGGCGGCCTCCGAAATCCAGACGCTTGTAGATATGAATGCCTTTAACAAGGGATTTAACGGCTTGTCCAATGATGAAGGAAAATCCGAGTTTATGAACGACAAGGCCGCTATGTATTTGATGGGGACTTGGGAATTGCCGAATTTTACGACCAACCCCGCCATCCCGCAAGCATTTAAAGATCAAATCGGCTTCTTTAAATTTCCGATGGTTGCAGGCGGCAAGGGCAACGAGAACAGTTGGGTAGGAGGTCCGGGAGTAGGCTTGTTTGTCTCGGAAAATTCCAAGGTAAAAGAAGAGGCCAAAGCGTTCGTTGAATATTTCGTAGTCCAATGGGGTGAGCAATCGGTCACGCAGGCGGGTGTTATTCCAGCGACGAAAGTAGACACCTCCAAAGGAGATTTGCCCAAGTTGTATGTCGATTTGCTGAATGGTCTGAATCAAGCCAGCAGCATTACATTGTTCGCCGATGTACAGATGAAGCCGAATGCAGCGCAGGTACATTTGAATATGATTCAGGCGTTGTTTGGCAAAGCGGTGACACCGCAACAATTTGCCGAGCAGCATAAGGCTGCCATCGAGAAAGGAAATTGAAATTGAGCGCTTAAGGAGGTCCGGCCGTGGAAAAGGTCATGTCCAATAAGCTTGTCATTGCCCTGTATGTGTTGCCTTCCCTGCTGCTGTTGCTTGCTGTGATTTATGTGCCTATTGTGCTGACCGGCTATTATGGCCTGAATCAGTGGAATGGAATCGGCCCTATGACTTTTGTCGGGCTGGACAACTATCAACATTTGTTCACAGACACAGCGTTCTGGCAAAGTGCTTGGCATTCCCTGCTGCTGGCCTTGTTTTCAGGCGTCAGTCTGATCGGTTATCTGGTGATTGCGATGATTTTGTCAGGGAATATCAAGGGAGCGAATCTGCTGCGGAAAATTTATCTGATTCCCATGCTGCTGTCTTCTGTAGCTATCGCGCAATTGTGGCTCAAAATGTATCATCCGACGAACGGAGTGCTGAATTCCTTGCTGGCGTCGCTCGGAGTTCACAACCCGCCCGAATGGTTGGCTAATCCATCTCTGGTGCTGCCTGCTCTGTTCATCCCGATTATTTGGCAATATGCAGGCTTTTATATTCTGATCTATTATGCCGGGCTGAAAAACATTCCCGAAACGCTGGTGGAAGCTGCCCGGATTGATGGGGCCAGTGCCTGGCAGATTGCGACTCGTATCAAATTGCCTCTGCTGCGCGAGGTGATTAACGTCACGATCATATTGTCCATTGTCGGTTCGCTCAAATATTTTGACCTCATCTACGTCATGACGGACGGTGGGCCGAATGGAGCCAGTGAAGTGATGGCATCTTACATGTACCACCAGGCGTTCCGCAGCTTTGATTTTGGATATGGCAGTGCTACAGCCTTTGCCCTGCTGCTCATTTGTCTGGTCGCTACGTGGCTGATTCGCAAGGCTACCGCTTCCGGTGACACAATCCAGTATTCATAATACGCCATGCGAATAGATCATGGATAACCAAGGATAGGAAGAGGGAGGAACGGACATGAAAACCCAGGCAGCCGCCAGCTATCCGCTTGGTGTCTCTACCCGCGGCAAAATGTTAACTCGCGTCGGTTATGCCGCATTGTATACGCTTTTGATCATCCTGGCGGTGACGCAGCTTTTACCGCTGCTGTGGCTGATGCTTTTTTCACTTAAAAATAATCAGGAGGTGTTTAACCTTCCACCGTTTGCACTCCCGTCCCAGCCGCATTGGGAGAACTATATGAATGTGTGGACCAGCGGCAATATCGGGCGGTATTTTTTCAATAGTGTGTTGGTTACGGTCATATCCGTAGTGCTAACGGTGCTGCTGGCCAGCTTTGTAACGTTTGCGATTACACGTATGCGCTGGAAAGGAAGCCAACTGGTCCTAGGACTCTTTATGGTCGGACTGATGATTCCAGTCCATTCCACCTTGATTCCGTTGTTCAGTATGTTTCTCAAGCTGCATCTGACAGACACGCCGCTGTCCATCATCCTGTCGTATGTTGCTTTTAACCTGCCCACAACGATGATGATCCTGCTGGGATTCTATTATGCCTTGCCCCGGGAAGTGGAAGAAGCGTCCGTTATGGACGGCTGCTCTGTCAACCGGATGTTCTTCCGGATTGTGCTGCCTATGACGACCCCGGTCATGGCAACGACCTCTATTATTAACATGATCTATAACTGGAATGAATTTATTTTCGTCAATACGTTCATCAGCTCGGACGAAAACAAAACGCTGACCGTAGGCGTTCAGAACTTTATTGGACAATATACGACCGACTGGGGAGCGATCGGGGCTACGCTGATGATCAGCATTTTGCCCATTCTGCTAGTGTTCCTCATCATGAGTGACCGGATTGTGGAAGGGATCGCAGCCGGGTCGGTTAAGGGGTAAAACAAATTCCCCTGTCAGATTTGAAGAGTACCCCCTAGTAGATATTGGGACAAACCTCTTGGTTTGTCCGATGTATGCCAGGGGGTGCGTTTTTATGCGAGTTAAGTTTGGATGAGTAACATTCTCCCCTTTGAAAAGTTGATTTCCCTATCCCGTCCTATTTTTGTCCCTTCTATAATCAGTATTAAAGATTGTAGGGGGGGCATTTTATGAAGCTGAAAAAAGTACACGCCTATGTGTTTGTTTTCCCGAGTTTATTTCTGACCCTTGTATTCGGCATTTATCCTCTGCTTTGGGCGCTTCGTTACATGTTTTATGATTATCAGGGATTCGGGACGCCTGTTTTTATTGGCCTCGGCAATTTTACGCGCATTCTGCGTGACCATCAATTCTGGTCCTCCGTTGGAAATACTGGCATTTACGCTCTTGGCAAGCTGCTCGTAACCCTTCCCATGTCCTTGGTTTTGGCTATTATTTTGAATCGCAAGCTGAAGGGACGCTCCTTGTTGCGAGCGATTTATTATTTACCTACTATTTTTAGCGCTTCGGTGATGGCGATCGTCTTTTTTATTATTTTCAACTCCTATAACGGGATCTTGAACCAACTGCTGCTCAAGTACCATCTCGTCTCCGCCCCGATTAATTGGCTAGGCGCCGATTATGCCATGCTGACCACTATTATCATCGCCATCTGGGGCGCTATCGGCAACTATATGCTGCTGTTTCTCGCCGGTCTGCAAGGTATTCCGAACGATCTTTACGAAGCGGCCTCGCTGGACGGGGCCAATGAGTTTCAAAAGCTTAAGTATGTGACTATTCCGATGCTGGGACCAGTTATGCAGATGATTATCATGCTGGCCATTACCATCTCCCTTAAAGGTTATGAGAGCATCATGGTTTTGACCGCAGGTGGGCCTTACGGAAAAACAGAGGTCATGTACCTCTATCTGTTCAAGCTGCTGTTTCCGGTATCGGGCGAAACCCAGGGGATTCAGCAATTGGGATACGGCAGTGCGGTCGGCTTCACCACCGCGTTGATTGTAGGGGGAGTTACGCTGATCTACTTCCGTATTTCCAAAAAGCTGAATGATGTTTACTAGAAGCAGGCAGGAGGAGAACAGAATGAATCGTACGAATGCCAACTTTACTTTTTCCCCCAGGCTGGCTCGCTGGACCGGCAAGACGGTGCTCTGGGTGTTTCTGCTCACGGTCGCCGCTCTGTTACTGTTCCCGATTGTGCTGGTACTGCTCGGCTCGTTCAAGACGAATCAGGAGCTGACCAGTGGGGCAACCATCTGGCCTAAAGTCTGGAATTTCTCTAACTATGCCCAGGCATGGGAGGGTGCCAATTTCTCCCGGTTTACCCTGAACAGCATTTTTGTAAGCGTGACCACAACGATCGGCACCCTGATCGTCGCGTCGATGTCCGCCTATGCAGTGAACCGGGTGCATTTTATCGGGAAAAAGCTATACACCCTGCTCATGGCATCCACTTTGTTCATCTCAATCGGGGCCGTGGTGCTGCGCCCTCAATTTGATTTGATGGTCATGCTCGGTTTGAACAAGACGCTGTGGGGTGTCGTCATTATATTGGTCAGCGCACATGCCACCTGCTATTTTATACTGATCGGATTTTTCGAAAGCATTCCCAAGGATCTGGATGAGGCAGCGATGATTGACGGCTGCAACTTTTATTCGGTGTATTGGCGGATTGTGCTGCCGCTGCTGCGGCCAGCGCTTGCTGTTGCCGGGCTGTCGGCATTCCAGGGCTCGTGGAATGAGTACATCTTGCCGCTCGTTTTTACGATGAGTAATCCGGAGCTCCAGACGCTGCCGGTAGGATTGGCCAACCTGCGGTACGGCATCGGAGCCGCCGCCGAGATTCAGCTCATGATGGCCGGTGCCTGCCTCTCCATTCTGCCGCTGCTCGTGGTGTATGTATTCGCCAATAAATCGTTTATGCAAGTTACGCTCGGCGCTGTCAAGGGGTAGAGTATATCGGGTTCTGTTGTTACAATGAGCTTCAAGGAGTGGTCATCCATGGGACTCAATTTCTACAAGCTATCCCTGAAAAAAAGAATCCAGCTACTGTTTATATTCCTGGCCATATTGTGCATCAGTGTGACGGGGATCTGCTCCTATCTCTTTGCCGCCCGAAACATCGAGCGTAGTGCCTTGCAGCTCAAGCAGGGGATTTTGAAAAAATCGGTACAGGTGATGGATGAGCATCTCAGGCATATTGTCGTTTCGTCGTATTCTTTTATGCTTAATGAAACGTTCACCCAGGTGATGAAGGATGTCCGCAGCAACAATACCGCCGACTATTATCAGAATTTATCCTTGCTGCAAACTTCGTTTGCCCAGTTGAAGCTGGTGGAGCCGTTGATTGATACGGCTTATCTGAACACGCCGATCGGAGACTTCTTCTCCACCAAGGATTTTCCCGACCGGACAAAGAGCTTTTCGGAGGAGTATGGCGCCTACCTGAAGCAGGAATCCTGGAATACCCTCTGGCTGGGGGCTCATCGCAACGAGCTGTTTCAGTGGAAGGGCAATGCTCTGTCCCTGCTGCTGAAACCGATAGTTCTGGACAATCATTATATCCCCAATGTATATATGCTTGTGAACATGAGGGAGGAAGCGATGCGGGCCATTCTGGAGCAGGATCTGATGAACAATCAGGTTCAGCTGTTTTTGCTGCAAAAAGATGGAACCATGGTGATCCGGCCTAATTCCCAGCAGCATGCTTTTAATTTGGAACGGGGGTTTATCGAGCATTTCAGCCGGGGAGGGGCCGGGGACTTCAATTATACGAACGCCAAGGGAGAGAATTTGCTTGTCAATTACAGCACGCTGTCAATGAACGAAGATTGGGTGCTGGTCAGTATTCAATCCAAGGCCGACTTGCTGCAACCGCTGAAGCAGATTCGCTGGCTGATCATCTTGATCATGCTGTTCTGTATTGCGCTGGCGCTTATCCTGTCCAATCTGCTGGCTTCCGCATTGTTGAAACCGCTTAATAAATTGCAGCGCCTGATGGCCGAGGTGGAATATAACGACCTGGAGGTGCGGTTTAACAGCAGATATGAGGATGAGGTCAGTGCTGTCGGCTATAAATTCAACCGAATGCTGGACCAGATCCAGCTGCTGATTCAGGAGGTGCGGACTTCGGAGCAGGACAAGCGCAAATCCGAGGTCAAAGCGCTTCAGGCGCAGGTAGACCCCCATTTTTTGTATAATACTTTAAATGCAATTTTTTGGAAAAGTGAGAGCGGAGAGAAAAAAGACGTCAGCGAAATGATTGTCTCCTTGTCGCTACTGTTCCGGTTGGGGCTGAACAATGGGAACGATATCACCACCTTGCAGCAGGAAATCAAGCACGTCGAGCAGTATTTGCAATTGCAGCAAAAATGCTATGAGAATCTGTTCACGTATTCGATCCATATTGAGGCTCCCTCGCATTTCTCCATTTCCATGTTAAAAATACTGCTTCAGCCGCTGGTGGAGAACTCTATTTTGCACGGATTCCGCGACAAGGCCGATCTTGGCAGCATCGTCATCAACGTGTACCGTGAGGGCGGGTTTCTACTGCTGCAAGTGACTGACAACGGCTGCGGGCTGGATGCCGATCAGATGGAGAAGACAGTGAACGAGCACGGTACCGAACGCAAGGGCTACGCGCTCTCCAACCTTCAGAGCAGGCTTAGCCTGCATTACGGGGAGTCGGCTTCCATTGCGTTCAGGAGCATTCCGGACATCGAGACGACGGTTACCATTACAATCCCGATCATGTAGGAGGTCAGTATGGATCATTTGACGATGTGCGTTATGGATGATATTCAAGCCGTTGTAAAAGGGATATCCGAGACCATTCCTTGGGCGGAACACCATATTAAGGTCGTGGGCACCGCAGGTGACGGCGAGCATGGTTGGACTCTTCTGTTGGAGAAAGATCCCGATATCGTGATCAGCGATATCCGGATGCCGAAGCTCAGCGGACTGGAGCTGATGAGGCGGGCTTCCGACCATCGTTTGCGTGCCAAGTTTATTTTTATCAGCGGCTATTCCGATTTCAGCTATGCACAGGAAGCGATCAGGCTCGGTGCCTCCGACTATTTGCTGAAGCCGTTCACCCCGCCGGAAATTCTGGATGCGGTGCTAAAAGTAAAAAAGATGATCGAGTCCGAACAGGTCAGGCTAAAGCAACTGGAGCAGCTGGAGCAAAAAATGAATGCCAGCAACCTGCAGCTTCGCCAGGATTATTTGACGGGCCTGCTGCGCCAGGAGACGGGCGGCCGCCCAAGCGACAGTCGTTGGAGCGAGCTGCAAATTGAGTTGGATGCCGGCAATCTGATGGTCATGGCCATCGAAATGGACTGCTATACCGAATACGGCTATACCTTGCAGCTCGACGACAACGAAATTATTCCGTTTGCGATCAAAAATATTTTGGACGAGACGCTGAATATGCACACCCGGGGCGTTGTGCTGCACGAAAGCAAGCAGCGGCTGGCGGCTATTTTTAATCCGCCGGACGGGCTGGAAACCTCAATGTTGCTGGAGCTTTGCCGGGAGAATGTGGAGAAATTCAGCAAAAAGACCGTCTCGATCGGCCTGGGTACCGTAGCCCGGGGATCGCAGGAAATCCATAATGCATTTGTGCATGCCGTAAAAGCGCTGGCTTACCGCTTTTACAGCGAGGGCAACTGCGTGTTCCAGTATACAGAACTGGCGCAGGCGGATTGTGTGGCTCCCGACTACCCGGTGGAAAAGGAACAGCAATTGCTGTATGCGCTCAGATGTGGTAACAAAGATAGCTGCCATCTGATCATTGACGACATTTTCCACCAATGGACGTTGTCTCATAAATTTCCGGAGCCGCAAGCCATGATCCGCTTATTGATGGGACTCGTATTTGCCATGTACCGGGCGTTTTGTGATGAGATCACCGAGGAAGAACGCATTCAGCTGGAGGCCGACCTGTCGGCGCTGGAGGAGAATCGCTCATTGACTTTCGGCGGCTGGAAAAGCTACATCAATCATTTCAGCAGTATGGGCTGCGAATTTGTAGAGAATAAGCGGCTCAGAGATGTGACGCAAGCGATCAACCGGGCAAGGGAATACATCCGCCTGCATCTTCAGGAGAATCTGACGCTTCACATCTGTGCGCGGTCGGTTCATTTAAGCCCAAGCTATTTTGCGAACGCTTTCAAAAAGGAGACGGGCATGACCCTGATTCAGTATATTACCAAGATGAGAATGGAAAGGGCGAAGGAATTGTTGATTGCAGGGGTGCAGGTGCAGGAAATTTCACAAATGCTCGGGTATGAGGACCGTCCGTATTTCAGCGGCTTATTCAAAAAGTATTGCGGCATGACGCCGACCAGCTTCAGACAAATGTATTTGAAATGAGCAGGGAGGCGTGACAATCATTTTTTCCCCCATACAAAGTTAAAATGTCCCTCACTCCCATAAAAACGGAACCACTATGATAACGTTAACCGGCATCCGACAGGTTGACCGTAAAAAGCATAAGGGGGCATAACGATGGTTAAAAAATGGGTTATCGCAACACTGGGCGCAGTCCTGGCCTTAAACCTGGCTGGCTGTTCAGCGGACGGCGGCAGCAAGGGCGCGGCGGGAAGCAGTGACGCTCCGGCCAGTTCCAAAGGAACCGCGGGAGAGAAAACCAAAATCATTTACTGGACACCCGACCGCCATGATGCCGAGTTCATGAAAGCAAAAATTGACAAGTTTAACCAAACGAATCATGATAATATTGAAGTTGAAATGAACGTTATGGGCGATAATTATCCACAGGCGGTGGACATTGCGTTTGCCAGCAAGCAGGCTCCAGACGTGTTGCAAATCAACGATTTTCAGACCTATTACAAAAAAGGCTATCTGGCACCGATCAACTCCTACATGAGCGACGAGATGAAGAAGACCTTCAAAGACAGCCAGATTGAGAACAAGAACTCCATCGACGGCAAAATCTACACCCTGCCGAACACCGGGCAAATTTGGAGACTGGTCTATAATAAAGACATTTTTAAGAAAGCAGGCATCGCCTCTCCTCCCAAAACGATTGCCGACATGGTGGCCGCAGCCAAAAAAATTACAGAGGTTGGTAAAAGTGAAGGCATTTATGGCTTTGCCAGCCCGTTCAAGAGTGGAACCGGCTTCTGGCGGGCGGCGAATACAATTGCAGGCGCCAGCAACAACTTTGGCATCGACGGCTATAATTATAAAACAGGCCAGTTTGATTTCAGCATGTACAAGGATATCGCCCTAGCGCTGCGGCAAATGAAGGAAGACGGCAGCATGCTGCCGGGCGTAGAGAATCTGGATATTGATCCGCTGCGCGCGCAATTTGCCCAAGGCAAAATCGGGATGTACGTGAACCACTCGGCTGAACCTGGAGTGTATAAGGATCAGTTCCCGACCACCGAGAACTGGGGAGCGGTTCCCGTGCCGACGGCCGACGGAACCATTAAAGGCGCATTCCCAATTATCGGTGGCTCTTACATCGGGATCAGCGCCGATTCTACCCATAAGGAGGCGGCCTGGAAGTTCATGGAGTACGTGTACAGCAATGAATTGCAAACCGAATACTATGAAAAGGGCTATGGAATTTCCTTGATACCGGCCGTGTTGAAATCAGGCAAGAAGCCGAGCATTCCGGGCATTGAAGGTTTTCTGCCGAAGCGGTATGATGCCATTTACCCGGCCAATCCGGGTACGATTACGGAAAGCTCCCTGGAAGGGATGAAGTGGCCGGAGACTTTCAACACATTTGTGTTCACGGGCGGAGATGTGGACGCCGTCATCCAAGATTTGGATACCCGCTACAACGCATCTCTGCAAAAGCTGAGAGCTGCCGGCACGACCAACATTGTTGCTGATCCCGCTTTTGACGCAGCCAAGCTTCAGGGCAAATTATCCACGGAAGAATAACTGGCGGCTGTCCTGCGGCCGATTCGATCAAGCGGTTCGGCCGCATATTCTATTTGGAAGGGGAAAAGAAGCATGATTATTAAGAATGAGGAAGCAAAATCGCATGTCATTGACGAAAGCAGCTCCCGCAAAATCCTCGGCATGGGCGGAACGCTGATGATGGTGGAGGTTACCTTTCGCAAGGGCGGGGTCGGGGAAGTCCATTCCCACGAGAAGCATGAGCAGGTCAGCTATATTGTAAAAGGAAGCTTCGAAGTTCAGGTCGGTGGTGAGACACGCATTCTCAAAGCGGGAGACAGCTTCTACGCGGGATATCATGTTCCGCATGGCGTAAAGGCGCTTGAAGATTCCATCATTCTTGATGTGTTCAATCCGTTCCGTGAAGATTTCCTTGAGGACTAGCAATGAACGACTACTACCTGTCACAGCTCGAATTGCACAGGGCTGCGGCATATTACGCCCGCCATTTTCCCGGGGAAGCCGCAGCGTCGATCGCCATTGCCGATCATGCCGTGATCAACGAGTTTATCGTGCCTTATACCAATGACTTGAGCCGCTGGATTTCGCTGGGCGATCCGGTGGACTGGCTGCATAATCCGACTAGGGACCCGGAGTTCACCTGGGGCATAAATCGGCATTGGCATATGCCGGATCTGGGCAAAGCCTATCTGATGAACGGCAATCCCGAGTACGTCTCAGCGTTTATCGACCATTATCGCGGTTGGCGCAAGCAAAACCCGGTTCCTGCCATTTCGTCCTATGAAGAAGCCGTGTTCTTCCAGAAGCTTGGCCCTTGGCGTCTGCTGGAAACGGGCTTGCGCGTGCAATCCTGGATTTCTGCATACAAATATATGGAGGGCAGCCTGCTGCTAACGGAGCCCTTTCGCGCCGAATTTTTGCAGGGATTGGAGGAACACGCCGAGTTCCTCACTCGTTATCTTGGCAGCACCGAAATTAATCATGCCATTATGCATATGCAGGGCCTGTTCATGATCGCCACATTTTATCATTGGCATCCACGCGCGCCGTATTGGCGGCAGCTGGCGGCCGAGCGGCTGGAGCTTTGCCTGCTGCATCAGGTCGGCCCCGAAGGGGTGCAGATTGAGCTTACGACCCATTATCACAATGCCAGCATCGAAATGTTTGGCACCCCTTATTTACTGGCGCGGCTGTCCGGCCATCCTTTCTCGGCATGGTTCGGCGATCAGCTTCGCAAAATGGCGGCATTCACCGAAGCGCTGATCCGGCCGGATCACCAGTCCACCGGAGCCGGCGACTCCGACTGGCTCGGCGACGGGCGGCAGCGTTTGACTCTGCTGGGCGCCATTCTCGAAGATGATGAGCTGATCTGCCGCGGCACTGGCAGCTCGGAAAGCCTGTGGCTGTTCGGGGTGGAGAAATACGAGCGTTATATGCAGCTCCAGGCCGCTTACAAGCCACCAACGGCGAGCCGAGCATTTCCGCAGACCGGGTACTATGTGATGCGGGACGAACGGCAGTATTTGTTCTTTGACGCCGCCGCCATGGGCGGGGCGCACGGACATGCCGATGCGCTCCATCTGGAGTGGATGTGGAAGCAGCAGCTTTTTTTCACCGATACCGGACGGTATACCTACGAAGAAGGGGAATGGCGTCATTATTTTAAAAGCACGCGGGCGCACAATACGATTACCATCGATGGCGAGGACCAGACGCCGTATGTGTCCACGCAGCAATGGGGCACGCCCGCGGCCGAAGCGAAAACCTATCGTTGGGAAAGCAGCCGCCGCTATCATTTCATGGACGCCTCCCATGACGGCTATACCCGCTTGCCCGATCCTGTGACTCATCGCAGATGGGTGCTGCTCGGCGTGGAGGTCCCGCTTATGCTGCTGGTAGATTGGCTGGAGGCGGACGCTGAGCATGAGCTTGAACAGCGATTCCATCTGCATCCAGAAGCGGCCGTAGAGCTGCTGGCGGATGATGCAGGCCACCCGGGCGTTTCCATTGTTTATCCGGGCTCCACTGTCAAGCTTGCCTTCCAGTGGACAACTGCTGGGTTAACAGAGGGACGCTTCGCAGTCAGTGAGCATCAGGGCTGGGTATCGGGAATATACGGCTCCAAGACGGAGACGCCGGTATTGCAGGGCCAGGCCGCTTTTTCAGGAAAAGCGGGTATTCTGACAGTGTGTCTGCCGGAGGACTCGGCCGATCACAATGAGCCGCTTCGTCTGACCGCGTGCGAGCTTGATCCTGCGCGCCAGCGGGTGGAGCTGTCTTATGTGTTTGGTGTCGCAGCCGGAACCATCGTCATTGACGAAGCCGCGCTGGAATGGAAGGAGCATGGCTGACGGCCGCTGCGAGGCCGGGAGGTATACTGGAATCCTTGATCACTATGAATCAAGGTACCGGTTACCTCCTCTTTTTTTATGGCTTGACCCAGTGTATTCAAGACGAGATCAAGATCGTTAGATGACTGTTTGTCTTCTTGTTATAAAAATGGAAAAGTGATCGAGAAATTAGATTGTGATAAAAAACAAAAGAGAAATTATTATCAAAAATAGATATATACTAGAAATCCATTTTCCAATTAGAGCTCCAAATTCGTCAGGATTTTTATATCCAATGATTAAACTGGGAGCAAAAAAAATGATGGATAGAAGAAAGGTGTAGTGAAACCCGGTATTGTCAGCATTAGACCATGCGGGCAACCCTAAAAAGGAAAGCAACTGGTCTCCAAATATGTAATTGCCAAATTTAAAAGAAACAGCCATGCCAAGAATAGATAAAAGCAGTGAAAGTGATCCCCAACCTATTTTTTTTTCGTTTTTTCTCAACAATGTAAGGATAATTAGCAAAATTGCAATTGTTTGTATGCTGTACGTCAATATTGATGAAAAGGAATGTTCCATAAAGTCCCTCCTTGAAATGTTCGTCTATGTATTATGATATGAAGTATAGTCGACAAAATAATCATATCAAAAAGATGTTTTGCTGTATAAAAAATAATACTGGTGGCCCTTAAAGATGTGTTAGGAGCCACCAGTAAAAACGAATTTACGATATTGTTACATAATGAGAGCCAGCTACACTTTTACTGTACACTGTCGCAACACCTTGAAAGGATTAAAGTTAAAGGTGAGCCATCTTTCGATTCACACCTTTATTTTGATTCAGAATTATTGTCCAATGAGTTCTAAGATTTGTGTGTAAGCATTTTTATAATGATCAGGGCTAGGATCTTCTCCTATTATCTTGGGTACGTCAAAGTCAGACAGCAGGAAATGGTGTTTGGGTTGAACTTCATGCCTTGCTAAGCAACTCTTGCAACAGGACAAGGGACAGCCATCGATTGCAATGATGTCACGTCCCGATTTTGCTGTTCTGACAAGTGGCTTGACATCACCCCCCACACCAGCGATGCAGGACATTTCAGCGACTTTTTCTCGATCCATTTTGATAGCGATCATGTTAGCGGTTTGCGCTGCGGAGGAACATCCAGAACATGAATAGACAAGAGGTAAATCAGTTCTTTTCATCTTTGTACACTTCCCTGTTTTTTCTTTGTGATCCATCACGGTATTTTTGGTTTTAGATAAAACATAATTTAAATTGTTTGTATTTTAGCTTAAATTTACAGGTTAGACCGTGACATTGATCACGACAATATTTTTTCAAAATCTACCATTAAACCTTTAATACAAGAAGAGGAACTTCCAGAAATGAGAAACTCCTCTTCGTTCGTTTCAGTGTTATCAATGAAAATAAGTTCTGCGCCATCTCTTTGCTCCGAGAGTATACACTCTGTATCCCTTTTTATAGAAAATAATAGAAAATTAGAGCAAAATATGATAAAGCTATAATATAAAAAGGAGTGTCTTTCTATGAAAAGAGAAAAAAGACAACGATTAATTAAGCAATTGGTAAGCGAATATGAAATAGAAACACAAGAGAAGTTAGTAGAATTGTTGGCAGAACAAGATGTAATAGTAACGCAAGCTACGATTTCACGGGATATCCGTGAGTTGAAATTAATAAAAATAGCTTCTCCGAAAGGATTTATGATCTATAATGTTTCCTCAGAAATGCCTTTGCAAACGGATTTGAAGTTAAAGAAGAAGTTAAAAGAAGTTGTTGTCAAGATTGATTATATCGATCAATTGACGATTATAAAAACGTTGCCTGGCAATGCAAATGTTATCGGTGTTTTATTAGATAATTCAAATTGGAGAGAAATGGTAGGATGTGTATGCGGGAATGATACCTGCCTTGTCATTTCCCAAACCCTATCGGATCGAAAGATTTTAGAAGAAAGACTTAATTTAATTTTTAGATAAAATAGCTAGTAGATTGTCAAGTGAGAATACGAGGTTACTTGAATTTAGTAATTAAAGAGTGTAGGATGCCCGAAATTGAGCATGCCGTAGCCGTGATGTATCTTGTTGGATCAAGCATCACAGCTACCTTGCGGGCGTTCCTTCGCTCTTTTCCTTTTGAATGCGCTTCCATTTTACATAGGCTGCAAGTTGAGCATGCATTTTTAGATCAGCAGTTACAGTCCAGATATTCATCATATATACGTAATATGAAATAGATTTCGCAGATAAACTGACAAAATCTATTATAAAAATACATTTTTTTTATTATTTTAAAAATAAAAACGTGAAATATTTCTCAACAAAAATGTTGGCGTTTGCACGAGGCGGAAAGCATGGACCATTTATGATGCATTTGTATACATCAAAGATTAAAAAGGAGGTACGACCCATGAAGCATCCATTGCATGTTGCTTCGGAAATTGGGGAATTACAAACGGTTTTATTAAAACGTCCGGGACAAGAATTGGAGAACTTAACGCCGGAATATTTACAACCGTTATTATTTGACGATATTCCCTTTTTGCCAGTGATTCAAAAAGAACATGATTATTTTGCCCAAACATTACGCAATCGGGGAATTGAAGTTCTTTATTTGGAAAAACTCGCGGCCGAGGCATTAGTGGATAAAAGCCTCAGAGAAGAATTTGTTGACCAAATGTTAGAAGAAGGAAGGGCCGAAGGAAATGTTTCACATCAAATTTTAAAAGAATATTTACTTTCCTTCTCCAATGAAGATTTAGTTCAAAAAATAATGAGTGGTGTACGAAAAAACGAAATTGAAACGGGTAAGAGTATGCAATTACATGAATTTATGCAAGATCATTCTCCATTTTATTTGGTTCCAATGCCAAATTTATATTTTACCCGCGATCCTGCAGCTGTTATTGGTGATGGATTAACGATTAATAAAATGAGGGAAACTGCACGAAGACGTGAATCTATGTTTATGGAGTACGTTGTTAAACATCACCCGAGATTTACCAGTCATAATGTACCGATTTGGCTGGATCGCAATTATGAATTTCCAATCGAAGGTGGTGATGAGCTCATTTTAAATGAAGAAACCATTGCCATTGGTGTATCTGCCCGTACTTCAGCTAAAGCTATTGAACGTTTAGCCCTGAATCTATTTAGCCGTCAAGAAAAATTCAAACGAGTACTAGCCATTGAAATTCCAAAATGCCGGGCATTTATGCATTTAGATACCGTATTTACGATGGTTGATTATGATAAATTTACAATTCATCCCGCGATCCAAGGACCGCAAGGAAATATGAATATTTATGTTTTAGAGAAAGGCCCGGATGAAGAAACGCTTAAAATTACCCATCACACCTCTTTAACGGAATCGCTAAAAGAGGTTTTGGGCTTAAAGGATTTGGTTCTTATTCCTTGTGGCGGAGGAGATGCAATAGCCTCTGCTCGTGAACAATGGAATGACGGATCCAATACGTTAGCCATTGCGCCAGGAGTTGTTGTTACGTATGACCGTAACTATGTATCCAATGCTTTATTGCGTGAACACGGTATCGAGGTCATTGAAATATTGAGCTCGGAATTATCCCGTGGCCGTGGGGGTCCACGTTGTATGAGTATGCCAATCGTTCGAAAAGATATTTAAATTACGGAGAAAGCAGGGATAAATATGGGAAAAACTAATTCAAGCTTAAAAGGCAGAAGTTTTCTTGCAGAGATCGATTTTACAGAAGAGGAATTGTTATATTTGCTTGATTTAGCAGCAGATTTAAAAGAGAAAAAGAAAAACGGCATTCCCCATCGTTATTTGGAGGGCAAAAATATAGCTCTTTTATTTGAAAAAACTTCTACCCGTACACGGTGTGCATTTACAGTAGCTTGTACAGATTTAGGAGCGCATCCCGAGTATTTGGGTAAAGGTGATATTCAGCTTGGTAAAAAAGAATCCGTAGAAGACACGGCGAAAGTGTTGGGCCGCATGTTTGACGGAATTGAGTTCCGCGGTTTTGCTCATAAAACAGTGGAATCTTTGGCTGAGCATTCGGGTGTACCGGTGTGGAACGGTCTAACGGATATGTGGCATCCAACCCAAACGCTCGCGGATTTATTAACCATCCAGGAACATATAGGGCATTTGCGAAATGTGAAGCTCGTTTATGTTGGCGATGGCCGAAACAATGTTGCTAATAGCTTATTGGTGGGTGGTTCAATCGTTGGAATGGATGTTCGGATTTGTGCGCCACAATCATTATGGCCAGCACAAGAAGTCATTTATTTGGCCAAAAAATGTAGTGACCAGGTAATGGTAACCAGTAGCATTGAAGAGGCTGTTGCGGGCGCAGATGTAATCTACACAGATGTTTGGGTATCTATGGGGGAAGAAGATAAATTTGCTGAACGTATTGAGCTGCTCTCGCCTTATCAAGTAAATATGCAAATGATTAAAGAAACAGGGAATAAGGATGTGATTTTTCTACATTGTTTACCCGCATTTCATGATTTGGAAACAACGTATGGAAAAGAAATTTACGAAAAATATGGATTGAGAGAAATGGAAGTAACCGATGAGGTATTCCGCAGCAAGCATTCCAAAGTATTCGATCAAGCTGAAAATAGAATGCATACCATTAAAGCGGTTTTGGCAGCTACTTTAGGAAATATGGAGTAAAGAAGGAATTCATCTTCCTTCTTTCTCTCTCTCTTTTCCTTAACACGATCAAATAGAGAGAGGTGAGTGTAGTGGGTGAAGAAAAGAAATTAGGATTATTTACTTTAACAGCTCTTGTTGTCGGTTCGATGATAGGCGGTGGAGCATTTAACCTGGCAAGTGATATGGCCAAAGAAGCCGGAGCCGGAGCGATCATGATTGGGTGGGTGATCACAGGCATCGGAATGATTGCACTTGGATTGTCCTTTCAGAATTTAACTAAAAAAAGGCCGGATTTGGATGGTGGTATTTTTAGTTATGCGAAAGCTGGATTTGGAAATTTTATGGGGTTTAATAGCGCGTGGGGGTATTGGGTAGCCGCATGGCTTGGGAATGTAGCTTACGCAACTTTACTATTTAGTTCATTAGGCTATTTTTTTTCCATTTTTGATGGGGGGCAAAATATAGCATCAATCATTGGTGCGAGCATCTTGCTCTGGTGTGTTCACCTGCTGATTTTACGAGGCGTACAATCGGCAGCGCTTATAAATCTAGTAACTACAATCGCAAAATTAGTACCTGTGTTTGTATTCATTATTGTGGGAATCTTTGCTTTTCAACTCCATGTATTCGTAGACGGATTTTGGGGACAAGGCGGTACTTTTAATTGGGGGGCGGTAGGCAGTCAAGTTAAAAGCACAATGCTTGTAACGGTCTGGGTGTTTACTGGTGTTGAAGGGGCTGTTGTTCTATCTGGCCGTGCAAAAAATAAAAGTGATGTCGGGAAAGCGACAGTCATTGGATTGATCGGAACACTTATTGTTTACGTATTGATTACATTATTATCTCTCGGGCTTATGCAGCAAGCGGATATTGCTAATTTGAAAAATCCAGCTATGGCCTATTTATTTGAAAGTGTTGTTGGAAAATGGGGAGCTGCATTTATTAACCTGGGTTTGGTTGTTTCCGCCTCAGGCGCTTGGCTCGGGTGGACTTTACTTGCATCTGAAATTCCATATTTAGCCGCTAAAGATGGTACATTTCCAAAGTGGTTTGCGAAAGAGAATAAAAATAAAGCTCCTGTAAATTCATTATGGATTACAAATGGTTTAATTCAACTTTTTTTATTAACCTTCATTATTTCGGATAAAGCGTATCATTTTGCGTTTTCTCTAGCATCCTCCGCTATTTTAGTTCCTTATGTGTTTTCAGCATTTTATCAATTGAAGTATAGCTTGCGATCAAACGAAAAAGGTCGAACCCTCAATATAGTCATTGGGACCGTTGCAAGTATTTATGGGATTTGGTTAGTTTATGCGGCTGGGTTAAATTACTTGTTATTAGCAATGACCTTATATGCACCGGGCATTTTTATCTATTATAAGCTGCAAAAGCAAAATAATCCAAAACAAGTATTTACTCAGGTGGAACTGATATTATCTGTTGCTATTGCTGCTTTGGCAGTATTCACAATCTATGAGTTAGTTATGGGGAATTTTGCGATTTAAGTTTATTGGCAATAAAAACAATTGGAGGGTTGAAGTATGGCACGCAGAAAAATTGTAGTGGCACTAGGCGGAAACGCGATACAATCCGTGGACGCTACGGCACAGGCACAACAAGAAGCATTAGAAAAAACAGCGGAACAACTTGTAAAAATAATAGAAAATGATGTGGATATCGTAATTGTCCATGGGAATGGTCCGCAAGTAGGAAATATTTTATTACAGCAAAAAGCGGCGGAATCAGAAAAAACCCCCGCCATGCCGCTAGATACTTGTGGTGCGATGAGTCAAGGAATGATTGGCTATTGGATGGGAAATGCGATTGCAAAAGTATTGAGAAAACGGGATATAAATAAAGATGTAGTAACAATCGTAACAAGAGTGGTCGTCGATGAAAAAGATGAAGCATTTAATAATCCCACCAAACCAATCGGGCCTTTTTATACAGAGGACGAAGCAAGAAAGGTCATGAAGGAAACAAAAGTGGTATTTAAAGAAGATGCAGGAAGAGGGTGGAGACGAGTTGTACCGTCACCAACACCTGTAAGCATTCTTGAATATAAAGTGATTGATTCTTTGGTGAATGATGGAAATATCGTCATTGCTGTTGGAGGTGGCGGAATTCCGATCATTCATTCTCATGATGAATTGACAGGGACTGAAGCGGTTATTGATAAAGACTTCGCCGCTCAGAAATTAGCTGAATTAGTAGGTGCCGATACGCTTGTCATTTTAACTGCAGTTGATTTTGTGTATGTGAATTTTAATAAGCCCAATCAAAAAAGGTTAGAGCTTGTAACCAGTGATGAATTAGAAGGATATATAAAGGAACAACATTTTGCAGCGGGAAGTATGCTACCCAAAATTGAAGCTGCGATTCATTTTGTGAATACCAATTCAGAACGAAAAGCCATTATTACTTCTTTAGAGAAGGTATTTGAAGCATTAGAAGGAAAAACAGGTACGGTTATTTCTAAACAAGAGGGATCTGTGCATGTATAAATAACATTAAAAATACTGCTCTTTAAACAATATGGTCGAGTTTGGGCTGACTTTTGCTCCCGAATTCGGCCTGCTTGTTTCATTGATCATTTATAGTTTATGGAGGGCTAAATTGCTCAGTACATAGGATAAATGATAAAATTTCTATTATATTCTATTATGAAACAAGAGAGGTGTATTTATGGATAAAAGGAATGTGATGGAAAATTTAAAGCAGTTTAATTTATTTGCTGATTTATCAGAAAAAAAATTAAAAACCTTAAGAGAGTTTGTCTATTGGCGAACTTATAAGAAGGGTCAATTTTTATTTTTAGAAGGGGACTTAAGGGAGCGAATTTACCTTATGTTAGAGGGCTTTGTAAAGTTAGAGCGGGTCAATCAAAGTGGAAATTTACTATATGAGGACTATGTAAAACAATATTCAATTTTCCCTTATGGCGGTATGTTTACAGATCAAAGATACAATTACTCGGCAGAAGCACTGACAGATGTAGATGTGTATTATATTCCTACAGCGATTTTTGAAGATATGTTGAAAGCCAATCCAAAGCAATTATTATCTGTTGTTCAGCAGTTTTCTTTAATCTTAAAACTTCATGAGCATCGTATACAATATATTACAATCCCCAATGCACAAGATCGGGTAATTCAGTCACTTAATTATTTAAGGCAGGATTTAGGGGAACAAAACGGTGAAGAGATTGTCATTTCGTGTCCACTGACAACAATTGGAATTTCAAAAATATCCGGAACGTCTCGAGAAACGGTTAGCGGTGTGTTAAATCAGTTAAAGAAAGATCATATTATTACCGTTTCAGGTAAAAAAATTATAATACATGACCCAACTTATTTTGAAGAAATCTCTATATGAAATTAAAGATGAACGTCTTCAAAAAGAAGCCGTTCATCTTTTTGCTTTTTGTTTATGACGATGAATAAAATCCTTCATTTCTGCAGCTGCATTCGAACGTTGTTCGTTCGAGATCGGAACAGCCATGATCCCATCGTCGAGAGTACGAATTATAGGGCGATTATCAAAAACCGATCCCCGACAGCTACTAAAGGTTTTGACTTACGCATGAGCATCAACTCCTTTAAGATTTGTGTGTAAGCATTTCTATAATGATTGGGGCTAGGATCTTCTCCTATTATTTTAGGTACGTCAAAGTCAGACAACACGAAATAGTGTTTGGGTTGACTTCATGCCTTGCTAAGCTGTCTTGTGTCTAGCTTGTTGCAGTGTACGATCTGCTTTTAAAATGTAAACCTAAAAAATCTTGGGATAATGCGGTAAATAGGCTAGAGAATATTTGTGGAGTGCTTGATGGGAAAGATCAAGCGAATTCCGTCTTTTACTCCTTCCATATTGATGGACTGCTTGTGTTGGCTTAACTGATAACCTATGGCTTCTTCCCATTCAGATAGCAGATGTTGGAATATCCTCGTTTTGATTTATTTTGATTTGATTCATTTGAGCGAATAGATTTTTGTCGTCCGATGAACATGAAACTTGTTGCTTACTAGTGAGTTCTAGTTGATAAAACCGTTGGCGTAATGCTTCTTGAAACCAATTTGGCCAATTTGACATAACACATTTTCCATCCTGTGGTTTGAGTGTGTATAGTAACTCTTATAGGGAGGGATGGCAAGTCGTTGTTTTGTGTGAAAAAAAGCTTATTCCTAACTTATAGTCAAGTTGGAATAAGCTTTTGAAATGTGTTGAATTTTTATCAGTTTGTTTTATGCCTAGCTTGTTATATTGTACGAACTTGTTACGTTGTAGACTCCTGACTATTGTCCATCCTCAGTTTTTATTTCTTTCCATTCAACCTCGTTAGATTGAATGCTTAGTACAATTACATCGTCCAAACCATTAAGAACCATTTTAATACACTCATCTTCTCCATCACATGGGAGTAAATCTACCTCTAGTATTTCACTACTGTCCAAATTAAATAATTGAGGTTCAGTTTTGTAGAATGTTACATCAGAAAAAATTAATATTCCAAGCTGCATTTCTGGTTCAGTTTCAACATAGAAAGATTGCTTCCACTGACACAATTCTAAAGTCAATTTTAACTGCTTCTCGACCTCATTATATTTCAAATCCTCTACAAGACTATCAAAAAGGGTATACATTTTAATAAATTCTGACGGTTTCATTTTTCTCTCCCAATCTAAGGTATAATGTGAGATGCTTTCGAGCCTTTTGCTACCGGATTACCATTAACATCAAGGTAATAATCATTTTTCCTTGTTCTTTACCTTCAAAACCATCGTTGAATACGAGGCTTGTTGCTCACTGGCAAGTTCTAATTGATAAAATCGCTGCCGTAATGCTTCCAGAAACCATTCTGGTCAATTGACATAGCACATTTCCCTTCCGTTGTTGAAGTGGGTGGTAGTTAACTCTGATGGGAGGGCTGGCAAGTCATTGTTTTTGAGTATTGGGGTTATTTCTTCCTCCTTTGAGCTTGGGCATGCCAAAAAGCTCATTCCTCACTTAAGGTTCAAGTTTGGAATAAGCTTTGAAAGTTTATCAAGTGTTTGAATCATTTTGTGTTTGGTTTGTTGGTTGTATTGTACGATCTTGTTGTTGAGTCTGTAAACGAGTTCACACAAAATACTTGACAACCCCGAATAAGCTTTTCAGTTGTTTATTATGTCTATTCGTTACTTTCAATACTCTTAACTTCTACCATTTTTAGTTCAATCCAATTCATAACCATTTCTGCCTCTTCTTGAGTAATCACTTTTTTCTCTTTTTTATATTTATAATTTTCATAAGCCCATAGTAATATAATTTTCACAAATTCAACTGTTTCTAACTTACAAATTGGTTCCACTTCATCTTCATCTTCATCATAAAAAAGATCTTCAATTGTTGTATAATCCCTATCAGATGTAACAAAAGTCACATTACCTCCGCGCTCATAACAAGGCAATTTGCCTATTAATACATCAAGATAGTTTTTGATATCAACCTTCAAATCCTCATATCTTAGAAGTATATCAGATCCTAATGGATCACTTATCATATTTGCAAATTCAAGTGATTTCTCTTCACTAAAATCCAACACTACTATATTAAATCTGTCTATCCATTTCAATTTATATTTGTACTTAATCATAGTTCATATCTCCCCCATTTAATACAATGGATAAGCTGAAATTATCTTATCATTTCTTAAAACAAACTCTATTTCCATTCCCCGACTTGTTACCCCTCTATAAACGTTATTTTTTACAACTTCCTTATTCCTAAAAGCTTCATTTATAGCATCTATTACTTGTTGAGGTGACCACTCTTTAGGAAAAAATGTTGATTTAACTTTCTTTAGTACCCCGCTAACTTCAATATTGGCTTGATAGACACCAAACTCATTAGGCGGGTCGACATTCCCGACAATTTTACCGTTACTGTTTGGCATCCCTTCATAATGATAACCATTGGCCTTTCCATTTTTGAGTATTTCGCCATCAAAAATATGGTTTAATCCATTTTCTTTAGTCCCTATTTTAAAGTTTTCTGTGTTCTGTAGACCCCCGAGCCAATTCTCTTTATCTACAACAGGTTTACCACCTTGTCCCGTCCCCTCTAACGCCTGTCGTTTCTTAATAGAATCAAGAGTAAGCTTTTCTTTTTTTACATATTCCCCAAACTTGGATGCTTCCCTTGCAGCCTTGCTCTGAGCGATATTTTGTAATACTCGCTGTTTTATTTGCTCAGATGGATCTACTTTACTTATTCCTGTCCCTTCCGTTTTAAGCGACATACCGGGTTTGGAAGACGTAGCTTTTGTTATTCCTGTCCCCGGAGTTTTAACGGTAGACTTTGGAACTTTAATTGATTTAGAAGGTATCTTTATATTCCCACCAAATTTAGCACCGTATAAACTTCCGACCATCTGAAATTCAGAAAATACACTACTAATAATAATCGCATTTGCCTGCCATTTTGGTATTTCTTCTCCTGTCCAATAGTTCTTTCCTTCTCTTGCTGCTTTAATTTGTTCTACGAAAATATCCACATTTTCTGGTTCGTGATGTAATTTGATTTCTCCATTTTTGATAGCTTCGTTATAGGCAAGAGAAGCTTGTGCAGCTTTCTGATCGGTAACTCCATTTTTACTGAGGACCCACATAGTACCCATAAATTTTTTATCATACTCATCGAAATTATAGGATACTTTGGCTTTTTCAGCTGCCATGTAGCTGTCATAATTGGCTCTCCAGCGTTGTCTTAGATCTACAGGGATCTGCTGATACGCATGAGCCATGGCATTAGACTCTTTTAGCAAGTTCTTAACCAGCTCTAGTGGGCCACCGGAATACGCTATATGACGCGCACTTGTATATGCTTTTCCTAAAATCCACTTGCTATAGTAGGCTTGTCTTGCTTGCTCATGCTCGTATTGACTAATCAGTCCCTGAAGGGCTAAACCAGCCAAGTATTTCAATGGATGAACTCCGCTCCCCTTGCTGTTTCCTCCAATCGTAGGTGTTCCTTTGCTCCGAACGGGGATCGATGCAGTTGCTTGCAAAACAGTTGCCGCTACTTTACCTGCGGGTCCACCAACCGTATTAAACATCACACTAGCCACTTTCCCCATCACCGGAATGGAGCCTAATAGCTTGGACACCGTACCGATCAAGGCATTCGCCTGTTTAAGCTCTGCTGGACTGGTGACTTTTGCTTTAGGGGTAGAGGCTTGGCTGCTAGATGAATCCTTGGCTGCTGACTGAGCTGCTTCATAGGCTTTGATGCTCATCAGTGGCGGCTCAGGCACAGGAGGGAGGTCGGCTACAAAAACAGGCGCCTTTACCGTTCCTTCCTGATAAATCACTGGAGCTTTGGTATCCGTCTCACCATCCAGTACCATGCTGCTGGCCCCGCCTATCAGATACAGCGCCGTTCCAGCTTCGAGCGAAAGTTCCTCACCTGCATCGAGCTTCACGTGACCACCCTGAACCTGTACATCCCCCGGACTGTTGATGGTGATGCCAGTATCCTCGTGCAGTGTAATAGAAAATCCATCCGAGGTGGACAGGGTCAATTCTTGCTCAGACATTTCTACGCCGCTTCCCTGCACGTGTTGCCACACCTTCACATTCGGCTGTTCATTCGCGTGGCGTTGTTGTCGTAGCGAATCTGTCACATAGGCATCCTGTTCGTGGTGTGTAGGCAGATACAACTCGACCTGTTCCCCGATCTCAGGCATATCGTACCAACCGCTATGTTCTTCGGCCACATATCGAGTCGCCACGGGAAACCAACAGGCTTTTGCAGGATCTTGCTTGGGGTCAATATCCAGTTGAATCTGTACAAAATCCTGCTGTACCTTCAGCACCGTTCCTGTCAGCGAAATTCCAGTGGCTAGATCGTTCTCATACCGGATATAGCAGATATCCTGTTCGGCTTGAAGATCGTAACGGGTACGGAGTAAGCCATCTGCTAACTGTGTCACTGCTCGAACGACGACCAACTCTTTGCCTTGTCCAATGGGTAACGTAATGAGGTCGCCTATCGGGTAGTATTGCAGACTTTTGATCATATAGGTGACATAAGAGCCAGCACGTTGTTCTCCCGGCTTTTCTGCATCCAGGTCATGAAATGTTTTTCGCACCCGATAAAAAACATCCCGCTCCACCTTATGCTGCTTGCCTTCTGGCATCCCAAAGAAAACCTTGGGCGAGGCAGCGGTTACCTCTGGCACAAGTACGGAACCAAAGCGAGAAGCGAGACGTTTTAAAAACGCCCAATCGGTCTCATCATATTGTAAAACAAATGTCTCGAGTTTGGCATAGTTGTTTACGGTATCAATGGCATCTCCGTACTGATACTTCCGTATCATCGTAGTGACTAGATCATCATAAGTGCGGTGAATATCTTGATAGGAGCGCCTTTTACTCTTAATATCCATCTGGTATGAGTGGGAAGCGGCCTCCAGCTCAAACGTATACACGCCTCGTACACAATTTACGGACATTTGTGTAACAACCCCATGGAACAGCCTTCCCAGCGTTTGTCCCTGATCATCCAACTGCCGAATCACAATCGGCTCTTGCTCCATATCCTGTCCGATACAGGCTGCTCCCTGTTTTTCGGAGAGCAACCCACTAATATGTAAATAGGCATGGTCGTTGATGGCACGTGTTATTTGAAGTTGATCGATGTGTTGTGGCTGAAAGGGACCATAAAAGCGTAGGCTTTCATAGCCGATTCCATCTGATAGTAGGCTCAAGTGAGTTCATGACTCCTTTCTAGAGGTAATAGCTGTCTTCCTGATTAGTGCACGTCATTTTTTTAATTCGTTTTAAGAGCTGCATATGGATGCAACTTTGGCTAAAGTTTGATATGTATCATAGGGGGTGTTGGGTACAAAAGGTTTAGAAGTGATATTTAATAAAAAACCCAGCATATGTATTTATCGGTTAAAAGGGGAACTTAGTTTACAGAATGACCCATTGAAAGCGGTATTTGCAATGTGTATTTTTGGAAGGGAGGAATGTGGAAGAAGTCTACTTTTAACTATGAATTTCTGAAAAGGTCAGGTCATGATGTCGTTTTAATTGCAGTTGGTGGTACATAGAAATCATATGGTTCGGTATAATTTGTTTCCTGAATATTTTTCTTGCAGACAGATGTTTAAATGTAATCTTTTTAGGAGCTTAAGCTCTGAATAATAGAATTAGAAAGTAATTTTTTTGATAAAGAATTATTAGAAAATTTTTATATTAAGATAATAGAACATTTGTTTGGAAGGATTTAGTTATTTAGTTGTCGAAAATTGTGAAAAAAGATGTGGTTCAAAAGTCTTAATTTATAGTAGGTGAGGATTAATGTCAATAAATATACATTCTGCTCAAGCCCCTATGTTTGGATATCGATTTCAGCCACTTTATGCGCTTCTCGTATTATGGAAGGAAGCAGAGGATGACTTTGATGAGATAAGTGTCGAAACAGAAGATGACGTTGTTCTAACAGGAGAAAAAACTAGACTATACCAGTTGAAACATAGTTCTACAAGCAAATCAGGAGCATTGACCATAAAAAATGATGGTTTTTGGAAAACAATTCGAATATGGTCATCATATGCTAACTCCACTACTCATAGAATGTACTTTGTTACTAGCGAAACAGTCAAAGAAGATGATCTCTTATTTAAATTGGTCAGTAATGATATGGATAGAATTGCTGTTGTCAGACAAATGGTAAGAGAGGCTCAAAATGTTATTAAGGCAAGGGAAGAAGCGATAGCGAATAAAGCTGAAAAATTGCCATATGAAATCAAGATACACGGGTGTAAGGCTTTTATGGAGTTAACTGATAATCAGAGGCTGTCCTTAATTGAGAAGATAACTATAAGACCAAATAATTTTAATATTTATGATGTGGAAAAGCAAGTTATTGATCAACTTAGCCAAATGGTTATAAAAAAGTTACGTCAACCTATAGCCAAAAGACTGCTTGAATGGTGGGATCAAAGATTATTAAAGCAAAATAAGATCAATAAAACAGAACTGCTATTTCAAATTCAAAGTTTTATTGCTCAAATACAAAGCAATAACTTACCTGATGATTATTCAAAAGCATTTCCAGAGTCAGTAGAAAATGAAATAGGCGGATACATGGAAAAGCAAATTGATTTAGTTAATGGAAAGTTTAGTCGTAAAAAGAAAGCAGCGTTATCAAGGTGGAGAGCTAGAAATCAAAGAGAAGTATGGATAGAAGATGATTTGTTAAATGCAGTTGAGCTTAAAGAATATGACGAAATGCTTATTGAATTGTGGTCAGGTAAACATGAGCCAATGAAAGAGGACTTGGAAGAGGACGAGGAAACAGAAGAAGTGTGCCAAAAGAAAGGTTTAGAACTACTTGATTGGATACATGATGATTCCCATCTGCATATCAATCCAATAAGAAGTGAATGGAAGCAACATTTTCTTATCCACGGATCTTTTCAGCAATTATCGGAAGAATTAAAGGTTGGATGGCACCCTAAATACGATGAAATGTTGAGGGAGAGTTGATGGATTCTATAGATGTCTTTTCAGTAACCAATCCTGCACTTGGTTCCTTAGTTCTTTGGTCATTTTTACAAGGGTACGAGAATAAGCAACAAAAAGGGTGTCCGTTTCCGCTTGTTTTCTTCCCACTTCCGCTTGTTATTTCTAAATCAATAAGAGATGAATTTAAAGGAACCAATGCAGAGACGGGGTTATATACGTGGATAACTCGGAAACAAAGTATTTTAGTTAATCTGGATATCAGAATAAATAGAACAAGCCAATTGACAAGAAGCGCAGTAATATTCGGATGCGCTAATGAATTAATGAATTTTCAGCCAGATGGAACGATCATTTCTAGGAGTAGAGGACTGTACAAAAATCGACTACAAAATTCTTCAGAGGAAATAAAGCAAATGGTTAATACCTCTAGAAAGTTAGGGATTTGGTTTTCTCAAATTGATTCTACAGCAAGTATACTAAATAGTTTGGGGTTAACATTATGAAACGTTGGAATATTTATCAAATATTATTTTATAGTAATGATGAACGTAAAGATGAAATCACTTTGGATTTGGAAAAGGTAAATATAATAACCGGGGACTCACAGACAGGAAAAACTGCCTTACCTGAAATTATTGACTATGTTCTGGGCTCAAGTGAGTGCCATATTCCTTCCTTCGTGAGAAGAAGTTTATCATGGGTTGGGTTAGTTTGGAAGAAGAATGAAAATCAGTTTGCTATGTTTAGAAAAGTGCCTCGAGCGCCACAAAAATCAAGCAGTGAAATGCACTATATGAGCGGAAAAAAATTATCAATACCAGCGAAATCAAGTGATATTCCTTCAACTACAAACTTAGATGGTGCTCTAAGAAAATTCGAACGTTTAGTTGGTATCGGTGATGTAAAAAGCGAAGTTTTCGGTTCAAAGCGAGATAGTAAATCAATTACTATAAGAAGTGTCATGCCTTATTTACTTCAGGATGATAATATCATTATTAATAAAAACACATTGCTTAGAGGAATTGACGATTATCAAAAACGTCAAACAATTATAGATGCGCTACCTTATTACTTTGGAGTAATCGATGAAGAAACCCTGGAAAAAGAAATTGAACTGAAAATTTTAAGAAAGAGATTAAAACGTTTAGAAGGAAACATTACAGAGGATGAACAGATTTCAGGAAGTATTAAATCCCATTCACTTTTAACTCAAGCGGCGCAATTGGGGCTATGTGATTATCCATCTATAGGAGCAACTGAAAAAGATATTGATAGAATGCTTACTAAGGTAGCTGAATGGACTCCATATTCAAACTCTAATTCTGAGGAAGATAAGTTGACTGATTTATATGACCAATTAAATATGCAACAGAATGAAATAATCTCAATAAAAAAAAGAATGAATTACGCCAAAAAATCGCTACACTTTGCTAATGAGTTTGAAAGTACAGCTAATAACCAAAAAAGACGATTAGACGTTATTGATATATTTAGAAAGCCAATTGATCCTATTTCCTGCCCGCTTTGTGAACAAAAGATTTTGGAGGAAATTCAGCCAGTTAAGCTTATAAATCAAACTGTTAAAAAGGTCCAAACTGATCTTGATAATGTTGAAAAAGAAAGACCAAAACTCGATAATTATATAAACTCTTTAAAAGGGATGTTAAATTCTGCTGAAGACAAAATATCTTTGTTACAAAATCAAATAACAGCTTTGATTAAGGAAAATGAAACAATAGAAGAAGGGCTTGACTTAAAGGACAGAAGAAATAGATTGGTAGGGAGCGTAAACTTCTATCTGAATGCAGTAAGTAAAGTAACTTCTAGCGTTCCTTCATCATTTATGGGGATTGATAGGTTGAGGGAGCGTATAAGTGAGCTAAGCTCAGAAATTGATATTGAATCAAAAAAAGAAGCGCTTGAAAATGTAGAAAGAAGAATTTCTGCCATTGCTAAAGAAATTATTACTGACCTACCATTTGAAAGTAGATACCAGAACCATCCTATTTATTTAAATCTCCGTGATCTTAAGGTAGGTGTTTCACTACCAAGTAGAATTGAATACATGAGAGATGTAGGCTCAGATGAAAATTATTTAAGTCTCCATGTTTCTATTATGCTAGCAATGCATAGGCACTTTGCTGAACTAAATAGACCTGCTCCGGGAATAATTTTATTTGACCAAATTAGTCGTCCATATTTCCCTTCAGATGATGAACCCGAAATGATTGAAATAGAAGAAGAGAATGATAATGATAGAAAGGCACTTTTACAATACTTTGATCTACTCTTCAAAGAAGTAAAGCGGGGTGAATCTTTGCAAGTTATAGTTATCGAACATGCCTATTTTAAAAATCATCCAGAGTATCAGAAAGCAGTTAAAAGACGATGGAAAAAGGGTATTGATGGGTTGATACCAATTGGATGGCCTGAAAAAGATTGATCACTAATTAAGAATTTTATGAGGTGGAAAATGTACAAGATAAGCAGACTATTCATTAATGGTTTTAAAGATCCCAGTAGAACTGTAAAATTAAACTTTTCAAGAGAACCTGTATCTGTTATTTATGGCGATAATGGAGCTGGAAAAACTACCTTGTTAAAGATTTTACATGCACTTATTTCTCGAGACAGTTCCATATTACTTAACGAAAATGTGAAAGAAGTGATTTTGTATTACAAGGTTGAAGGAGGAGAACACGAGAGGAAAGTGAGAGTGTGGAAAAATGAAGTTGATTTGGATAAAATTGAATTATCGGGTATTAATTTAGATGATATACTTGATGAATATAATTGGTCTGAGTTCGACAAGGCAGAGTTTAAAGAGGTGTCTTCTATTTTATTTGGTACTAGTAGAGGAATTAGTTCTTCTACAGTAACTATTAGTCCAGATATTATTATTGATTTTTTAGAGCGGAGCAACTTTTCAAAAGAATTCAGAACACGATCGCGCGTACATTCTTTTGCTTTTGAATTGGCAGAACATTTGAGACGAGATAAAAGAAGAAGGGATTACAGTTCTTTAAATAAAAACTCTATTAATCTTAATATAAAGCATTTGTCATTAGATAGTATTAATATGGACTCTATTGAATCCATACTTATTCAAAGATATAGACTTGCTAAACGTGTAACGAATGAAAGAGTCCAGAAGGCATTGTTTGATACATTATCAGTGGCTCTGAGTGTTGACGCAACAGGAATTGAGGAAGCTGGTCTTACTGAATCTGATTCGAATTTAATAGTTTCTAACAGGGAAAGACTTATTGAGGCATTAACATCATCACCTGAAAATGCACTTAGCGATCAATTAATACGAGTTTTACAGAAAGAAAAAAATTTCACTGAATTAAATAATTCTCTATTACCTAGCTTACTGTTGAAAATGACTTCAGAATTGCAAAGTGAGAAGTCTATTTTGAATTCAATAGATTTTTTGGAAGATGTATTTAATGACCATTTACAAAATGGCAAAAGGCTTGTGGTTAATCAGGATGGGGCTCAAATAGTTCTCAAAGATAGATCACATTCTCTTGATGAATTATCAAGTGGTGAAAAGCATCTTTTATCTTTATTAACACTCTTTATCATTGAGGGAAGCAGACGTAATTTTCTATTAATAGATGAACCAGAGATTTCACTTAATATTAAATGGCAGAGGAAGCTTTTGCAATTATTAAATGAACTTGCTCCTGATTCACAAATAATAGTTGCATCGCATAGCCCTTCAATTTCAGGAAAAAAAGCAAACTATTTAGTAGAATTATTATAGGAGTCATGCTAAATGAAATATAATATTGATGAAGCATTAGTTGCTGCAAGAATGGCAAGTGTTCCTCTTGTTGTAGTTGAAGGCCATGACGATATACAGTTTTATGAGAATTTGTTAATGGATTTAAACAAAGAAGCAGATGTTTTGGCTATAGATACTTTTGAAAATTATGCAGAAGGTTGTGATTCCGTAATAAAAGCAGTTGAACATGTCCAGCAGCAAATTACGGACAACCCTGATTTATTCAACTATTTTTTGGGTATTATAGACAGGGATGCTAGATACTTTAGAGATGAGATACCTGTAGATCTAAAAGGGTTGTTAGTTCTGAAGTATTACTCCTTTGAAAGCCATCTTATAGCTGATCATAATATAAAGTCTATACTTCCACTTATCACATCAATAAATCAAAGTGTTCTTACTTCAGAAATAATAAGTTTTCTAAAGTCTGGATTTAATGATATTAAACAAGAATTATACTACCTATCTTTAGAAGCATTAAAAAATGCATGTGTAAAAGATTATACTTCTATTTTAGGGTATTCTGAAAGTGAAGGTAAAATTGCTGATAATAATTCTCGTAGGTATCTGTATAATGAAGTTGTTATTAAAAAACGGGAGTTGGATGATTTTGCTGATGGATTCGGTTTGAATATAAACAAGCTTCGTCTCATAGTGAAAGGAAAGTGGCTTCTTCAGGCGTTCTCAAATAGCATTTTAGAGAAAATTAATGAACTACCGATTTTTTGTTTCCAGCACGCTCAAAAGAAATGCCAATACTGTGCCAGCGGACAATCTAATAAATGTCTATGGAAAACTAGGGAAAAATATCGTTATAACCAAATAGCCAATTTAATGATGAGTAGTTATGATGAAAATGAAGTGTCGTATATACGATCTAGGCTCAATATGCTGGGTAATATTGGTGAGGGGGAAATGGAACGACAAGTTTCTTGACAGTGGTCACATTTTTGGTCACACTTTTTTCTTCCGAGCGTAGTGAAAAGCTCTAACGAAAAAGCATAAAACTCAGAAAAGCCTTGCCCCGACAAGGCTTTCCTCCTCTTGAAGGACGCCTTGATGACATATGATCAAAAAAAGGCAATACTACCTATGGCAATATCAACTTGGCGATGTAACAGAGCAAAATGGCGAATTTTTGCTGTCCTACACTCAAGCATAAGCTAAACAAACAAGTGAAAACTTTATGTATTATATTTTACACGAGAAAATAATGAACGAGAAATTCGATGCCAGAACAGAGTACATAACCAATTACTACCGATCCAAAATCTAATAACAGCAAGCCAATCAGAAAAGAGAAGAATATACTCCCAATCATGACCGTTGAAACGTGACGTGGACGTAGTGAGGAGGATAATAACAAACTCAAACGTTTGCTGGAAATGGGCTTTACAGCCATCTATTCAAATACAAACGATCAAGAGATTGCTCGGCATACCTATGCATTTTTGGGTAAGGAAAATTAGCAAATGATGCCTATTCCTTTTCTTCTATCTCAACCAAATCAATAATCTCCCGAATATCTTCAATATTCATGGCTTCGGCTATTCTTTCAATATGATTAAAATTAATGCTTTCACGTTTACCTGATTGAAGTTCGCTTAGAGCAGCGTGTCGTACATCAGATAAACGTGAGAGTTCTCTCAAGGAAATATTGTGTTTTCTCGTAATTTCGTTTATTTTCACAACTACTTTCTTTGCCATTAGGTTTCCCACCTTATTTTACAAATTTTTCTTGACGATACGCATAAACGTAACATATAATTTTTGTAAAACTGGTACTCATATACGTACCAAAAGGTGGGGAATATTTTGACTTCTCAGAGTGACATGGTAGCGGAGTATGAAAAGTTAGTAGAACTTGAAAAGCAATACACAGAGAGGATTCAAACTTGTATTAAATTACTTGGAGATGCGTTTAACATTATCGCTGCCAAAGCAGGAGCGTTGAGCATGGATTCAGTTAAGGAAGCGGCTTATTATTTACACTCAACGGAGATTGAACTAAACCATGTTTTGTACTATATCCGTTTAGAGAAAAGTATTTTAACTAATCAGTTAGAGATTGAAACCAAATGAAGCAGACCCGAGCATAGCAGCGGAGGGGAGGAATCGTTCCAAAGTAGACAAGCGTTCGGCCGAAAGCTTTCCGTAGGAAAGCTGCTTCGCCACCGGATTTTACCGTTAGAAATATAATTCAAAAAAATCTGGGGGGAACAGCGATCGGAAGAATGATCCTTCTACGTAGCGGCCTTAGTTGCACGTACTACCTCCTTAAAAAGTCAAACCCGACATGACCCTCCACGGTCTAATCGGGTTTTCTCACTTTCCTTCTCCCAATCTCCGTGCATAAAATCTTCACGCCCCTCCCAACACCGCCGCCCAGATAGTTACACCCACTCCCAACATCATGTATAGTAAAGTTATGGGAAATAAACATGAACCCGCATATTATCTTGATCGCTTAACCGTACAATATGAAACATGGCAAAAACGAGGAGGAACGTGATGATACATCCAACACAGATTCAGGATATGCTGCAAGCCGCGCTGGAGACGGGCGGAGATTTTGCAGAGGTGTTCGTCGAGGACCGTACCAATGGACAACTGGGCATGACTGGGGGAGTCGTGGATACGGCGCTGTCAGGCCGGGATTTTGGGATTGGCATTCGGATCATGAAGGAGCATTTTTCGGTGTATGCCTACACCAGCGACATGAGCGAACAGAGCCTGATTCGATTGACAAAATCGGCAGCCAAGGCCATTCGTGGGGGTGGGGCGCCAGGTACACAACCGATTACACTCCATCCTCATGCTATCTCTAACCACCATCCGATTGCCATCATACCTGACGGATCACAGAAGCGCGCCAAGATCGACATGATGAGACGGGCGCATGAGGCGGCAAGTCAATACGATCCTTCCATCACGCAAACCTCCATTGGGATTAGCAACTCGATTCAGAACGTACTGATCGCCAATAGCAATGGACTACTGGTGGAGGATACCCGCACGTATACACGCATGAGAATAAGCGCTATTGCGACAGCTGGGGAGCATAGACAATCTGGGTTCCGTGGGCCGGGAGCGTATGCGGGGACTGAATTCCTGGAGAATCTGAATATCGAAGAAAATGCGAGACACGCCGCTCGTATTGCGTCTACGATGGTCAAAGCGGGATATGCGCCTAGCGGCAGACTGCCTGTCGTGATTGAGAATGGCTTCGGCGGCGTGCTTTTTCACGAGGCGTGCGGACACGGGCTGGAATCTACAGCGGTGGCCCATGGAACGTCCGTGTTCGCGAATAAGATCGGGCAGCAGGTGGCTTCACCGCTGGTCACGGCTGTGGACAACGGAACGATTCCGAACGCGTGGGGCTCGCTCAATATCGATGATGAAGGAGCGCCGACACAGCGCAACGTACTGATTGAGAACGGCATTTTAAAAGGATATCTGATCGACCGAATGGGCTCGCGCCAGATGGGTGTACCTGCGACAGGATCAGGACGAAGACAATCCTATAAATTCGCGCCTGCATCCCGTATGAACAATACGTTTATTGCGAACGGAGCTTCGACACGTGAAGAGATCATTGCCAATACGGAGTACGGGATCTATGCCAAATCGCTGGGCGGCGGTTCGGTGAATACTTCGACGAGCGAGTTTAATTTTGCAGTCGAAGAGGCGTATATGATTCGCAACGGTAAAATTGCTGAGCCGGTTAAAGGCGCAACGCTGATCGGCAAAGGAATTGAAACCCTGCAAAATATTGATATGGTCGGCAACAATCTGGATCATGGTCAGGGCATGTGCGGCTCGGTCAGCGGAAGTCTTCCGGTCAACTGTGGACAGCCGACGATTCGCGTGTCTGAAATGACCGTCGGCGGACGGAAGGGGGAATAAGCGATGAATATTCAGCAATTTCAGGAAGCGTTGTTCACGAAAGGCCGGGAAATCGGCTACGCGGATATGGAAATCTATTATGTGAATGGACGTTCTACCTCGGTAAAGGTGTTGAAGGGAGAAATCGACCAATATACAATCGTCGAAAACGGTGGACTTTCCTTCCGGGGCGTCATTAACGGGAAAATGGGCTACGCCTCTACGGAGAAGCTGGAACCGGACGTAATCGACTTTTTATTGGAAGAAGCCCGCAGCAACGCGGATATATTGGAGAGCGAGGAGCAGGATGAGCTGTTCGAGGGCTCTGAAAGCTACCTTGAGCAGCCTGCCTATACCGCCGAGCTGGCCGACACCGCACCCGAGATACTTATCGAGGCTGCGCTGGAAATGGAGCGCACAGCGCTTGCCGCAGACCCACGGATTGTGATGGCTCGGCATTGCTCGGTCAGCATTCGTGAAAATGAGGTCCTGATTGCTAACACAAAGGGACTGCATTGCCATCGCCGCAAAAGCCTGGCGACCGCATATGTATACGTCATTGCAACAGAACATAATGAGACGGTTACCGGAGGCTGGCATGATTATTCCCTGCGAAGTGTGGAAGAAATCGATATTGCGGATGTGGCCCACAGGGCGGTACAAGAGGCTGTTTCCCGTCTGGGCGCTCACACGATTCAATCGGATAACTATCCGGTCATTTTCCGTCATGATGCAGCAGCGCAATTGCTGGCTGCGTATACGACGGTATTTTCAGCGGAGTCGGTGGATAAAGGCTTTTCGCGATTGGCTGGGAAACTGGGGCAAAAGGTGGCAAGCGAGCATATCACGTTGATGGATGATCCGCTTATGGAGAACGTTCCGGCAGGCAGTACGTTTGATGCCGAAGGCAGCGCAACGCGCCGCAACGAGATTATCAAGGACGGGGAACTGCGGACGTATTTCCATAACCGCAAGACGGCCCGCAAGGCCGGGGTGCAGAGTACCTCTAATGCTTCCAAGGGCAGCTATAACGGCAAAATCGGTGTGTCATATCATAATCTGTATGTGGAACCAGGCACCTCTACGTTGGAGGATATGATTCGCAGGATGGATCGCGGGTTGATGATCGTTGAGCTGCAAGGACTGCATGCGGGCACAAATACAGCGTCCGGTAATTTTTCGCTGGCTTGTCTGGGATACTGGATTGAGCAGGGGCAAGTGGTTAGAGCGGTCAATCAGATTACCGTATCTGGCAACTTCTTTGACGTGCTACAGCAGGTAGAGGAGGTTGGCAATGATTTGCGTTTTACGGGAAGCTGCACTTCACCTTCACTCAAGCTGGCTTCACTCTCGATTTCGGGCTCATAACTACTGGAGCAATCTCCTTCTTTCCAGGCTTACAGTCTGATTCTGACGTTCCGATTGCCTGGTGATTACAGATGCCTGATGCTTCGGGGTATGGTAAAGTAGGAGAAAGGTTTTAAAAATATGAAAAAAAGCTTGGTTACAGCACCGCGACAGGGTATTATAGACAATAATATATTCGAAAAAGGTTCGAATTGAATTTTTATTGGAGGATGTATATGAGATATATAAGCACTAGAGGTCAAGTAGAAGCTAAGGGATTTATTGATACCGTGCTCATGGGGTTAGCTGACGATGGCGGTTTGATGGTACCGGAGCAGATTCCGGTGGTGCCTGCGGCTACGCTGGAGCAATGGGCAACATTGAGCTACAGAGAGCTGCTGCTGAAAGTTTTTGCGCTGTATATCAATGATGAAATTCCTCGTGAAGATTTGGAGCAGCTGGTGGAACGCAGTTATGCAAGCTTCCGTCACCCGGAAGTTACGCCAGTGAAGAAGATTAACGAATCTCTGTCTATTCTGGAGCTGTTCCATGGCCCTACGTTTGCGTTCAAGGATGTGGCGCTGCAATTTATGGGTGAATTTTATTCCTATGTATCCAAAAAGCAGAATGAGATCATTCACATTTTGGGCGCAACCTCAGGCGATACCGGGGCGGCAGCCATTCAGGGCGTGCGTGGCAAGGAAGGCATTAAAATCTGTATTTTGCATCCGCATCAAAAGGTGAGCAAGGTACAGGAGCTGCAAATGACGACGGTTGACGATAAAAATGTACTCAATCTGTCTGTACAAGGAAACTTTGACGATTGTCAAAAAGTCATCAAGGACCTGTTTGCAGATCTCGATTTCAAAGGCAAGCATCATCTGCGTGCGATTAATTCGATTAACTTTGTGCGTATTTTGGCGCAGACGGTATATTACTTCTATGCCTATTTCCGGGCGCAGGAGTCTGCGGGTACGAAGAAGATCAATGTCAGCGTGCCATCCGGCAACTTTGGCAATATTTTTTCCGGCTTTCTCGCGAAGAAAATGGGTCTGCCGATCCATAAGCTGATCATTGCAACGAATGAAAATAATATTTTGGAGCGCTTCGTGAAGACAGGCGAATACAAACCGGGCGACTTCAAAAGCACATACAGTCCTTCCATGGACATTCAGGTGGCAAGCAATTTCGAAAGATATCTGTACTACTTCCTCGGAGAAGATGCAGCCAAGGTATCGGAATACATGAATAACCTCAAAACCGAGGGGCGGATTGTGATCAGTGCAGAGGATTTGCAACGGGTACAGCAGGATTTTGAAGCTCTCGGTGCTTCGAATGAGCAGTGTCTGGACCTGATCAAAAAATACAAGGCCGAATACGATTATTTGCTGGACCCGCATACAGCTTGCGGTATTGCTGCGTATGAGGCGTATAATGGAGCGGATGAAGTATGTGTGACCTTTGCGACAGCGCATCCGGCCAAATTCGATGAAGCCATCCGTCTGGTGGATATTCAGCAGGAGTTCCCGGCGCCAATTGAACAATTGTTCTCCAAGCCACAGCACCAGCAGGTGGTAGAGCATGACGAGGCAGAAATCGTGCGTCAGCTTGAAGCCTTTTATGTGTAGAGGATCATTTCAGCAATGACGAGCTATATCCCAATAGGATGAGGAAAAGAGGCTACGCCCTGTGCGTGGTCTCTTTTTGTTACCTCCATATTTGCCGGAAAGGCTGTATGTGTATCGAAGACAGAGGAAATGATATACGGTATGATTTCACCTGTCCAAATTGAGAGTTGGCTTCATTCGTTCACATAATTGTCCCATATTGAGTAAGGTATAGAACATGTGAAAATCATGAAAAAAGCCTGTAAATCAAGGGATTAAGCCTTGTGAATATAACAGGGTATGAGAGGTTTATAGAGTTATTTAATATAGGGGACAAATTATTTTTATAAGCAAATTAGATGTATTTATATTAAAAATCATGTATAGTTAACTAAATTTTATGAATACATAAACTTCCACTCTCGCGGGTGTAGATCAACCTGGATCATCGTCTTACAGAGGGGCTAATTATAAAGGGGTGTATTGAAAAGTGACCATTATCCGTTCAGAGCAGAGTCAACAGGCAGCAGCCGAATATGTGCAGTCCGTTTTTGAAAAGGTTATCGCGCGCAATCCTCATGAAAATGAATTTCATCAGGCCGTCAAAGAAATATTGGATTCGTTGGTTCCCGTGCTGGCTAAGCATCCCAAGTATATGCAACAGGGGCTTTTGGAACGGCTGGTGGAGCCGGAGCGTGTCATTACCTTCCGTGTGCCTTGGGTGGATGATGCAGGGAATGTACAGGTCAACCGCGGCTTCCGCGTACAGTTTAACAGTGCGATTGGGCCTTATAAAGGTGGACTTCGCTTCCATCCGTCTGTATATCTGGGAATCGTCAAATTTTTGGGCTTTGAGCAAATTTTCAAGAATGCATTGACAGGTCTCCCCATTGGGGGTGGCAAAGGCGGCTCCGATTTTGATCCCAAAGGGAAATCAGATAACGAAGTTATGCGCTTTACACAAAGCTTCATGACCGAGCTGTACAAATATATCGGCCCGGATGCCGACGTTCCGGCAGGGGATATTGGGGTAGGCGGCCGTGAGATTGGTTACCTGTTCGGGCAGTACAAGCGGATTCGCGGAGGGCATGAAGGCGGTGTCCTGACAGGTAAAGGGGTTCATTACGGAGGTAGCCTCACGCGTACAGAAGCGACAGGCTACGGCTGTGTGTACTTTGTAAATGAGATGCTGCAGGCTCAGGGATCGTCCTTTGAAGGTAAGCGAGTGGTCGTGTCGGGCTCGGGGAATGTATCCATTTATGCGATTGAAAAGGCACAGCAGCTCGGTGCTACAGTCGTTGCCTGTAGTGATTCGAATGGCTACATTTATGATCCCGAAGGCATTGATTTGGAATTGGTGAAGCAGATCAAAGAAGTAAACCGTCTGCGGATTAGCGAGTATACCAAAGAGCGTCCAGGCGCAATATATACAGAGGGCTGTTCCGGCATCTGGTCGATTCCATGCGATATCGCACTGCCATGTGCCACACAGAACGAAATTGACGAGCATGCAGCACAGGTGCTGGTGAGCAATGGCGTAAAAGCTGTGGGTGAAGGTGCCAATATGCCATCCACGCTACAAGCAATTGAAGTATTTTTGGACAGTGGAGTACTGTTTGGGCCAGCCAAAGCTGCCAATGCAGGCGGGGTTGCGGTCTCTGCGCTCGAAATGTCACAGAATAGCATGCGCTTATCATGGACCTTTGAGGAAGTGGACGCCAAGCTGCATGATATTATGAAAAATATCTATGCCAACAGCGTGAAGGCGGCTGAGGAATACGGCGTGCCAGGCAATCTGGTTGTCGGTGCGAACATCGCTGGATTCGTTCGTGTGGCTGACGCTATGCTGTCCCACGGGATTGTCTAAGTCAACGGCAGCCCAGGATACAAGTAGAGAAATAAGTGAACACACGTAATATTACAATAAGCTAGCTAATAAAATGAGAAGCTGAGTGTCCCTCGCAAGGGCGCTCAGCTTTTATTTGCCAAGAGGCACTTTATTTTTCTCAGGGACTTGATTTATTTATAAAGCGGATGTATATTACTTGATAGATCAATCATTGATGGGTCAAAGGTTGGATCGCAAAGCCTGGCACATGCTTAAGGAGGAGAGATTGCTATCACCCAAACATCATCTGACGCTGAGTATATTTTTGAAATGCTGCTGTTGCTGAACAAGCAGATGAGCTCCAAGTTTGAGCGTTGTGCAGGAATCAGCGCATCCAGATTGCAGCTGATGTGCAAGCTGTATCAGGTGGAGGAGATCAGTCAAACTCTGCTGCAAAAAGAGGTTGGCATCGACGCCGCCGCCGTAACTCGCCATTTGAAGCAGCTTGAAGCGAATGCTATGGTCACACGACGCACCAAGCCGGAGGACAACAGGGTTACCTTGGTAAGCCTGACCGATTATGGCCGTGAGCACATGATCACCTTTATGCAGGAGAGAACGCAGTTTGTGGATCGGCTGCTCCAAAGCTTCGACGAGGCACAGCGGCGACAGCTGGCTGAAATGCTGCAAGTCATGAATGGTCATATTTCCGATATGGACTGATTGAAATTTTATCATGACAAATTATACCCGTAGGGGAACAAGGAGAGATTGGAATGAGCAATACGAACACAACTGTAAAAACGAATGATTTTAAAGAGATTGCACTCGGACGTCGTTCGGTGAAAGTATACGATCCGTCCGTGAAGATCAGCCGCGAGGAAATGACTGAGATTTTGACGGAAGCTACACGCGCCCCATCTTCCATTAACCTGCAGCCATGGCGCTTCCTCGTGATTGATAGTCCGGAGGGCAAAGCAACCCTGGCACCACTGGCAAGTTTTAACCAACGTCAAGTGGAGACCTCATCGGCAGTGATCGCAGTGTTCGGAGATTTGAACAACTTTGATTATTTTGAGCAAATTTTCGGAGAAGCTGTAGAATTGGGTTATATGCCAAAGGATGTAAAGGAAATGCAGCAGGAGAAAGTAGCGGCCCATTTTGCAGCGCTTGATCCGGTTGTGAACAAAGAAACGGTGCTGATCGACGGTGGTCTGGTATCTATGCAGCTCATGCTGGTAGCGCGCGCTCACGGCTACGACACCAACCCTATCGGTGGTTATGACAAGGCTAGAATTGCTGAAGCCTTTGGTCTGGATAAAGAGCGTTATGTACCTGTAATGCTCATTTCCATGGGTAAAGGGGTTAACGACGGTCATCCGTCAACACGCTTGCCCATTGATCAAATTGCACAGTGGAAATAAGAGCTGCGAGCTATCGTTTATATACAACATAAAAACAGGCGAAGCCAAGGAACTTCCTTTGCTTCGCCTGTTTTTTGTGCTGACTTAGATGTCCATATGAGCTCCCGGTGGTTCTACAGCATCAACGGTGTCACCTTGAGGATGGTGATAGTGCTTGGGCCAACTAATCTGATGCCAAGTATGACTAAGCTCTTCGTAGAATAAGGGGCCTTTCTTGAACAGGCGTATGACGAGATGGAAAAAGAACCATCCGTTCATCACCAGCAATAAGAGGCTGATTAGGACACTTACCCATGGAGAGACCTGAGACCATAACACAGGACCACCCAGCACATAGTTAAGCCCGAAATACAACCAGTATAAGAGACTATAGCGCTTGATGAGCCCCCACAGGGAAATTCGTTTTCCCGTCCCTGTAAGATGAATACGCACCAGCCATTTCCCTGGAGTTCTCCCATTTGTCAGGTAAGGCACGACCATAAAGTACACCCCGCTGGTAACCCAGAAAGCAGCAGGTACATGCAGGGATTCCATGATGCCGAGCAGCCCAGTCCAAACGATAGAATCCAGGAAAAAGGCTACGCCTCGTCTCGTATAGGATACCCGCTTGGTCGTAATGTCCAAATGCTTGTCCAAATGCTCCAGGCGGGGAAGGAAACGTGAAAACCATTCGCCCAATAAAAAGCCCAGCATACCGCCCAATGTATTAGCCATCAGGTCGTCCACATCGAACACGCGATACGCATGGTCGAAAAATCCATACAATCCTGTCAGCTGCGTTACCTCAAAGAAAAGGGACAAGGTAAAGGACAGAATCAGGCACCATCCCCATCGTGCACGGAAATAATAACGCAAGAATATGCCAAAGGGCACGGTCATAAGGACGTTAAAAGCCACTTGCAGGAAAGCCCGCTCCTTCAGCACATGAAGATAACCGGAGGGATGAGCGGGTGAGACCGATGTTTCTCTTACAATGTCGTGAATGAATTGCAAGGGTATGAATTGCAGCGCTCCCCCGGCTAATGCTGCGTTATGACGCGATGACGGAAGCGGTAAAATGACCAAAAAGAAGGCGTTCATCAAGTATAAAAGCATCAGATAAAGCAGCCATGCTCTAGCCTTGTGAATATAGCCATGTCTGCGATATTGCACGATGAGAAAAGGCAGTGTAAACAATAACGCAGCAAAAGGGAACGCCAGAAAAGCATATGAAACAGGAAACAGATACGATTGAATCATAAGCTGCTTACGCCTGCTTTCTCCGGAACTTTACCAAAGACCAAATGATCAGGAATGCCATGAAAGCCACGCATACGCTAATGCTGATCCGATTTTGCGGGTCCAGCAGGAACAGAAATGCAATCACCCACAGACATCCAATGGTTATTGCCGTGATATAGGGAAATCCCCATATCTTGAAAGTGGGTTCCACCGGGTAAGATTTGCGCAGTTTCAACTGGGACAGGCAAATACAGCTCCAGACGAGCAGCACGACAAAGCCAGGTACAGCCATCAAAATACGGAACAGTCCATCTTGAGCGATATAAGCAACCATGGACCCCACAATCAGAATCACAGCGCACAATTTGAGGCTATTCACCGGCACTCCATTCGATGATACCCGCGCAAGTGATCTGGGCCCTTCCCCATTGACTGCCAGTGAATGCAACATGCGTGTAG